>JAJZJN010000004.1 GCA_021851165.1 Actinomycetes bacterium
GAGCTGCCGACCGGGCACGGCAATGCGGGATAGTGGTGGCGGATACCAAGTTCGAGCTGGGGTTCATAGCTGGTGAGCTGGCGATCTGTGACGAAGTGCTGACGCCCGACTCTTCGCGCTTCTGGCCGCTGGAAGGCTGGGAGCCAGGTTCCACCCCACCGTCGTTCGACAAGCAGCCACTTAGGGACTGGCTGGAAGCGAGTGGCTGGGACAAGAGCCCGCCCCCCCCACCTCTGGACGAGGAGGTCGTGAGGGCCACGTCCGAGCGATATGCGGCAGCTTACGAGAAGATAACCGGAAGAGCCCTGTCGAGCTGGTACGGCGCCGGTGATTGACCAGGCCACTTGTAAAAGCCCGCTGGTCGATGGACCGGTGGGCCCTTTGACGGGAGTGCTGATCCGATGAGGTTTGATGTTCTGGTGGAGGTTCGCTTGCGCCAGGGAATAGCGGATCCCGAAGGTGCCACGATCGAGCGAGCGCTTCCTGCGCTCGGGTTCACGGGCATCGGGCAGGTACGCGTAGGCAAGGCGATCCGGATGGTGGTCGAGGCTGCCCGTATCCAGGATGCCGAGCAGGTCGCCTCCCAGGTGGCCCTGCGCCTGCTGTCCAATCCTGTGATCGAGGATGTCGAGGTCACGGTCCTAGGATCGGCGCCGGCGGCTGGCGGGCAAGCTGCGGCTGGCGGGGGGGCCATCGGTCAGTGAGCGCGCGAGTGGGTGTTGTCGTGTTCCCGGGTACCAACTGCGAGCACGACGTGGCGGGAGTGCTCGCTTCCCTGGGTGGTGAGACGGAGCTCGTATGGCACGGGACCAGGTCACTTGGTGGCTATGACGCCCTCGTGCTGCCAGGAGGCTTCGCGCACGGTGACTATCTCCGGCCTGGGGCCATAGCCCGATTTTCCCCGGTTATGGATGCCGTCGCCGATTTCGCTGCTGCGGGCGGGCCGGTTGTGGGTATATGCAACGGGTTCCAGGTGCTAACCGAGGCAGGACTGCTGCCAGGAGCGCTCCAGAAGAACAGGGGACTTAGGTTCATATGTACCACAGTGGGCGTCAGGGTATCCTCGGCCCTGTCGGTGATAACCGCCGGTGTGGAGGTCGGGAGGGTCCTGCAGATCCCGATCAATCACTTCGAGGGAAACTACACCTGTGACCGCTCCACGCTGGCTGAGTTGCGTGACGAGGGTCGTATCGTACTTCGCTACGTCGACAATCCGAACGGCTCGATTGACGACATAGCGGGGATCTGCAACAGGGAAGGAAACGTGGTCGGGCTGATGCCTCATCCCGAGCGGGCTGC
Organism: Actinomycetes bacterium; assembly: GCA_021851165.1. GTDB lineage: Bacteria > Actinomycetota > Acidimicrobiia > Acidimicrobiales > JAJZJN01 > JAJZJN01. The sequence continues at coordinate 1,300 of JAJZJN010000004.1, forward strand.
AGATGAGCTGACAGGTTCCACCGATGGCATCGTCTTGCTGCGCTCTTTGCTGGCTGCTGCCGACACGGCAGAGGTAGCGCTGGGCGACTGAGCCGGATTCTTCTGCCATGGTGGGATTTGCGCCAAACGGCTGGCGTAGCCGACACCAGGTCGAGCTCAGGACTTGGTGCGACCCGCGGGGCCACCTTTCGCTGTTCGAGGTGCACGTCCCGTGCGCATGATGCCGGCCTTCTGGAGAACGGCCGCACTCACCCCTGCTGAGCGCCAGGTAGCGTAACCGATCCCCTTCCTCTCGCTGTAGGCCTTGGCAACCTTGACGAAGTCCTTCTCGAGCGAGTCGAGGTCGGTGGTTCCCGATCGCTTGAGCTCTGCTTCGAGATCTGCTTGCTCCTGTATGAGGTGCAGTCGTGACAAGGGGTCGGCTTCTGGCAGCTTGGCTTGGATGGTGGCCAAGCGGCGCTCCATGCCGGCCTGGTTGCGCTGACGTCCCCGGCGGGGCCGGTGCTGCTCGATTGCTTCCAGGTAAAGGCGCACGGCACGCCCCTCTTCACGCCCTCGAGCAAGGGCGGCCTTGTGATCATCGGACATAGGAGTTCGCTTGCGCGTTTTCGCGTTGGCCATAGCAATCATTATGCTGCTACTGATCCCGACTGTGCAAGACAGCGTCTGTCGTTTCATTGTGAATCGCCGTGCGCATTTTTCGGGTTGATGCTTGCACATTGCCCGTGGCTGCTCGTGCATGGCATGCGATAAGCTGTTCAGCGATGCCCCACGTCGACCCGAGCGGTTCTGATGTTCAACTCCATAGGGAGCTGGGGCTCACCGATGACGAGGCCGGCAAGATCGAGGAAATCCTGGGGCGCGCACCTACGCGCCTCGAGCTTGCGATGTACGCGGTCATGTGGAGTGAGCATTGCTCATACAAATCCTCACGCCTGCACCTACGTCGCTTGCCTTCGACAGGTCCTGAGATACTGGTTGGCCCTGGCGAGAATGCCGGCGTGATAGATGTTGGCGATGGTATAGCCGTTGCGATACGCATCGAGAGCCATAATCACCCTTCGGCGGTCGAGCCATACCAGGGTGCGGCAACCGGTGTCGGGGGCATATTGCGGGACATCTTCACGATGGGTGCCCGTCCTGTGGCGCTTATGGATCCACTGTTCTTCGGTCCTCTGGACGATCCCCATAGTCGTTGGGTTGCCGAAGGGGTCGTGGCAGGCATCTCGGGCTACGGCAACTCCGTCGGGGTGCCTACCGTCGGGGGTGAGCTCACCGTGGCACCCTGTTACAGGGGCAACCCACTCGTGAACGTTCTGTGCCTCGGTGTGATGCCCAAGGAGCGCCTGGTACTGGGTCGAGCCTCGGGAGAGGGGAACCTGGCAGTGCTGCTCGGCTCGGCGACGGGTCGTGACGGGATCGGCGGGGTGAGCGTGCTCGCCTCGGCGGGCTTTACTGCCGCACCGGGAGGCGGGGAGGAGATCACCAAGAGGCCTAGCGTGCAGGTGGGTGATCCGTTCGAGGAGAAGCGCCTCATAGAGGCTTGCCTCGAACTGCTCGATCGTGGCCTGGTGGTCGGCATCCAGGATCTCGGTGGTGCCGGTCTTGCATGCGCGACGTCGGAGACGGCGGCTCGTGCAGGCATGGGGATGGACGTGGATGTGGCAGCCGTTCCGTTGCGGGAGCCTGGGATGGAACCCGTTGAGGTGATGACCTCGGAGAGCCAGGAGCGGATGCTAGCCATAGTCTCCCCGGGTGATCTCGAAGCGCTGGAGGAGGTCTGCCGGCGCTGGGAGGTCCGTGCGACCGTCGTCGGGAAGGTCACGGCCCCGGCAGCCGCTCCGACGCCGGGCCAGTCCACGGCCCCGGTGGGGAAGCTGCGGATCCGGTCGAGCCTTACAGGTGAGATCCTCGCCGACGTACCGGCAGCATCGCTTTCCGACGACGCTCCGCTCTACGACCGGCCGATCTCCCCGCCTGGAGACCTCGACGAACGGCGGGGGGACGATCCCAGCCGCCTGCCGGCTCCTGCGGACTGCGGGGAAGACCTCCTCACGATGATGGTCGATACCTCGTGGGTCTACCGGCAGTACGACCATCAGCTGTTCCTGAACACGGTGGTGGGGCCCGGCGGGGATGCCGCTGTGCTGCGCCTGGCGGCCCCGGGGCTGCCGTCCTCCCGCCGGGGTCTGGCACTGTCCACTGATTCCAATCATCGCTGGTGTGCCGTCGATCCCTACGTCGGGACGGCCTCCTTGGTGGCGGAGTCGGCTTTGAACGTGGCTTGCAGCGGAGCGCGTCCCGTGGCACTGGTGAACTGCCTCAACTTCGGCAATCCGGAGCATCCCGAGGTGATGTGGCAGCTGTCGCAGGCGATCGACGGGATGGCAGAGGCGAGCCGGGCTCTCGGCATTCCGGTCGTCGGCGGGAATGTCAGCCTTTACAACGAGAGCGGAGGCGAGGATATAGACCCCACGCCGGTGGTGGCGGTCCTCGGTGTGATCGAGATCCTGGACAAGCGGCCCCCCGAGCCGATCCTGGTGGAAGGACAGGCCATCGTCCTGCTGGGTGAGACGGACCCCGTGCTCGGCGGATCGCGTTGGGCCGTGGACCTCCATGGCCACCGTGGAGGGGTGCTGCCGCCGCTCGACCTAGAGGCACACGAGCGGCTCGTTGGACTCGTGACGGCGCTTGCAGCGGAACCCGGACTGCTCGGGGGAGTGCATGACGTGTCCGAGGGAGGTCTGGCGGTGTCGCTGGCCGAGTGTGCCCTGCACTCCGGCGTCGGGTTCGAGGTGTCGGGGATTGATAGCCATGCCGAGGCGTTCTCGGAATCCCCGAGTCGCGTGGTTGTGTGCACCGAGCGGCCGGATGCGGTTCTCGATCGGGCCGCAGAGACCGGCATTCCTGCGCGGCTGCTCGGAAGGGCCACCGGTCACAGATTGGTGGCAAGCGGCCTGTTCGATATCGACCTCGAATATGCCCTCCAGCGTTGGGAGGGGCTCCTTCCCGGCCTTCTTGGTGATTTGGCTGCCGGCTGAGCATTGACGTACGCGGGCACAGCGTGATCGTGGAGGTAAAGATCACGAGCCGGTGTGCCGATGCTCACGGTGCGATGTCGAACATAGCGATTGGAACCAGCACGCCCCGACCAAGGTCGTACACGGAGCGAAGGGCGCGACCCGTGGCCATGTCCCTGGGCAAGCTTGGCTTGGCGCGCCTCGGCATGGCCGCGCTCAGCGTTGCCGCAGTAGGCGGCGGCATGCTGAGTGGGATTGCGCCGGGTACGGGTGCAACCAGCTTGGTGTCGGCCAGCCTTGGCCCCGTGGCACAGCGCACTGGCACACAGCGCACTGGCACACAGCGCACTGGCACACCACTTGCGGCCCGTATGGCAGGCGAGCTGCCCAAGGGGACGATCACGACGGCCGTGGGGGGGTTGGGTGGCGGTTCGGCCACCCATATCGGACAGGCGCCCTATTACATAGCAGTGTCGGGCTCTACTCTGTACCTGAGCGACTTCGCCAACAACGTCGTGCGCGCCGTCGACCTGCAGACTGGTGCAGAGCGCGTGGTCGCTGGCAATGGGATCGAGGGCTTCTCCGGCGACGGGGGTCCCGCGACCTCCGCGGAGCTCGACACCATAGCCGGCATAGCCGTCGACGCCCAGGGTGACCTGTTCATCTCGGACCAGGTCCATGATGTGGTGCGCGAGGTGGCGGCAACGACCCATACCCAGTTCGGTATCAACATGGTTGCAGGCGATATCTACACCATTGCCGGCATCCCATACGAGAACGGGGCCTATCAGGGCAACGTATGCGGCAAGCTCCCGCCACACGACGGTGTCGGTGACGGCTGTCCCGCCACGCAGGCGACCCTGCTCGGACCGGTCGGGCTCGCGTTCGACTCGAATGGCGACCTGCTGATAGCCGATCAGACTAATGGGCTGGTGCGGATCGTGGCCAGTGGGGGGTCGAACCCGCCGTCGTGGGCGCCGCCGGGCATGCAGGCCGGCTATATCTATTCGGTTGCAGGGATGGTGGGCAAGGAAGGAACCTCTCCACCCCCCGACGGAACCGGGGCCCTCCAGGCGGAGCTGGACTATCCCCAGGGCGTCTATGTCGACCCCGAAGGGAACCTGTTCATCGGTGAGGACTTGAACTCGCAGGCACCCGTGCTCGAGGTTCCGGCCACCGACCAGTCGCGTTATGGCATATCGATGACAGCGGGCGACATATACACGGTGGCGGGAGGGGCCTCGGCAAACTGCTCCGGCGCAATCGATTCGGCCGGCGATGGCTGCCCGGCTACCCAGGTGGATCTGACGGACCCCGCAGGCCAGGTGGTCAATGCCCAGGGTGATCTGCTCACGGTCAACTACTACGACAACGTGGTTCAAGAGGTGAGCGCCTCGACCGGGACCGTTTCCCTGGTGGCCGGAATCCCACCTGGCCAGCCGCAGCAGGGTTGCGCGCTGGCAGGCGATTCCCTAGGCGACGGGTGCCCGGCTACCCAGGCCACCCTGGACTACCCGACAGCGCTTGCCTTCGATGCAGCGGGGAACCTTCTGATCGCGGACGCCGGCAACGTGCGGATGGTAGCTCCCGGTGGCACGATCACGAACGTAGCCGGAGACGGGTTCTCCGGTCTGTTCGGCGTGTCGTCGCAGACCAACGCCATCCCCTTCCGGGTAGGGGCAGCCGGCGCCTCAGGCGACTGCCCCATCGTTTCGGCAGGACCATGCGGAGCGCCTTCGCAGGTTGAGCTCAACCATCCGAGCGGGATCAGCTTCGATGCTCATGGAAACCTGTTCATATCCGATACCGACAGCCAGCGGATCCGGGAGGTTGCCGGGCAGAGCTCGATGCAGGAGGGTGTGAACATGGTCGCCGGGCAGACCTACCTGGCTGTCGGCGGTGGGGTGCGCGGCTACACCGGCAACGGCGGCCCCGCCTTCCTGGCAGGGCTGAGCCAGCCGCAGGATGTCGTCGTGGACTCTGAAGGCGACATCTTCATAGCCGACACGGGGGACAACACGATCCGCGAGGTGCCTGCGCCAAGAGGGAACCAGGACGTCGTCACCCAGTTCGGTCAGACGATGATGGCGAACCAGATCTACACGATTGCAGGCGGCGGCAACGGCACCTGCACCGGCGCAGTCGACCCTCTAGGTGATGGCTGTGCCGGCACGAGCGCTGTGTTGAACGGTCCGACCTCCCTGGCACTCGACTCGCAGGGCAATCTCTTCATCGCCGACGCCGGAGACAATCGCGTGAGGTTCCTGAGCCAGGCAACCGGTGACATCTACACCTACGCTGGAACAGGCACGACCCAACCTTCCCCAGCCAATGGGACGCCTGCGGTGGAGACGCCCCTGGCGGATCCAAGCGGCTTGGCAGTCGACGGGGCAGGCGATCTGTTCGTCACATGCTCCGGTTCCAACAGTGTTGTCGAGGTGGCGAGCCACGATGCCACCATGTTCACATTTCACATGTTCACCGGTGACGCCTATACGGTAGCGGGGACAGGGACGGCCGGCTTCTCCGGCGATGGGGGCCCGGCCACCTCCGCGGAGCTCGATGGGCCCACGGGAATTGCCGTGGATGGCCTTGGCAACGTATTCATCGCTGACACCATGAACAATCGTGTCCGTGAGGTCTACGCAGGCAATGACGTGATCACTACCGTTGCAGGCAACGGCCGGCAGGGATTCTCCGGCGACGGGGGCCCGGCCACCTCCGCGTCGCTGTGGGAGCCGCGAGGGATTGCGATCGACGCGCTCGGGAACCTCTTCATCTCCGACACCGGCGATGAGCCCGTGACCACCGAGGCTCAGGCGGCTACAGGCGACAATCGCATTCGCGAGGTCACGGGCGTCACCCTCCCAGAGGCCCCGACGGGGGTTGCCGCGCGTCCCTGGGTCCAGGGGGCTGTAGTCACATGGACACCCGACACCGGGTTTGCCGGGGCGGCACCGTTCAGCTACACGGTCACGGCGGAGCCTGGCGGTGCGACCGTGACAGTTCCTGGGACCCAGTCGTCGGCGACGGTCTCCGGGCTCCAGCCAGGAGGCAGCTACAGCTTCCAGGTCGTCGCCGACGGGCCTGCCGGATCGAGCCCGCCCAGCTTCTATTCCGCACCGGTCACGGTGTCTACGTGCACCGGCCCTACGGACGGCAATGGCTACTGGGAAGCGGCCTCGGACGGGGGCGTGTTCAGCTTCGACGCGCCGTTCTGTGGTTCCACGGGGAACCTGGTCTTGAACAAGCCAGTGGTTGGCATGGCCCCCACGCCTGACGGGCTCGGCTACTGGCTGGTCGCCTCGGACGGAGGTATCTTCGCCTTCGGCGACGCGGGCTTCTACGGCTCGACAGGGGCGATGACACTGAGCTCGCCGATCGTTGGCATGGCCCCCACGCCCGATGGCAAGGGATACTGGCTGGTGGCGGCCGATGGAGGGATCTTCTCCTTCGGCGACGCGCAGTATTGGGGATCCTGCCCGCAGTACGGCATTTGCAGGGGGGCACCGATCGTTGGCATGGCCCCCACGCCCGATGGCAAGGGATACTGGCTGGTCGACTCGGCGGGCAACGTCTATCCGTTCGGCGACGCTTATTATCACGATTTCGGCGGCGTGGGCAACCTTAGGCTTGCTGCACCGGTAGTGAGCATCGCGCCTACCCCCGGCGGGTTCGGATACTGGCTGGTGGCGGCCGATGGAGGGATCTTCTCCTTCGGCGACGCGCGCTTCTATGGTTCATGTCCCCAGATCCCGGGCGGCTGTCCCGGCACGGTCGTCGGTGTGGCCCCTACCCGAGATGGGGGTGGATACTGGCTGATGACGAGCTATGGCGACGTGTACTCGTTCGGTGACGCGCAGTTCCACGGGTCGATGGGTGATGTGGTGCTGAACCGGCCGGTCATAGCGGCGAACAGCCAGTAGCTGCGGCCAGTGCTTCGTGGGCGCGCGCCAGGAGCTCGCCGGTGTGTCCTGGTCAGATGCGGCGTGCAGCGAGGGCATCGAGCACACTGTCGGGAACGGCCAGATCTCCAGTGCCGACTCCGACCTGCAGATCGGGCTTCAGTGTGCCGTGGTAGTCGGATCCCCCCGTGGCAACCAGGTCCGTCCTGGCGGCCAACTCGGCCAGCGCCCTGCGCTCTTCGGGGGAGTAGCGCCCGTAGAACGCCTCTATTCCCACGAAGCCCGAGGCTGCCAGCTCTCGGACCACGTGTTCCAGGCCCGCCGTGTCCAGTCCGAGGCTGAGCGGGTGAGCCAGGACTGCCACCCCACCGGATGCCCGGGCAAGGCGTGCTATGTCGCCGGGGAGCACTCGAGCCTTGGGGACGTACGCTGGCTTGCCGCTGCCGAGCCACCTGTCGAAGGCATCCTGGATGGAGGTGGCAATGCCGTTGTCAACCAGGTAGCGGGCAAAGTGCGGACGTCCGAGCCCTTCCTCGCCACCTGCAGCGTCGACCAGGGCTTGGTAGTCGACCGGGATGCCGACCTCGGTGAGGCGTGCGGCGAGGCGCTGGTTACGCTCCACCCGGTCGTGGCGCAGCCGCGCGAGCTCGTCGGGCAGTGGCCCGTCGTCGTGCTCGATGAAATAGGCCAGGACGTGCATCGATCCCCCCGTCTGGGCGAGACAGGAGACCTCGCAGCCACGGACCAGCGTGATCCCGCAGTCGGCAGCGCTCCGAGCCGCCTCGTCGAGCCCGGCCAGGCTGTCGTGGTCGGTGAGTGCCACGGCGCTCAGCCCTGCTGCCGCCGCCAGCTCCGGTATCCGTCGCGGGGGGTCTGTTCCATCGGATACCGTCGAGTGGGTGTGGAGGTCGATCACTGCTGAAGAGGCTACCGGCCCATGTGCATCCTCGAAGCGCTAAGATCACATGTCGCGACGGCGGCTGCATTTGCGGCTACGGACAGCGAGGACGATTTGTGCGTAAGCCGGAAGATCGGCGTTCCATGACCTCGGTGGTGACATCGCGGTGAAGGAAGCCTGTGGTGTGTTCGGTGTGTATGCCCCCGGCAAGGGGGTGGCCCAGCTTACCTTCGATGGCCTGTTCGCACTCCAGCACCGGGGTCAGGAGTCGGCAGGCATGGCCGTGAGCGATGGTGAGGCCATCACCGTGGTGAAGGACATGGGCCTCGTGACGAAGGTGTTCGACGAGCGGACTGTTGCATGCCTCCCAGGCGATCTGGCGATAGGGCACACCCGTTACTCCACCACCGGGTCATCCACCTGGCGTAATGCCCAGCCCGTGTTCCGGTCTGTGGGCGACACGGGCTTCGCTCTCGGTCACAACGGCAATCTAACGAACACCGACGAGCTGCTCTCGGCAGCGGGGATGCTGCCCGGCATAGTGGCATCCGACAGCGACCTGGTGGCCGAGCTGATAGCGGCTGCCTACGTGCCCGCACCCAGTAGTGTGCCCGCATCCAGTGGTGACGCGGCCCGCGTGAACGGGGTGAGCAGGGCGCGGGATCACGGGATCCGTGAGAGCTCTCCGGGTTCGGATCTAGAGTCTGCTTTGCGAGTGGTCCTTCCCATGCTCGAAGGCGCCTTCTCCTTCGTGCTTCTCGATTCCGGCCGGGTGATCGGTGTCAGGGATCCCCATGGCTTCAGGCCACTGTGCCTGGGTCGGCTCGGCTCACCTGGCGAGCCCGAGGGCTGGGTGCTCGCTTCTGAGACTCCGGCACTCGATGTGGTCGGTGCCGCGTTCGTACGCGAGGTCGAGCCAGGCGAGATGGTGGTCATCGACGCCGCAGGGGTTCGCTCCGAGCAATTGTTCGATCCGGGCCAGGTGGATCCCCGGTTGTGCATCTTCGAGTTCGTATATTTCGCCAGACCCGACAGTAGGCTCTATGGGCGCGAGGTCCACGGTGCACGGCGCCGGATGGGGGAGCTGCTCGCTGCCCAGCAGCCGGTGGAGGCAGACCTCGTCATGGGTGTGCCGGACTCGGGTGTCCCAGCGGCGGAGGGCTACGCACTCGCAAGCGGAATACCCTACGGCCAGGGACTGGTGAAGAACCGCTACATAGGTCGGACGTTCATAGCGCCGACGCAGGCTGCCCGGGATGCTGGCGTGAGGCGTAAACTCAACCCGCTCAGGGAGAACATCGCAGGTAAGCGCCTGGTGGTGGTGGACGATTCGATCGTGCGGGGCACGACGACGAGAGCGATGGTCCGCATGCTGCGTGAGGCAGGCGCAGCCGAGGTCCATCTGCGGATATCCTCGCCGCCGTTTCGCTGGCCGTGCTTCTACGGCATAGACACTCCGAGGCGATCGGAGCTGCTGGCTGCGAAGCTGCCACCGGAAGAGGTGGCCGGGTTCCTGGGCGTGGACTCGATCGAGTACCTCACCCTCGACAACCTGGTCAAGGCTATCGATGCCGAAGGCGCCGGGTTCTGCTCGGCGTGTCTGACCGGGGTGTACCCGGTGGCTGTCCCGAGGCGATCCCGTGCCGAGGTGACTCAACCAGGTGACGCTGCTGAGGTGGACCAGGCGGTGGTAGCGGGAGGGGTGGCTGTCGGAGGGATCGGTGGGGCTCTGGGGGACCTCGAGCCCGCCCCGGCCGGTGCCTGAGCAAAGTGCCTTCTGATTACGCGTCGGCTGGCGTCGACATAGCATCGGGAGAGGCCGCAGTGGAGGCGATCCGCTCGCTGGTGGAAGCTACGGCGCGTCCCGAGGTTATAGGTGGCATCGGGGGTTTTGGGGGCTGCTTCGCCTTTGACAGCGGCCGCTGGCACCGGCCGGTCCTCGTCGCGTCGACCGACGGGGTGGGTACGAAGGCCATGGTGGCTCAGGCGGTTGGTCGCTACTCCACGATAGGAATCGACCTCGTGGCCATGTGCGCCGACGACCTGGTCTGCATGGGTGCCGAGCCGCTTTTCCTTCTCGACTACGTGGCGACGGGAAGGATCGACCCTGACCGGATGACGGAGCTGGTCGGGGGCGTGGCCCGAGGCTGCCGGCTGGCAGGGTGCGCTCTGCTCGGTGGCGAGATGGCAGAGCACCCAGGCGGGATGCCTGACACCGGCTTCGACCTGGCTGGGTTCGCCGTCGGAGTGGTCGAGCGCGACTCGATGCTCGGTGCCGATCGGGTCGTGGCAGGAGACGTGCTGGTAGGGCTCGATTCGCCGGGGCTGCGGTCCAACGGCTACAGCCTCGCGCGCCACGTCCTGCTGGAACATGCCGGGCTCGCCCTGGACGCGCCGGCCTGGCCCGGCGCTCAGCACTCTCTCGGCGAGGAGCTGCTGGTTCCGTCTGTTATATACGCAAGTGCAGTCCTGGCTGCCTTGCGGGCGGGCGAGGTCCATGCCGCTGCTCACATCACCGGCGGGGGGATCCCGGGCAACCTGGCCAGAGTCCTTCCCGGTGATTGCGATGCGTTGGTGGACCGCTCGACGTGGGCTGTCCCGCGCATATTCTCGGAGATACAGCGGTTGGGGGATGTGCCGCCTGACGAGATGGATCGAGTGTTCAATCTCGGGCTCGGGATGGTGCTCGTCGTATCCCGCCCTGCCGTGGGCGAGGTGTTGGCTGCTCTGGGCTCGGCTGGGTGCTCCTCTCGTGTGGTAGGCCGGGTCGCTCACGGGACCGGCTGCGTCAGGTTTGCCGAAGACCTGGGTCTCGCTTAGCTAGGACCAGGACCGACGCGCTATCACGTGCACGTCGATCCCGACGCCAGCGGCATCCCTCAGCACCTTGCGTATGAACGATCCGCGGGTCAACTCCTCCATCCGGCTACGCCGTGTGGAGCCGACGACTATCTGCGTGATGTGGTGGCTGCGGGCGAATTCGACCAGGCCACTCGGCGCGTCCTCTACGGCGATCTCTTCCCATCGCGCCCCGAGGTCATTGGCAAGCGAGCGTATCTTGTCGAGCTTGGCGCTGGCTCCGGGGGGCTCCTCGCCCGTCACTATGTGGAGGGCTATCAGCTCGCCCTTCGTTCGTGCTGCGATACGGGCGGCACGTCTGAGCACCGTGTCGGTGGAGGCTGCCCCTGTGACCCCCACGAGGATGCGCTCCGAGGTCTCCCAGGTCTTGTCTATGCTGTGACGGCGGAGGTAGTCGAGCATCTCCTCCTCTGTCTCGTCGGCAACGAAGCGGAGGGCCAGCTCGCGCAACGCCGAGAGGTTGCCCGGTCTGAAGAAGTTCCCGAGAGCGTCGGCCACCCTGCTCGGCGGGTAGATGTTCCCGTGCAGCAGCCTCCGGCGGAGTTGCTCGGGAGAGGAGTCGATGAGCTCTATCTGATCGGCCTTCCTCACGACCCAGTCCGGCACGCGCTCGCGCACCAGAACGCCGGTTATACCCTCGACAGCGTCGGCAATGCTCTCCAGATGCTGGATGTTCATAGTCGATATGACAGAGATGCCGGCTTCGAGCAATTCCACGACGTCCTGCCAGCGCTTCGCGTTTCGCCCGCTGCCGGGTACGTTGGTGTGTGCCAGCTCGTCCACCAGAGCAACCGTGGGGGCACGGCTAACGATTGCGTCCAGGTCCATTTCCTCGAACCGGGCACCTTGGTAGTCGACCGTCTTGCGGGGAACCACTTCGAGGTTTGCGGCGAGCGACTCGGTGTAGGGACGCCCGTAGGACTCGGCGAAGCCGATCACGACGTCGGTTCCTCGCCTGAGGCGTCGGTTCCCCTCGCTCAGCATGGCGCATGTCTTGCCGACTCCGGGGGCAGCACCTATGTAGACGCGGAAACGGCCGGCCGGGGCCACGACGTCCCTGGCATCGTCTCGTGGTATGGCCTGGCTCATCTCCCCAGGATAGTTACCGTTGATCCTGGCGTAGGGTGGGCGCGGTGAGGTTCAAGGGCGCTCGATCGTCCCCGCATTCCCGTGGCGATCCGTACGCCGACAGCGGCAGGGACACCGCGCTCGGGATGCTGGTGCTGGTTCTGGGAGTGGCGGCGTGTGCTGCTGCGATGGTTCCCTTGCGAGACCACCTGAGCGTGGCAACCACGGCTCTGGTCCTGGTGGTGCCAGTGGTGGCCGGTGTGGCCGTCGGCGGGTTCTGGGTGGGTGTAGCTGGGGCAGCCCTCGGGTTCGTGGTGTACGACTACCTGTTCATCCCGCCATATCTCACTCTCTCCGTCGGTGTCACGCAGAACTGGGTGGCGCTGGGCGTCTACGTGGTCGTCGTCCTGGTGGTTGCCAGGGTTGTGGCAGAGCTGCGCCGGGCTCGTGCTGGGGCGCACCGGCGTGCGGAGGGGACGAGGCGGCTCCTGGCAGTGTCGGAGCTGCTGATCGAGGATCACCCCCTGGCATCGTTGCTCGATGCGGTCGTGACTTCGGTGCGCCGGTTGCTCGACCTCGACACCGTGGCTCTGGTGCTCGAGGACGGAGGGGACCTCCGGGTCGTGGCAAGCGACGGCGCAGGGTTGTCAGTGGACGATATGTCCCGTCTGGGTCTCATGGCTGGTTCCACCGGGCCCGTCCCGCTTCACAATGGTGCCCTCAGGACCATCCCTCTGGTCACCATGGGCAAGCCGGTGGGTCTGCTGGTGCTGTCGGGACATGGCGATTCGGGCGACGAGGAGCTGCTGTCGACACTGGCCAACCACGCTGCTCTGGCCCTTGATCGTGAGCAGTTGCGCGAGCACGTCACCAGGGCCAAGATCCTCGAGGCGGTCGACCATTGGCGCAGCGTGCTTCTCGGGTCTGTAGCGCACGACTTGCGGACGCCGCTCACGGCGGTCAAGGTGGCCATCTCCGAGCTGCGCGATCCAGGAGTTGACCTGGGCGAGTCGGAGCGTCACGACCTGCTGGCGATGATCGAGGAAGAGGCGGATCGCCTGTCCCGGTTGGTGACCAACATCCTGGACATGTCGAGGATAGAGGCTGGGGTGCTCGCGCCCCGACGCAACCGGGTCGGTGTGAGCCGGCTGGTCGAGCAGGCTGCCCACCGCTTGGAGGTCGCGATCCAGCTGGCAGGCGATCCGGCTCTTTGCCCGACCATCACTGTCGACGTGCCCGGGGACCTTCCCGACCTGGACGTGGATGAGGCACTCGCGGTGGAAGCCCTGGTCAACCTGATGGACAATGCCCTGCGGCATGCTCCTGGAGGTACCAAGGTGGAGGTCTCGGCCCGGCGCGGCAAACCAGGCGCGTCGAATGTGGTCATAACTGTAAGAGACCACGGGCCAGGCGTCGATCCGGCGGGTGGCTCGGGGATGTTCGAGCTTCTGGCCCGCGCCGGCCCGAAGGGCCCGAGCGACGGGAGCGGATTGGGCTTGGCCATCGTCAAGGCTTTCGTGGAGGCGCAGGGTGGCCACGTCGGCATGGGGCATCCACCCGGTGGTGGGGCGGCATTCTGGATAGATCTGCCTATCGGAGGGCCTGATGAGTCCTAGCAGCGGCCATGTGCTGGTGATCGACGACGAGCGCGCGATATTGAGGGCGCTTACCATAGCGCTTCGGGCCCGCGGCTACGAGGTTGACGCTGCGTCGAGCGGGGAGGAGGGGCTCTCCCTTGCGGCGCTCCGCTCACCGGAGGTGGTGGTATTGGATCTCGGGCTTCCCGACGTGGACGGTATGGATGTGTGCAGGCGGCTGCGGCAGTGGAGCGATGTTCCGATAGTGGTGCTCTCAGCTCATGGTGCCGAGGACATGAAGGTGGCTGCCCTCGATGCGGGCGCGGATGACTACGTCACCAAGCCCTTCGGTATGGCCGAGCTGGAGGCGCGCCTGAGGGTGGCGCTGCGCCACCGCCGCGCGATCCTGGAGCTCGCCGATGAAGCCGTGGCCGGTGAGCCTGTCATCACCGTAGGGGAGATAGAGCTGGACCTCGCCAGGCGGCTTGTCCGTAGTGCAGGGACCCCCGTGGTGCTGACAGCGCGTGAGTTCGACCTGCTCGCCTGCATGGTCCGCCATTCCGGAAAGGTGCTGACGCACAGGTTCCTGCTCCAGCAGGTGTGGGGGTCCGCCTATGGTGACGAGGCGCATTACCTGCGGGTGTACGTGAACAGGCTGCGCCGCAAGCTGGGCGATGCGGGTGGGATGCTCCGCACCAACGTGGGGGTTGGCTACGAGCTCGTGGCCGAGCAGCCCGCTGGTGGCAGCCAGCCGGATGCCGTGCCCGGGTCCAGCGATGATTGACATGTTGTTGACGCCTGCCCGGGGCCGGTTGATCCTTGGTTGAGGCAGTGGGCGCGACCATTTTGCTATATGCGGAGCGGGTTGACGCCGATTGCCAGCGTGCCTCTCAGGTCTCGTGCCTGGGTTGAAGGTGTCGTCACCGCTACGGCGTGCCGGGTCATCGGGAGTGGTCCGGCGTTCGAGTGCGTGCTCGAGGACCGATCGGGTGAGGTAGTGCTGGTGTTCCTGGGCCGGCGTGAGATCTCCGGGATAGAGCGTGGAAGGAGGCTTGCCGCCGGAGGGACTTTCGCCTCGCGTGAGGGCCGCTTGGAGGTGTTGAACCCGCTCTACGACCTGCTGTAGGCATGGGAGCTCACCAGGCGTGCTACCGCCTCGTTGAGCTGGAGCACGTTCACGTATGGGGACCCGAGGAAGCCGAGCTGCCTGCCGTGCACCTCGCTTGCGACCAGGCGGCGTAGGGCCACAGGCGGAATCTTCCTGGCGCGCGCCACCATACCGACCTGGGCATAGGCCGACCGAGGGCTGATATCCGGGTCGAGCCCGCTGCCGGAGCTGGTCACGAGACCGGATGTCGGCCTCACGCCGAGGCGCCTCCATTGCGCTATACGAGCAGCCACATGGCGCTCGAGGACAGCCGAGCGCGGTCCCAGATTGGTAGGTCCGCTCGCCATCGGGTTGTAGGCACCGGGCCGGCCGTGGAACCAGTCGGGTCCCGAGAAGCGCTGGCCGATCAAGGTGGAGCCGTTGGGACGCAGAGATCCGTTGGCTTGGTACGGGAACGCGGCCTGGGCGATGCCGGTCTCCACCAGCGGGTAAGCGAGCCCGCAGAGCACCAGGAATGCCAGGGACGCCAGGATCGATCGGCGGATGTGCAGCAGCATCAGTACAGCCTCGTGGCTGTGAGGATAAGGTCGATGAGCTTGATTCCTATGAACGGCATGATGATGCCTCCTACGCCGTAGATCCAGATGTTCCGCCGCAGCACGGCAGCGGCGCTGGTCGGTCGGAACCTGACCCCCCGTAGAGCGAGTGGAATGAGAGCAACGATGATCAGCGCGTTGAAGATGACGGCGGAGAGGATGGCGCTCTGCGGGCTATGGAGCCTCATGATGTTGAGTGCGCTCACCTGCGGGTAGGTTGCTACGAACAGCGCCGGGATTATCGCGAAGTACTTCGACACGTCGTTCGCTATGGAGAAGGTTGTCAGGGCTCCCCTGGTTATGAGCAGCTGCTTGCCGATCTCCACGACGTCGATGAGCTTGGTCGGGTTGGAGTCGAGGTCGACCATGTTGCCGGCCTCCTTGGCAGCGGTGGTGCCGGTGTTCATGGCCACCCCTACGTCGGCCTGGGCCAAGGCAGGGGCATCATTGGTGCCGTCGCCGGTCATTGCCACGAGCTTCCCGCCAGCCTGTTCGGCTTTGATCAGCTCCATCTTCGTCTCTGGCGTGGCCTCTGCCAGGTAGTCGTCGACGCCGGCTTCTGCAGCGATCGCCGCGGCGGTGAGGGGGTTGTCGCCGGTGATCATGACCGTACGGATACCCATGGCTCGTAGCTGGTCGAACCGTTCGGCTATGCCCTGTTTGACGATGTCCTTCAGCTCTATCACGCCGAGCACCTGGTTGCCGTCGGCAACAGCGAGGGGGGTAGAGCCGGCCTTGGCAACCCTGTCTGCTATCTCGCCGAGCTCGGGCGGCACGGTTCCACCCTGCTCTGCGACCCAGGCTCTGATCGCCTCGGTAGCGCCCTTGCGGATCTTGCGGTCGCGGATGTCTATGCCTGACATACGGGTCTGGGCGGAGAACGGCACGAACGTGTGCTCGTCGGTTATCTCACGCCCGCGCAGGTCGAAGCGCTGCTTGGCCAGTACCACTATGGAACGGCCTTCGGGCGTCTCGTCGGCCAGAGAGGCAAGCTGGGCTGCGTCGGCGAGCTCCTCCTCGCTGTGGTCGCCAACTGGCACGAAGGCGCTTGCCATGCGATTGCCAAGGGTGATCGTGCCGGTCTTGTCGAGTAGCAGCGTGCTCACGTCACCTGCAGCCTCGACGGCACGTCCGGACATCGCAAGCATGTTGCGCTGGACGAGGCGGTCCATGCCGGCGATGCCTATGGCCGATAGCAGCGCCCCTATGGTCGTTGGGATCAGGCATACCAGAAGCGCGACGAGCGTCACCACGCTGACCGAGCCGTGCGCGTAGTGAGCAAATGGCTCCAGGACCACCACCACTGGCAGGAAGATGATGGTGAGGGCTGCGAGCAGGATCGTCAAGGCGATCTCGTTCGGCGTCTTCTGGCGGCTGGCACCTTCGACCAGGCCGATCATCCTATCGAGGAATGTCTGACCGGGTTCGGCCGTTATCCGGACCACTATCCGGTCCGAGAGGACCTTGGTGCCGCCGGTAACAGCCGAGCGGTCACCTCCCGACTCGCGTATGACCGGGGCGGACTCGCCGGTTATAGCCGACTCGTCCACCGACGCGACTCCCTCGACGATCTCCCCATCGGAAGGGATCACATCTCCTGCCTCACAGACCACCAGGTCGCCCTTGGCAAGTGCCGATGCAGGCACGCGCTGCTCCTGGCCGTCTGCATCGAGGCGACGTGAGTCGGTATCGGTCCTCATGCGCCGGAGGGTGTCGGCTTGGGCCTTCCCGCGGCCCTCGGCCATTGCCTCGGCGAAATTGGCGAACACGACGGTGAGGAAGAGGAAGAGCGTGACTCCCCAGGTGAACACCGACGGATGGGCGATCGCCTCGGCAAAGGTGACCACGGTTCCGACCAGCACCACGAACATGACCGGGTTGCGGAACTGCACTCGCGGGTCGAGCTTCTTGAAAGCCGCGACTGCGGCGGTGGAGATGATCTCAGGGTCGAACAGGCTCCGACTGGTAGCCACCCCGTGACTCTCGCTGGTCATGGGTAGAACCTCCCGTGGGCAAGTTGCTCTGCTATCGGTCCCAGGGCCACGGCGGGGAAGAAGGTGAGCCCGCCTACAATCAGGATCACGCCCACCAGAAGCCCTATGAACAGTGGTGTGTCGGTCCTGAAGGTACCGGCGGAGGCTGGGACTATGCCTTTGGCGGCGAGGGTGCCTGCGAGGGCCAGCACAGGGATCATGACGGCGAAGCGGCCCAGGAGCATCGCGATGCCGCCGGCGATGTTGTAGAACGGGGTATTGGCAGAGAGCCCCGCAAATGCCGATCCGTTGTTGTTGGCCTGGGAGGTAAAGGCGTAGAGGATCTCGGTGAAGCCGTGGGGGCCATGGTTCTCGATGGCACTGCGTCCAGCGGGAACCGCCACGGCGATGCCTGTCATCACCACCACCACTATCGGCATCACCAGCACCCCGAGCGCGGCGAGCTTGACCTCCCTGGACTGGATCTTCTTGCCGAGGTATTCCGGGGTGCGCCCGACCATCAGGCCACCTATGAACACTGCGATTATGGCGAAGAGCAGGATCGTGTACAGGCCGCTGCCGACCCCGCCGGGTGACACTTCCCCGAGCATCATCCCGGTTAGCAGCCCCATCCCTCCGATTGGTGTGTAGGAGTCGTTGGCGCTGTCGACCGAGCCTGTGGAGGTCTGGGTTGACGCTATGTTGTACAGAGCGGAGCTGGCTGCACCGAAGCGGGTCTCCTTGCCCTCCATGTTGCCGCTCGGCTGGTGGGGAAGTCCTGCTGCAGCGACTGCCGGGTTGCGCCCCATCTCGGCGGTGGTGGTGAATGCGAGCCATGCACCGAAGAGCAGGGCCATCGCGCTCAGCACGGCGAGTCCCTGGCGGACGCTGCCGACCATCCTCCCGAACACGTACGTGAGAGCGACTGGGATGGCCAGCAGCAGCAGCACCGAAAGGATGTTGGTGAGCCCTGTGGGGTTCTCGAAGGGGTGGGCTCCATTTGCGTTGAAGAAGCCGCCGCCGTTCGTGCCGAGCTGTTTGATCACCTCTTGGGACGCGACAGGTCCGCGGGGTATCACCTGGCGGGCACCGTTCAAAGCATCGTGGATGTGGGCAGGGCCGGCCAGGGTCTGGATAGCACCCTGGGCTACGAACAGCACCGTGAACACAGCGGCTATCGGCATGAGGACGTAGATGACGCCCCGGGTGAGGTCTACCCAGAAGTTGCCTATGGTCGACGACTCCCGGCGCGAGAAGCCTCGGATGAGCGCGACTGCTATTGCCAGGCCCACCGACGCCGAGACGAACATCTGAACCGTGAGAGCCGACATCTGCGAGAGGTACGACATCGTCGTCTCGCCGGCGTAGTTCTGCCAATTCGTGTTGGTGACGAAGGACACCGAGGTGTTCCATGCCAGGGCAGGCGAGACTCCGGGAAGATGCTGTGGATTGAGTGGCAGGTGGCCCTGGAGGCGGAGCAGGCCATAGGTGATCAGGATGGCGACTGCCGAGAACACTAGCAGTGCAGCCGTGTATCGAGGCCACGTCTGCTCGACGGTGGGGTCGACGCCGAGCACGCGGTAGAGCGGCTTCTCCAGGAACGACAGCCATCTGACGCGCCCGTCGTACACGGCCACGAGATATGACCCGAGGAAACGCCAGGCGAGCGCGAGCGCTACCAGCAGGGCAACCAGTGTGATGGCGAACCCCATCAGAAGCGTTCCGGCTTGATCAGCGCTACGCCCAGGTAGATGAACAGAGCGACAGAGATAACGAGCAGGATGATCGACACGACGTTCATACGCGTTCCAGCCCCTTTGCCAGAGCCAGAAGAGCGCCGAAGATCACCAGGGTACTCACCACTGCTATCAGGTCAGCCACGGCCACCAGTATCGAGCACCGGCAGTCAACCGGGGATCAACCAGGGTTGCGGGCGCGTAAACAGCTCGTCAACAGCGGGCCTCGAGGCCGGCTCGTGCCACAGTGGTCGGGACCGGCGTCGATCCGGTGACCTCGCGCTTTTCAGGCGCGCGCTCTACCAACTGAGCTACCCGACCCTGCAGGATCCCGCCAAGGCGGGAACCCGCGGTCCTGACGGGATTTGAACCCGCGACCTCCGGCTTGACAGGCCGGCGTGCACTCCAGGCTGCACCACAGGACCCTGATTCCAAGTTCTACCCCATCGCTGCACCCCCAACGGGATTCGAACCCGTGTTACCGCCTTGAAAGGGCGGCGTCCTCGGCCGCTAGACGATGGGGGCCCAACCGATCAGGGTGGTAGAACGTTACCAGGTTCGGCTGGATTACTGGGCAGGAGGGCCTTCATGGGCCTTCGGGGCTGCCGCCGGAGGGCAGGGCGGCAGCGAGCGTGTCGACGATCTCGCCCTGGAGCCAGCTCAGATACCGGTATACGGCCAAGCGGGGTGCTCGCGGGTCGTCTCTGGCGACATGCTCTGGCTCCTCGCCAACGTCGAGCTGGGTTCCGAGCACCAGGCGCAGCACTTCGAGGGCGGCCAGCCACTGCTGGAGCTCTTCCTCGCTCAGTTCCACTGCATCCGAGGTGGTTGCCAGCGTTTCGAGGGCACTTGCATGATGGCGCAGCAGCTCGTTGCCCACCAGGGATCTGTAGTCGGCATCAGCCTCCGGGTCACCTGCGTAGGCAACCGGGAACAACCGGAAGGTGGAAGAGTCGCGCGTGTCGAGCAGGCCTCGGGCCTGGTCTGGCAGAGAACGCAGCAGCTCTCGCTCGGGTGCCTGGAGGCGGATCCTGAACTTGCCGTCACGGGTGCGGCGGAAGCGCCGGATACCGATCACAGCAGCCCTTCCTGGTTCGGTCGGCCCTCCACGGGGTCGCGTCGTGCCCGGTCGCTCAAGTCGACTGCTCCATGGTTGCCCACAAGCCATGCTGGTGCAGGCGAAAGACATCCAGCTCCGCACGCTCGCGGGGACCGGAGGACACCACTGCCCGCCCCTTGTGGTGGACGTCGAGCATGAGGCTGGTGGCTTTGTCACGGCTGTAGCCGAAGAGCTTCTGGAACACGAACGTCACGTAGGACATGAGGTTCACTGGGTCGTTCCAGACGATAACCATCCAGGGGCGGTCCGGGCGCACGTCCTCGTCGGTCGAGGGACGGTGGACTTCAGAGGGAGCGGTCGTGGCGCCGCCGACGGCTCCACGCACATGCATTACCTGAGCTGCCTGGCCTTGGGGACGTGTTGGGCCCTGGGGACGTGTTGGGCCCTGGGGACGTGTTGGGGCTGGCGTGTGGTTGGAAAGTCGGGTTGTCGACACCGTCTTATGATCGTAGTGCCGGCTCTGGCGACGATCGGAGCAGCATCCGGTGCAGTTCGCGCCCGCTGGCGATCGACGCAGACAGCTCTGGCAGCTGCATGGCGATTGCGGCCTCCGAAGCCGTAGGCTTTGGGCGATGTCCTTCCTGCCGGCAATCTCGCGTGAGGCTACGTCACGTGGCCTGAAGGTGCGCGCGTACGTGGCTCTGACCAAGCCGCGGATCATAGAGCTGCTGCTGGTGACCACTCTGCCTACGATGTTCGTGGCCCGCCGGGGCGTCCCTTCGCTCGCCTTGATGGCTACCACGCTGCTCGGGGGAGCACTGGCCGCTGGCGGGGCCAACGCGATCAACATGGTGGTAGACCGCGACATCGACAAGGTCATGCACAGGACGCGCAATCGCCCGCTCGTGACCGGTGAGATGACGCCGCTCGCAGCCATGGTCTTCGCTGTGGCGCTGGAAGTGCTCGCGTTCGTGGAGCTGGCATGGGCCGTCAACGTGCTGTCAGCCATCCTTGCGGTATCGGCGACGCTCTTCTACGTCTTCGTCTACACGCTCTGGCTCAAGCGCAACTCACCGCAGAACATCGTCATCGGTGGGGCAGCAGGCGCAGTTCCGGTGCTCGTGGGATGGGCGGCAGTGACGGATCGGCTCGGGTGGGCTCCCCTGGTGCTGTTCGCTGTCATCTTCATCTGGACGCCCCCCCACTTCTGGGCACTCGCCATTCGGTACCGGGATGACTACAAAGCGGCTCACGTCCCGATGCTGCCCGCGGTTGCCTCGATAAGGCGCACTGCGCGTCAGATCCTTCTCTACACTGTCGTGCTGGTGGCGGTGTCGCTGCTGTTCGCGTTCGTAGGCCACATGGGAGCCTTGTACTGGTCGGCGGCGGCATTATTGGGTGCGGTGTTCATTGCTCATGCAGTAAGGCTCTTGCGCGAGCCAACGGCGAAGGTTGCCATGGGCGTGTTCAAGTACTCGATCACATATCTGACCCTGCTGTTCGTCGCCATGGCGGGTGACGTGCTGGTGCGCTATCACTGATCTGGGTGCAACGTCCTCCCGGCCACCGACGGTGAGGTGGCGTAGAAGGGTGCTATCTCTTGCCGTAGGTGCTGTGCTGGCCGGGGCGCTAGGCGCTGCGCTGTTCGCAGGGGCTGGGTCGGGAGGATCAGGCACTCAGGGAAACGTGTCTGGAGCGGGCGGCCTGGGAGGATCGGGCGGTTCGGTGTCGGCGGTGCACCCACGCGAGGCACCGCAGTTCAGCCTGCCTCGACTCGGCGGAGGACCGGCTGTGGCGCTTCCCGCTCTCGGATCGGCGAGGCGACATGCCGTGGTGCTCGCGTTCTTCGCCTCGTGGTGTATCCCTTGTCATGAGGACCTGCCCAGGGTGGCCAAGGTGGCCGACCAGACCAGAGCCGAGGGGCTGCCCGTGTCGTTTGTGGGGGTGGACGTGAATGACTCGCCAGGAGCCGGGCTCGCCTTTGCCCGCCGCAGCGGAGTGGCCTTCCCGGTCGGCAGCGACCCCAAGGACCGGGTTGCCGCGGGGCTGTTCGACCTGCCTGGGCTGCCCGCCACGGTATTCATCGGCCCCCGGGGCAGGATCCGAGGCTGGGTCTACGGTCCGGCAAGCGTCGCGCTGCTCCGCCAATGGGTCGCCCGCATCGCTCCCGCCGGCGGCCTCACTCCCAGCGGAACGTGAGCGCAGCAGCCAGTGGACCCGCGATGGCCCAGGCTCCCAGGACTATCCAGCTCCATCCCGGCACCGGGGTGCCGAGGCCGATTGAATGGTGGAGCGCTTGGGAGAGAGCCGCTGCGGGCAGGACCCGAGCGACAGCCGCGAGCCAACCGGGCAGCTTCGCGAGAGGGACGAGCATCCCGCTCACCAGCAGCAGAACCAGCCACAGGCCGTTTGCGGCTGCCAGATTGACCTCGGCCTTGAGAACTCCTGCGAGCAGCAGGCCGATACCGCCGAAGCCGGAGGTAGCGAGCAGCACCACTGCTACCGCAGGACCCGCACCGCTTGTCGGATGCCAACCCATTGCGAGGGACACGGCCACGAGCACCACAGCCTGGATGACCTCGAGCATGACGATAGCCGTGATCTTTGCGGCCAGCAGCCGCGGCCTGCCAAGGGGCGTAGCACCAAGACGCTTCAATACGCCGTAGCCACGCTCGAAGCCTGTGGCGATGCTCAGGTTGACCATTGAGGTGGACATGACGGCGAGTGCCAGCACTCCCGGAGCAAGGAACGTTATCGGCTTGCCCGAGCCCGTGGGAAGGACATGGACGCTTCCAAAGAACACGATGAGAACCACCGGTATCCCGAGCGTCAAGAGAACCGACTCCCCGCGTTTGAGCGTCATGCGCACCTCGGCGGTCACTTGCGCTGCAAGCGGCCTCATGAGTCCTTCCCGTGTGCTTCACGGCCCGTCACAGATAGGTAGACCTCTTCCAAGGACTGCCGTCCCGCCTGCAGGTCGGCCATGGCGAAGCCGCGGTCGGCCAGCCATGTTGCCAGCGCCGCTACGCGTGTGGGTGACGACTCGCCCTCCACCATGTAGCGGCCCGGAGCTGTCTCGGTGACTTCGACAGCGTCAGTGCCGATGGCCGCGGCAAGAGCCGCCACGTCGATGCCAGGCTGTGAGGCGAACGTGATCCCGGCCGCTCTGCCGGCACCTGCAAGCTCTGCGACGGTCCCGTGTGCCACGGCGCGGCCATGGTCGATAATGACGACGTCGTCGGCAAGCCTCTCGGCCTCGGAAAGCTCGTGAGTGGTGAGGATCACGCACGTGCCGTCGGATCGCATGCCCGAGATCACCTGCCGGATCGTGATTCGTCCTTCTGGGTCGACGCCGGCGGTTGGCTCGTCTAGGAAAATGACCTGTGGCCTTCCGATCAAGGCGAGCGCAAGTGACAGTCTCTGCTGCTCGCCGCCGGAGAGCCTTCGCCACGGAGTACGGGCAACCGATCCCAAGCCGAGCAGATCGAGCATCGTGTCGGGGTCGTTCGCATTGTCGTAATAGCTGGCAAACAGATGCAGTGCCTGGCGGGGTCCCATAGCCGGGTAGACGCCGCCACGCTGGAGCATGACCCCGACCTTCCTTACCAGCGCGCGGTGCCCGGCCGGTTCTCCGGGATCCCATCCCAGCACTCTTAGGGTTCCTCCCGAGGCTCGTCTGTAGCCCTCGAGGGTCTCAACGGTAGACGTCTTGCCGGCTCCATTCGGTCCGAGCAGGGCGAGAACCTCGCCGTGGCGCGCCTGAAGGGAGAGCCCGTCGACTGCCACCACGCTGCCGTAGCGGACGACGAGGTCGCTGCACTCCACGGCCACTCCATCATCCATGACCGGCAGGCTACCGTGGAGGAACTATGACCGGTACTCGCACTTCTCATTTCCATCCCTCCGGGCGGCTTGGAGCTTGGCTAGGAGCCCAGCGATGATCGACATCCGCCTGGTCCGCGAAGATCCCGAAGCTGTCAAGTCGGGGCTCGGACGCCGTGGGGTCGATCCGGGCGAAGTGGATCGGCTACGCGAGCTGGACGCGAATGCCCGGAGGGCATCCGGGCGGCGTGACGAGCTTCGGGCTCGAGTGAACGATCTCTCGCGCCAGGTGGGCGAGGCCCGTCGGGCCGGCGACAGTTCTCTAGCCGAGAGCCTTGCGGCGTCGAGCCGGCTGCTCGGGGATGAGGAGCGCTCGGTGGCCAGCGAGGCCGATGTCCTGGTGACTCAGGTGCGCGAGGCCCTGCTCGGGCTGCCGAACCTTCCAGATCCCCAGGCCCCGGACGGAGCTGGTCCGGATGACAACGTAATATGCCGGAGATGGCCCGAAGAGCCGCGGTCGTACGCTGAGCACCAGCGGGTTCCGCATTGGGATGCCGGTTCGGCACTGGGCATCCTCGATCTCGAGCGCGGAGCGAAGCTCTCCGGATCGATGTTCCCCCTCTACCGGGGCATGGGAGCGAGGCTCATCCGGGCGCTCTCAGCATTTGCCTTGGACAGCCATTCGGATGCCTTCGAGGAGATCCGGCCACCGACCCTCGTGAGAACCGAGACGATGATCTCGACCGGTCACCTGCCGAAGTTTGCCGACGAGGCTTACCATCTAGAGCGCGACGACCTGTGGGCGATACCGACCGCGGAGGTTCCCCTCACCTCCATGAGTCGTGGCGACATCTTGGAGGAAGCGGACCTCCCGATGCGTCTCACGGCGTCGACTGCCTGCTTCAGGAGAGAGGCAGGGGCAGCTGGTCGCGATACCAGGGGCCTGTTGCGTCTTCACGAGTTCGACAAGGTGGAGCTTTTCGCCTATTCCACCGAGCTACAGGCACCGGAGGTCCTGGCGGACATGGTGCGGAGAGCCGAGGGTATCCTCCAGGCGCTCAGCCTCGAGTACCGGGTGCTGGACCTGTGCACAGGCGATATAGGCAACTCGGCTGCCAGGACGTTCGACCTGGAGGTATACGCCCCGGGTTGCGACATGTGGCTCGAGGTCTCCTCGGTCAGCTGGTGCAGCGACTACCAGGCCCGCAGGGCGAACATACGCTACAGGCCCGATGGCGGGGGCTCCCCGGTGCTCGTCCACACGCTGAACGGGTCAGCACTTGCCTGGGCGCGCATCTGGGCGGCACTGATAGAGGTAGGCCGGCAGGCCGATGGCTCCGTGGTGCTGCCCGAGGTGCTCTCGCCCTACCTGGGTGGGGAGAACGTCGTGCGGGCACCCTGAACGGCTTGGGCCTCCTCGGCGCACTCGGCGCACAGGCCGACGAGGGCGAAGTGGTGCGGGCGGATCGTGAAGCCGTAAGCGCGCCGCAGGGTGGCGGCGAGCTCGGAGAAGACGTCGTCGGGAACCTGGACGACCGTTCCGCACGTCTCGCATACGAGATGCTGGTGAGGCTCGTGGGCAAGGTGGTAGACACCCCGACCGTGCCCGAGATGCACATGGTCCACGAGCCCTGCTGCCTCGAGCGAGTCGAGGGAGCGGTAGATGGTTGCAAGGTGGACCTGCGGGTTGGCCTGCTGGACCGAAGCGGCCAGGTCGACCGCCGTGAGATGGCTGCTGCCGCCTTCGACCAGCGCCGTCAGCACTGCCTGACGGGCGGGGGTCACCCGGATCCTGAGTCGCCTGAGCTCGGCTATCAGGTCTTCCAGAGAGATGGGTGCCGGCGCGTCCCCCGGCCTGCCAGCCGGTGGCATCAGCGCCTCGGCACCTCTAGGCGGTATCCCACCCCGCGCACGGTGGTGATTATCCGAGGGTTCGAGGGATCCTCCTCGAGGTGTGCTCTCAGCCGCTTGATGTGGACGTCGAGGGTCTTGGTGTCCCCTACGTAGTCCGCTCCCCACACCCGGTCGATCAGGATGTCACGGGTGAGAACCCGTCCAGCATTGGTTGCGAGCAGCTCCAGCAACTCGAACTCCTTGCGGCGGAGACGGACCTCCTCGCCCCTGACGAACACCCGGTGACGATCCGGGTCGACGGTCACATCGCCTACCTCGATGGCGGCAACGGCCGGCCTGTGCGGGCCCCCTGCCGAGGTGTCGCCGGGGGCGATGCTGTACATGCCTGTGCGTGCTGCAGGGGTGTGGCTCCTGCCGGCAGCGGAATGCCGTGCAGCGCTGCCGCGCCCGGTCTCGCCGGGCGCTTGTGCTGTTCCAGCCGCCCCGCTCGTTGCCTGTACCCCCACTGCGGCACCTGTCGTGCTGAGCGGCATCGTGACAGCTCTCGGAGCACGGCGGAGGACCGCGCGCATGCGGGCCACGAGCTCGCGAAGCCGGTAGGGCTTGGTGACGTAGTCGTCGGCTCCCACTTCGAGCCCGACGACGGTGTCGATCTCGGTGCTCTTGGCCGTGACCATGATGATGGGAACCGAGGAGCGCCCCCGGATGGCCCGGCAGACGTCGATGCCGGACAGCTTCGGCAACATGAGATCGAGGAGGACAAGGTCGATGCGCGTGGAGTCGAAGATCCTTAGCGCTTCTATACCGTCGCGAGCCACGGTCACGTCGAAGCCTTCTCGGGCAAGGCCCACCTGGAGCGCCTCGATGAACGATTCCTCGTCTTCGGCCAGCAGGACCGACACGGTATCAACCGGGTCCGTCACCGGGCCCGCTGCATGACCTGCCGCATGGCTTGCTCTGTTCAAGGTGTCTGAGCCTGCATGGGGAGGACCAGGGTAAAAGTCGCTCCTTGCCCCTCGCGGGATTCCACGTCTATGCGGCCGTGGTGGTTGGATGCGACATGGCGCACTATCGACAATCCGAGCCCGGTTCCGCCTGTCTGGCGGCTACGACCCTGGTCAACACGGTAGAAGCGCTCGAAGATCCGGTCCAGGTCCCGGGCCGGTATCCCTACTCCGTGATCCTCCACCACGAGGTGAACCTCGTCGTTACCTACCTGGGATGCGCTGAAGACCACTACGCCACCATCGTAGGAGAATTTGACCGCGTTCTCCAGCAGGTTGTACAGAGCAGAGACCAGCTGGCGCCGGTCACCGGGGACGACCAGGGCGGGCACGGGCTCCCGCAGGTCGATCTTCACGTCACGCTGCTCGGCTGCCGAGCGGACCCGCTCTAGTGCCTGGGCCATTACGAGATCTACCATCACAGGTTCGCGAGGCGGCGCCTCCTCGGCTTCGATCCGGGTAAGGTCCAGCAGGTCATCGATGATCCGGCTTACCCGGAACGCTTCGGAATGGATGCGGCCGGCGAGGCGCTGGGCTATATCCGGGTCAGTCTCGGCTACCAGCGTCTCGGCCAGGAGCCCAAGGGCACCCATGGGTGTCTTCAGCTCGTGGCTCACGTTGGCGACGAAGTCTCGGCGCACCTCTTCGAGGCGCCTGCGATCGGATATGTCGTCGATCACCGCTATTACTCCCAGGGTGCGGCGGCCGTCGTCTATGAGCTGGGCTCGCACGGCGAGGGTCCGCCGAGGCGGGCCGTAGAGGTCGAGCGTCCGCTCGGCAGTTCCCTGGGCCCAAGCCGTGGAGAGCAGCTCGACGACTGCCTGGGCAGCCAAGGCATCGCCATGGCGGCCTCCCATCAGGCCCACCGCGTGGGCATTGCGGAACACGACATCGCCGTTGTCGTCGCACACGATGACCCCCTGCGGCAGGGTGTCGAGCGCTCTGCGAAGCCTGATTGCGTCTGACGACGATTCCACCACCGCCTCGGCCGCCCGATCGGTCACGAGCTCCAGATGATGGAGGGCCGGCTCTATGCCTGCTGGGTCGGTACCGGGGGGGTCCACGCCCAGGCGAGCTGCCAGCGCGCTCAGGCGCTGCTCGAGCGATCGACGCCCCGAGCGGCGCCCGAGGACGGTGGCTATCGCGACCGCGACGATGGCTACGGCCCCGACGGCGATGTAGCCGACGAGGGCATGGGTGTCGGTCGTAGTTAGGAGGTCGGCTGATGCCACCACCAGAACAGCATGACAGCCGCCGGGCACAAACTGGGGTATCCACTACTCGTGAGAAGAAAAATACAGGGGAACGATGGAAACTGATTGAAACAACATGGAGTAGCATGTAAAATAGTGCCGAGGGACGCCACACCCCGGATGGGGGGCGAAGCACTCAGTGTGCAGAGGCCGCCGATTCGTGGGGAACGGCCCTGATGCATCCATTGTCCAGGCACTACCGGTATGGAGGGGCACGTGAGGTTCTTCGAAGCAGCGGCAGCAGCTACGGCGCCAGTCGGGGTGTCTCTCACCCCGGACGCTCACGCCCTGCCTGGCCAGCAGGTACTCCAGCAGCTCACTAATGGGATCGGCTGGTGGGCGCTCGTATTTTCGCTGGTGGGCCTCCTCGTAGGTGCAGCAGCGTGGGCTTTGGGTGCGCACTCGCAGAATTATCACCAGTCCTTCGTCGGCCGCCGGGCTGTCCTGGTGTCTGGCCTGGCAGCATTTCTCATAGGCGCCGCACCCGGGATCGTCAATTTCTTCTTCCGCACCGGACTTGGGATCCACTGAGCGTGGTGGGCAGCCTTGCCGTCGGGTTTCCCTGCGTTGCTGCGGCGGTTGCAGCCGTTCCGGTATGCGCGTCGCATGCCGGTGCCGGAATCGCCGGCAAGGTGGCTGGTGGAATCGCCGGTGCGGGGATGGAGGCGGTGTTCGGGGCTGCCGGCAGGTGGGTCGCCGGAGGAGCATCATGGCTTCTTGACCGGGTGGGGCTGGTGCTGTCGTCAACGACTACCGTAGGAATCGGCTCAACCTGGTTCGCGCGCCACGAGGCGGTCATGGCTGGCCTGTGCGGGGCGGTCGTGCTGCCGATGGCCTGTTTTGCCGCTATCCAAGCCGTTTACCGCCAGAGCGCCTCAGGACTCCTCCGCGTGTTCCTCGTCAACCTTCCCCTGGCCCTGTTGCTGTCGGGATTGGCGGTGACATTGGTGCGCATGGCGCTTGCGATCACGGATGCTCTCAGTTCGGCCGTAGCCGCCGGAGCAGGGCTCGACACCAGGCATCTGCTGGCCCCGCTATCGACGTTTCTGGTCGATACGGCGGCCGTGGCACCGGGGGTACCTACCTTTGTCGTGTTCGCAGGGAGCCTCCTCGTGGCGGGTGCATCGCTAGCACTATGGCTCGAGCTGATAGTTCGGGCGGCGGCCATAGCAGCGGCGACGCTGTTCCTGCCGCTCGTGCTGTGTGCGATGGTCTGGCCAGCTGTGGCCCACTGGTGCAGGAGGCTGGCTGACACCCTTGTGGCGCTGGTTCTTTCGAAGCTGGTGATGGTGGCGATTCTCTCGCTCGGTGTCGGGGCGCTTGCCAGTGCGACGGGGCCGACTGGCGGGCATGCGGTGTCGGGGGCGCTGACCGGCACGGCTCTTTTGGTTCTGGCGGCGTTTGCTCCCTACACGCTGCTGCATCTGGTGCCCGCCATCGAAGGTGGCGCCGTCTCCCAGCTGCATGCCGGGGCAGAACGTCTCCGGAGTGCTGGGAGGGCACCAGCACAGGGCGTTGGGGCAGCGTTGCAGCTACTAGATGCCGCCGCGTTCTCCGAGTCACTGCCGGAGATCGGAATGCTTGGTGATAATAGGCCTGGGTCCGGTGCCTCGGTTCCCCTGATGCCAGGGACACCCTTGCCATCACATCCAGAGCCGCCAGGGGAGGGACCAGGCTCGGCTCCGGGGGGACCAGGCTCGGCTCCGAGTGGGTCGGGATCGGGTTCGCCTCCGCCAGGCCCGGCTCCGGGCGGGTCGGAGGCAGACGGACGAGGGGGTAATAGCCCTGGGGAGAGCTACGTGAGTGTCGTCAACAGCCTGCCGAAGCCGGACGGCAGCGGACCTTCTGGCCCACAGCAGGGCGGCTGGACAAGGCGGCTTGCCTATGGAGGGGTGGTGGCTCGTGTCGAGTGAAGGCCCTTCGTGCCGCTACAGGTTCGGTTCCTTGGAGAGTAGGGGCCTGGTCGCCGGATGGCGGGGAGGTCAGATAGTCGCCGTTGCAGTGTCGCTTGGGGTGGCAGTCATGGTGCTTAGGGGAGCCCCGTCGCTCCTGGGAGCGCTGGGAGCATTGGCGGTGGTGTGCGCCGGGGTTATGGTTGCCACCTGGCCGCTGCGAGGTCGCACGGCTGAGCAGTGGGTACCCGATATGGCCCGTTTCGCCTGGGGGGTGCTGGCAAGCCGTGATCGGCGTCGCAGCGCAGCTCCGGGTCGGGGATTCCGCATTACCGGCAGGGATAGCGCCGGAGCCGATGGTAGCCGTGGGGCCCTACACTGCATCCCGGCACGCGAGTCCCGCTCCGATGCGCCGGGGAGGAGCGGGCCTTTCGGCCGCATGAAGCTACTGGAGGCGCCGCCTGTGGTGGCCGGAGCAGATCACTGGGGGACGCGCCTCGGAGGATCAGGTGCGGCCCCCATGGGAATGGTGTTCGATTCCCTAGCCCGCACGTACACAGCGGTGCTCTCGGTGCACGGCAGCGGATTCGTCCTTCTCGGCCCCGGCGAGAAGGACCAGCGGGTCGGAGGATGGGCAGGCATCCTAGCGGCGCTCGGGCGCGAGGGCTCTGCCGTCCACCGCCTGCAGTGGGTGGTGAGGGCCAGCCCCGGAGACGTTTCCTGTCTGCACGGTGAAGCCGATGCACGAGCAGCTCTGCCACCGGATTGCCCCGCAGCACGCTCTTACCACTCCTTCATCGACGAGGTGGGCCCTACGGTCCAGGACAACGAGGTATTGCTGGCCGTTTCGATCAGTGCAGCGAAGTCGGCTGCCGCTGTGCGCTCGGCCGGGGGCGGTGCCAAGGGTGCCGGGGAGCTCCTGGCCCGCGAGATGTCGAGATTGCGCCAGCGCCTCGCGGACATCGAGGTGTCCACGAGCCGTCCGTTGCCTGCTCGAGATCTGGCATCCTCGATCAGGCAGGCATTCGCCGCACGGGCGGAAGGTCGCGTCCTGAACGCGCCGGGAAGGGAGGGCCTGGACAGTGAGGGATCACCTGCCTGGCCATGGCCAATGGCGCTTGAGGAGAGATGGACGGGTCTCAGGGCAGATGGGACTGTGCATGTCACCTACTGGGTGGCCGAATGGCCGCGTCTGGAGGTGGGAGCCGATTTCCTGGCGCCTTTGCTTGTAATGACGGGTGCCCGTCGAAGCGTCGCCATCACTATGGAGCCGGTGAGCTCCCTGCGAGCGGAGCGTCAGGTTGAACAGTCCCGTACTGCTGGGATGGCGGACGCGGAGCTGCGCCGTCAGGGAGGTTTCCTGGCCACTGCCCGTCGGCGGCGTGAAGAGGAGCAGCTCGCCAGCCGCGAGATCGAGCTGGCCGACGGGCACGGGCAATTTCGTTTCACGGGCTACGTGACCGTGACCGTTGACGATCCCGCCGGCAGGGATTCCGCCGGCAGGGATCCCGCTGGCCTCGAGGATGCCTGCAGCGCGGTCGAGCAGGCGGCAGGCCGGGCTGGCATCGACCTCCGTCGTTGCTACGGAGATCAGCTACCTGCGTTCATGCGGACCCTGCCGCTGGCGAGGGGACTTGCATGACGCGCCCCGCCCACCAGGTGACCACCCGGCACCTCGGAGCTGCCTACCCCTTTGCACCGGAGCCAGGGCTCGGAGCTCCGGGAGTGCTGGTCGGCCGGGATCTGCTTGGAGGGCCATTCGTCTATGATCCCTTCGAGCTGTATAAGCGCGGCTCGGTGACCAACCCGAACATGGTGGTGTTTGGGCAGATCGGTCGGGGCAAGAGCGCTTTCGTCAAGTCTTATCTGTGGCGCCAGGCTCTGTTCGGTCGTAGGGCATGGGTTGTCGACCCGAAGGGGGAGTACGGATCCCTGGCGCGTGCCTGGGGAGTTATCCCCCTGGCACTGCGCCCGGGTGGGCCGCTGAGGCTTAACCCGCTGGAGGCGGTCCAGGGTGTGGAGGTGTCGGCCGGGTCACGCCGCCTGGGGTTACCCCACTTGTACGCGGACGCGTGGTCAGCCAGGACGGGGACGGCTGACGAGATGAGGCGTCGTCGCTCTGAGCTATTGGCGTCGATTGGCATGGCATCGCTTGACCGTCCCCTCCTGCCGAGCGAGCGAGCGGCGCTCGACCTGGCTGTTGTGAAGGCTGGCTCGGCGGCGACGTTGCCACTCGTTGTGCAAGCTCTGCTGGAGCCGGACAGGGAATCAGCTCGGTCGGTAGGCACTGACGCGGCAGGGTTGGCTGCCGATGGGCGCCAGGTGGCGCTCGAGTTGCGGCGCCTCGTTACCGGTGACTTGAGGGGCATGTTCGATGGCCCTACGACACCCGGCGTGAGCTTGGATGGTCCGCTGGTCGTGTTGGACCTGTCGGCCGTCTACCACTCGGCGGCACTGGGGATACTGATGACCTGTGCGGCGGCGTGGCTGCATTCAGCGCTGGGGGCTGCCGGCTCTCCGGCCGATTGCACACCAGACGGTCCCTCCTGGGATTCGGAAGGAGAACAACCAGGGGCATGTAGCGCATCGGGGATTATCACACCGCTACGTGGGGAGCCGAGCGGTCCTGTGGTCCTGGTAGTAGACGAGGCCTGGGCGATCCTTGGCAACCTGGCCGTCGCGAGATGGCTCCAGGCCTCGTGGAAGCTGTCGCGGGCCCTCGGAGTCGCCAATATCGCCGTGCTGCATCGGGTCTCCGATCTGGCTGCGGCAGGGCCGGCGGGCTCGGAGCAGGCCGGGCTCGCGGCCGGCCTGCTGGCCGATTCCGAGACGCGCGTGATCTATGGTCAGTCACCTGGCGAAGTCGAGCATGCGAGCAGCCTTCTCGGTTTGTCGGCGACGGAGGCAGAACTAGTCGCGCGCTTGCGGCGGGGAGTCGCTCTGTGGAAGGTGGGCCGGCGGTCTTTCCTGGTGGAGCATCTTCTGGCGTCCGGGGAGAGACGGCTTGTCGACACAGACGGCCGCATGGTGGGAGGTCCGCGAGCTGGCATACCT
Source organism: Actinomycetes bacterium (assembly GCA_021851165.1). Classification (GTDB taxonomy): domain Bacteria; phylum Actinomycetota; class Acidimicrobiia; order Acidimicrobiales; family JAJZJN01; genus JAJZJN01. The sequence continues at coordinate 33,979 of JAJZJN010000004.1, forward strand.
GGGCCTGGCATGCGGCTGAGCACGGCGGGAGCGGAGCGTTGAAGCTGTCGATGTCAATGATCGGGGCATTGGCAGGCTTTGTTGCGTTGGCGAGCCTTCTGCGTTCGGGGGCTCGAGGTCCCTGGCGCCACGAGCTGGGTAGTGTTCTGCAGACCGATCAGGTGACAAGAGGGCAGGCGGCCCGCCGGCCAAGGGCCACTCTGCCATGGCGCGAGCCTCGAACCAGCGCTCGATCAAATCGCTCCGGCGGCGTATGGAACCCACCACGGCGCGAGCCTCCACCCCTCAGGTGGCCGGTCGGTGCCGTGTTCTGCGCTGTGCGTGGCTGGCTGGCTTCGATCTGGATCCCATGGCCCGGGGGGCCCGCACGCTGGGCAAGTCGTCGTGACCTGTCGGCCCTGATCGTGAGCGGGCCGGTGAAGCGCCGCGTGATACTGGGACGGCTGGCATCGGTGAGATCGGCCGGTGGGCACCCTTCCCTGTTGGCTGTGGAGAGCGGCCATTCCCTGCTGGTGGTCGGTCCTACCCAGAGCGGTAAGACTACGGGGCTGGCAATCCCAGCCGTAATCGAATGGGAAGGGCCAGTGGTCGCTGCGTCGGTGAAGAGCGACCTGGTGCTCGCAACCATGGGCTGCCGCAGTGAGCTCGGTGGCGTCCAGGTCTACGACCCGACAGGAATCACCGGCTTTCGACCTGCCCTGTGGTCGCCTTTGACAGCTTGCTTCACATGGGCCGGAGCACGGCATATGGCTGCCGGCATGGCAGAGGTGGCCAGGGAGGATGCCGGCACTCTCGACGATGGTGCCTTCTGGTACGCCACCGCTGCGAAGCTGCTGGCCCCTCTGTTCCACGCAGCTGCGATCAGTGGGCGCACGATGTCGGACGTGGTGCGATGGGTTGATCGTCATGAAGTGGAAGAGGTTGCCGAGGCCTTGGAGGGTGCAGGTGCCCTAGAGGCATTGCAGGCGGCCGAGGCATCCTGGGGACGCGATGAACGGCAGATGAGCTCCGTCTACACGACGGCGGAGACCGTGATAGAGGTGTTTGCCGATCCTGGCGTTGCAGCGTCGGCAGGGCAGGCGATCCATGGTGTGAGTGCCGGTGTGAGTGCCGGTGTGAGTGCGGGTGTGGGTGCGGTGGTGGATCCAGGCGGGCACGAAGATACCAACGTGACAGTCGATCCGGTGGCATTCCTATCGGGTCCGAACACGCTTTATCTGTGCTCACCTGCACATGGTCAGCGCCGCCTCCGCCCCCTGTTCTCCACGCTGGTAGGACAGCTCATAGAAGTGGCGTTCGAGCGGGCGAGCCGTACCGGTGCTCCTGTCGATCCGCCCCTCCTGGTGGTGCTGGACGAAGCAGCCAACGTCGCGCCTCTCGCCGAGCTCGATGTGCTTGCTTCTACCGCAGCAGGCCACGGGGTGCACTTGGTTACGATCTGGCAGGACCTGGCTCAGATCGGCGCTCGCTATGGAGCCCGCTCGGGCAGCGTCGTGAATAATCACAGGGCCAAGCTGTTCCTGCCTGGCATCACCGACCCAGGGACCCTGGAGCATGCCAGCCTTCTTGCTGGCGACTGCGAGAAGCATCTGCGGGCCACTACCGTCGGGCGTGGTGGGGATGCGTCGACCACCGACCAGCTCACCTCCCGGCGCCTGCTGCCGCCCGACGAGCTCAGGCGGCTCCGGCCCGGCTCCGGTCTACTGCTCTACGGCCATCTGCCGCCCGCCATCGTGCACCTCCGCTGCGACTCCACGCGTGGCACCGGATGCACTCCGGAAACGGCGGCTGGGCTGCTCAGCAGGGGGCGCCCGGTGCTGTGAGGGGCCATGAGCGCTCGCGCTCGACGAGGAGGGAAAGATCGAGTAAAAGCTGCTCTGCATGGTGCCGGCCGATCACCTGCATGCCCACCGGCATGCCGTCGACTGTTCCAACGGGGATCGACACGGCAGGGTTGCCGGTCAGGTTGGCCGGTATCGTCAGGGCGCCATTGTTGCCGAGTGCTCGCTCGAAGTCGAGCTCGGCCAGGAGGTCTCGTCCACCTACCACGGTACGTAGCGGCCCAGCCGCGTCGAAGGCGATATCGGGGTTGGTCGCAGTTATGACGAAATCCACCCGCTCGAAAATATCGGCCATGGCCTCGTTGAGCTTTACGCGGAACTCTTCGTTGGATCCTGCCATCTTCAGGTTGAAGTTGTGCATGGCTATGTTCATGCCGACCTGTATCTCGGGGGTCAGCATGTCGTTGCACTCCGGGTAGCGCTCGCCGAGGTCGGCAGCGAGCGTGGCGAGGTTCGACATCGCCCACTCGAGACCTGCCGAGGGAAGGCTGATCGCCAGATCCTCCCGGGTGAGCCCCGCGGTCGCCAGCAGCGCCTCACCCGCCTCGACGACGAGATCGGCCACGTCTGGGTTCACGACGGCGGCACCGAGGTCGGCAGCGATCGCCACCCTCATGCCCCTGATGCTCTCGGTAAAGCTCCCGAGCGAAGACTCCCATCCGCTCACCTGGGGAAGGCTCAGGGTGTCACGGGAATCGAAGCCATTGCACACGTCGAACCACCGTGCGGTGTCCCGGACGCTTCGGCTGATGCAGCCCATGGTCACGGTCAGCGGCGTCTGGTAGCAACGCGGCCCTCTCGGGATCCTCCCGAACGTCGACTTCAGCCCGAAGGTGCCGGTGAAGCCCGCCGGTATGCGTATGGAGCCACCGCCGTCGGAGCCGGTGGCTATCGGGACCAACCCACCGGCGACGGCAGCAGCGGACCCGCCGGATGATCCTCCTGGGGTCAACTCGGGATTCCACGGATTGCCGGTTGTGCCGTGTATGCGGGTGCTGGTGCAATTGATCCCCCCGAACTCGCTCGCGGTGGTCTGCCCCACCAGAACTGCACCCGCAGCGCGCAGGCGCTGGACCATGGTGGCCGTTCGATCAGCTACACGGTCTGCGAATACCAGAGATCCTTCGGTGTACGGCCACCCGGTCACAGGGTCGAGCTCCTTAACCCCGATGGGGACACCGCCGAACGGAAGCGTGATGTCGGCCTTGTCGGCGGCCCGGGCGGCCTGCTCGGTGTCCAGATAGCTGAAGGCATTGAGCTGCGAGTCGCCGATGGCGGCGAGGGTGGCGTCGAGGGCTTCGCGCGGTGTGGTCTCACCTGATCGGAATGCGTCGACTAGCGAGCAGGCGTCTTCGAGCCAGGGCTGATCGCTCATCAGTAGTGCTCCTTGTCCACCGGTGGTCTGGCCCCGGTTATCTGGTCGAGTCGGGCCCGGTCATCTGGCAAGTCCGAGCCCCGGCATGCCTGCCGCCAGGCTAGCTGGCTGAGCGCGGCAGTAAGGTCTTCTTCCATGAACGCATTGCTGCCCCCTACAGGCCTGGACGCTGCAGACCTCCAGGCCCCGGTGGTGCCGGTGGCGCCAGCCACCGGTCTCTACGAGGTGATCCACAGGCGTCGCGACGTGCGCAGCGAGTTCACCGGCGAGCCGGTGGATCCTGAGGTGCTCCACCGGGTGTTGGCCGCTGCCCACAGTGCGCCGAGTGTGGGGCTGTCGCAGCCGTGGGATTTCGTGACGATCACCGACGACCTAACGCGGCGTGCATTCTTCGAGCATGTCCAGGCCGAGAGGAAGGTGTTCGCTGCCGAGTTGGATGCTCCGGCAGCGGAACGCTTTGCAGGGATCAAGATCGACGGCGTGATGGAATCGAGCTTGTCGGTGGTGGTGACCTATGACGCCACCCGGGGCGCGCCGGGCGTCCTCGGTCGTCATGCCATAGCGGATGCCGGCCTGTACTCGGTGTGCCTTGCAATAGAGAATTTGTGGCTGGCCTGCACGGCGGAGGGCTGGGGAACGGGCTGGGTCTCGTTCTACAGGGAGCCTTTCTTAAGAGAGCTGCTGGGCATCCCTGAGCCGATCCGGCCAGTGGCCTGGCTATGCCTGGGCCCTGTCACTGAGCTCCAGCAGATTCCGGATCTCGAGCGTGCCGGGTGGCGGGCGCGGGTTCCCCTGGAGGCCGTGATGCATAGTGAGCGCTGGGGCTTGCGCGCTTGACGCAGGCCATCCGGCAGGTCAGCGTGGAGCCGTGACTATTCCACCAGACGCTGCATCCACGGGCGGGCCTGCCCAGAGAAGGCCTGCTGCCCAGAGAAGGCCTGCTGCCCAGAGAAGGCCTGCTGGCCAGCGAAGGCCTGCTGCCCAGCCGGGTGGGCCCTTCACCCTCGCCATCGACATAGGCGGGACCGGTCTGAAAGCGTCCGTCCTGGATGCCGCCGGTCGGATGGTGGCCGATAGGGTCCGCACGGCTACCACATATCCTGTGACGCCAGAGGCAATGGTCGAGGTTCTGGCATCGCTGGTGGCGCCGCTGCCAGCGTATGACCGGGTGTCGGCTGGCTTTCCGGGGATGGTGCGCAGCGGGCGAATCCTGAGTGCTTCGCATTTCGTGACCGAGCACGGACCGGGCAGCAGGGTCGATGAGTCTCTCGTGCATGCCTGGGCCGACTTCGACATGGCGGCCGCACTGGCCAAGCGCCTCGCGAAGCCCACGAAGGTGGCCAACGATGCCGACGTGCAGGGCGCCGCCGTGGTCTCCGGGAAAGGCCTGGAGCTGGCGCTGACTCTCGGGACTGGTATAGGTACCGGCTTGTTCTACGACGGGCGGCTGCTGCCGCACCTGGAGCTGGCTCATCATCCCCTTCACAAGGGACAGACCTATAACGAACGGCTTGGGGACCGCGTCCGCAAGGAGATTGGCGACGAGCGGTGGAATCGGCGCCTGCGGAAGACCATGGATGTGCTGCGCGCCCTGCTGTTCTTCGACCATTGCTACGTAGGGGGTGGAAACGCCAGGCGTGTTCATGGTGACCTTGGAGAGGATGTGAGCATCGTGGACAACTCCGCTGGGATCCTCGGCGGGATCCGCCTGTGGGAGGGATCACACGCGGCGCTCTGATGCCGCCGGTACAATAGAAACCACCATGGCCAGAGATGATCCTCGAGGGCACGCCGAGGCAGCTCCCGGCGGGCTGCTGCCGGGTGGCGGCTCTTCGGGGGCGGGAGGGCCTGTGACGTCGGGCAGCCGTCGGGAACGTGGCCGACGACTCGCCAAGGCGGTTCTCCTGGTGGTGGCAGGGGCGATCGTTCTCGTGTTCGTGGTGCAGAACGACCAGACGGTCACGGTCCGCTTCTGGTTCGTCAACCGTTACCCGCGCCTCATATTCGTTATCGTCGGGTGCCTCTTGATAGGTGGGGTGATCGGCTACCTGGTAGGCAGGCCGCGGCGGGCATCGCGCAGGCACTCGGCCTCATGAGCGCAGCCGCGTGATTTTGTCGCGCTCGGCTGCTATCCACTGATCACCGGAAGGACCACAGAGCAGCGAGGTCGAAATGTGGGGCTATCGGCTCCCAGGGCATTCATGACGTCCTGGAGTGCCACCGGATCGTAGATGATCCCTATGTGCTCGGTGTAGTCGGTGGCGCATTGGTTCTGCAGCGTGATGTTCTGCACCTGGTCTGCCGGTCCGCTCAAGAACGCGTTGGTGTAGGGAGTGACGACCTCGTCGTACTTGGACTCGATCACCACATACTTGGGACCAGGCAGGGTGTCGCCCCCCGCGTTGAGCTTGGTCAGGAAGGCCGAGCCCTGCTCCTGCTCGGTGCAGGAGTAGCACCCGAGCTCGTTGAAGGCAGGGAAGCCGAGGGCCTGTAGTCCGCTCATCAGCGCCATCAATCCGTCGGCGGTTGTGCCCTGGTTGGACGGAGCAAGGCCCACGAGCATGTGGACTTTGCCAGCACCCCCCAGGAACTTCATGTAATAGCGAGGCATCATCCCACCTTGGGAGTGCCCGACCATGTCGACCTCGCTTGCTCCGGTGCTTGCCAGTACCTTCTGGACGAAGCTTGCGAGCTGCTGGGCTGCCTCGGGTATGGGGGCCAAGCCGTAGAACCGCCCGAGGGTCGAGGCGTCGGCACCATAGTCGAGCCCGTAGACGCAGTACCCGGCATCGGCGAGCATAGGCGACAGTGCCTGCCAGCTGAACGCCTCGTTCGCGAAGGTTCCATGCACCAGGATGACGGGGTACGGGTGATCCGCACTCGGCTTGCACGACCACAGGTTCATACCCGGGGGCATCGAGCCAGGGTCCAACAGCTCGGCTTTCATGCCGTCGGCGATGGTCCCGACGGGATATCTCGGGGTGGGTGCCGACGAGGGCCCCGGCAGAGCGGGAAATGGTGAGCCACCGGGCAGCGGCATGCACGCTGCACCGAGTATGCCCATGACAACCAGCAGCACCGGCCACCACCATTTGCGAGCCATCAGAGCATCCCCCCAGAAGCTGTGCGATTGACAGCGCCATTATGTGTGGTGCTGGCACCTGGGTCAAGCAGTGAGCTGCTATGAAGGTGGCTGGTCGCGACGCGTATGTCGGCTGACCGCGAGCGGGACGACCGGAGGGGAGACCGGATGAGTGACCGGATGGGCGAGGCAGGGAGCGATCATGGCTCGGGGAGCTCAGCTCGGGAGCTCGGCGAATGGTTGGCCAGGAGGAAGCTGAGCAGGCGCCAGGTGATGGCTGCCGGCCTCGGCACAGGCGCGGCGCTTCTGATGGACAGCTGTGGATCGAGCGTCGTCAAGAAGGCGGTGGAGGCGTGTCCTGCCGGCGGCAGCCTCACCGACGTGGAGCACATAGTGGTCCTCATGATCGAGAACCGCTCCTTCGACCACTTCTTCGGTGCCTACCGTGGAGTGCGAGGCTTCGACGACCACCCGGCATCCAGCCTGGGAGCGTTCTCCCAGCCGTGGCCCGGGGACGTTGCGGACCCTCCAGCCGAGCGGCTCCTTCCCTACCATCTAGACACGCTGGACACGTCCCTGCGCGCTTCGATCATCGGGAATGTGGACGTGCCAACTCACGATTGGGCACCGCAGCACATGAGCTGGGCCGGCGGGGCTATGGACGCGTTCGTCAAGACCCATGCCATGCCCCAGTACGACAAGCCGGCCTATGCCCCTCTCGTGATGGGGTATTACGAGAGATCCGACCTTCCGTTCTGGTACGCGCTGGCCGACAGCTTCACCCTCCTCGACAACTACTACTGCTCCGTGCTCGGGCCTACGATGCCGAACAGGCTCTGTGCCATGTCGGGAACGATCGATCCTGGTGGCCGCCGCGGGGGCCCGATCCTGCCGACTCCCTCCATCTCCGGGCCGGGCGATACCTCGGACGTCCTTTTCACCTGTAGCTGGCCCACGATGTTCGAGGGACTGGAGAGCAACGGCATCCCCTGGAAGGTATACCAGCAGCCGGGGAGCTCGACCGGACCGATCGAGGCGGTCAACCTGGCGGTCGGATTCAATGCACTGCTGTATTTCAAGCAATACCAGGATCCGTCCTCCTCGCTGTACAAGAAGGCATTCCTCCCGTCGTGGCCCGCAGACTTCGAGGCCGACGTATCACGGGGAGAGCTACCGGCAGTGTCGTGGCTCATCCCCCCGCTCATCGCCTCTGCGCATCCACCTGCTCCCCCGGAGCTCGGTGCCTGGATGGTGGCCCGGGTCCTCGACGCATTGAGCTCCAATCGCGCGGTGTGGGAGAAGACTGTTCTGATAGTGACCTTCGACGAGAACGGCGGGTTCTTCGATCACGTCCCTCCGCCGACGCCGCCCCCCGGCACGCCCGGCGAGGAGCTGACCGTCCGGCCTCTGCCGGCCGACGCGCGCGGCATATCGGGGCCTGTGGGGCTGGGGTTCAGAGTGCCTACGCTGGTCATATCGCCGTTCAGCCGTGGTGGATGGGTCAACTCGGACACCTTCGATCACACTTCCATTCTGCGGCTCATCGAGACACGGTTCGGCGTTGAGGCACCGAACCTGTCGGAGTGGCGCCGCCGGACGGTAGGGGATCTCACGACAACCGTGGACTTCGCCAAGCCCGAGGCGAGCGTACCGAGCCTCCCCCCGGCGCCACTCGATGCCCCGAGCCTGCTGGCCCAGGACCCCGCCGGCAGGGCGCTTCTCCAGAAGGCATCCCCGCTGCTTCCCCTCACAGCGGAGATACTTCTTGCAATCGAGCCTCTGGCATTTCAGACCCCCAACGTCCCACCACCGCCGGACCCCCAGAAGATGGCGGTCCAAGAGCGCGGCACGGCACGTCGCCGACGCATAGAGCCGTGCGCTCCGAGCCAATCGGTGGCCCGGTGAAGCCGCTCGGTCGGCGACACCTGCACTGCCCCGGCTGGCAGATGGCGTCCATGGCTCGTAGGTTGGGTGCAAGTATCCACGAGATGACGAGATGAGGAGCAACGGATGGAACGCAGGGAGCTGAGCGGCCATCACCTGGCTACCGTCGAGAAGATCCTCGCCCACCCAACGAGCCACAATATTGCCTGGCACGACGTGGTCTCGATGCTCGCTGAGATCGGAACCGTCGTCGAGGAGCCTAACCAACGCTTCACCGTGACCGTGGGCGGCGAGACCGAGACGTTTGACAGGCCCAAGGGAGCCGACATCGACGAGCAGCAGGTTGTCGACTTGAGGCGGATGTTGCGCAATTCAGGAGTGGCGCTCCCTGGCGAGACTGGTAAGCCGGGTGACGCCGTGACAGCTTCAGAAGGCGACGGCTGAGCTGGTTGAGAGCCGGTGGTGGGACTCGAACCCACGGCCTGACGATTACAAATCGCCTGCGCTTCCAGCTGCGCCACACCGGCTTCCGTCTCACGTTACTTCGTGGTCGGAAGCCCTCGCCCACACCGGGTTGGCTCGTCGCTGTGCCCAGCGCGGCGGATGGCCCGTCCGAAACGGGCCATCCTGAACTGCCTGTCATTCATAAGCCGGTCGGTAGAGGATCTCTAACTCAGACTCCCCATCTCGGCAGCGGTCAGGCTCCGACCGTTGCCTCCGCTGCCTGGGCGTCGATCACCTCGGGTCGGGTCCGACCTGTGACGGCTATCTCGACCTTGCGTGGCTTGGCCTGGTCGGCCACCGGCAGCGTCACAGTCAGCACACCCTGCTCGTAGGCAGCATGGACCTTGTCCAGATCCAGCCCCTCGCCGAGGAACAGTTGACGGCTGAAGCGGCCGTAGGGCCGCTCCGAGATGACCACCTCGTCGTTCTCGGCCCGCTGCTCGTTGCGCTCAGCGGTCACGGTCAGGACGTTCTTCTCAACGGTGAGGTCGATGCTACCCGGATCCACCCCCGGTAGATCTACTTCGAGCACGAACTCGTCGCCTCGGCGATAAGCGTCGAGCGGCATTACCGAGCTACGACCACGAAGCGCGGCCCAAGCCTGCTCGTTCGCTCGTTCTGCCTCACGAAACGGATCAAAACGCATCAATACCATTACGACCTCCTTGAATCTTCTGGGTACCTGAAACCTTTACTTCACCAATCATTGCAACTTCGACAACAATGACTATAGCAGGTTAATTCTCATTAGGCAAGAGATATGACTATCAGACACTCAACTTTTATCACTCTAGAGCACGCACACTAGCCACAGCAGTCTCGTTGGCCTCACGCCTTTGACGTACCCCCAACACGAACGTGCCCCCGGCGCCTTGCCCCCGGCGCCTTGCCCTGCGAGGCTGCTTGGCGGTGAGCGCCGGTAATGCCAGATCATCAGCCGTGATGACGGATTTCGATGGGACCCTGTCGGAGATAGTCGACGACCCGGCCCTTGCCCGTCCATTGCCGGAGGCGACTGAGGCACTGAATGCTCTGGCACCTGTGTTCGGTGTGGTTGCTGTCGTGTCGGGCCGTCCGCTTAAGTTCCTGAGGGACAGCTTCCCCGCCCTCGACCCAGCCGTTCGCCTCGTCGGGATGTACGGGATGGAACGCCTGGAGCACGGGGTAGTGCGCCTCGCCACTGGGGTCGACAGCTGGCGGGGTGTGGTTGCACAGGTGGCAGGTGAAGCGAGGGCTCAGGTCCGCGGTGGCGTGCTTGTAGAGGACAAGGGTCTGTCGGTCACGCTCCACTGGCGCACATCGCCCGCCGGGATGCCGTGGGCAGATGGGTTCGCCAGGCGGGTCGCATCGAAGACGGGCTTGAAGATTCAGCCAGGTCGGATGGCGGTGGAGCTGCGCCCACCGGTAGGCCCGGACAAGGGCGCGGTGGTCGAGGAGCTCGCGAGCGGCTGCACGGCAGCGTGCTTCGTCGGTGACGACGAGGGGGACCTGGCGGCGTTTGCCGCCCTGGATCGCCTGGCTGCCGGCGGAGCGCGGGTGGTGAAGGTGGCGGTTGGGGCGGTTGAGTCGCCTACTGCGCTGTTGGCGGCTGCAGACCTTGTGCTCGAGTCCCCGCGGGCGACGGTTGAGTTCCTGAAGGGCCTGGCGCGCACCGGCCGGATAGCTCCCGAGGAGGCTGGATAGCTCCCGAGCAGGCCGGATAGCCGCTCAGCGTGGGGCGCTCAGCGTGCCGGCAAGGTCTCAATAGCACACAGTGCGGGCAGAAGCGAAGCTCGGCGTCATCGTCGGCCCACTGATACCTCTGTGGTGGTACCCTATGACTATGAATGGTACGCACAAGGTCGTTGTGGGCGACAGGGGCCGACTGGTCGTGCCTGCCGAGGTCCGGGAGCGGGCTGGCCTGGTCGAAGGTACGACGCTGGTGCTACTCGAAACCCCATCGGGGATCATCCTGATGACTCGCGCCCAACTGCGTGCCCGGGTCCGGGAGGAGCTTTCAGGTCTTGACCTCGTCGGCGAGCTCCTTGCCGAGCGGCGCGCGGTAGCCGCCAACGAGGATGCCGCGTGAGCGTAGTGGATGCCTCAGCCATCCTGGCCTTCGCTCAGGGTGAGGAAGGTGCCGAGCAGATCGAGGTCCTTCTCGAGGAGGGAGCGAGCTGCGGGGCGGCGAACTGGTCGGAAGTCGCCCAGAAGGTCGTGGCTGCAGGTCGGGACTGGCACCTGGTTCGGGCGCTGTTAGTGAGCTACAACCTGAACGTCGAGGCAGTCCTAGAAGAGGACGCCGAATGGGCGGCCGGCAGGTGGCGCAGAGGCGAGGGGCTGTCGCTCGCCGACCGACTCTGCCTTGCCCTCGGCGAACGGCTCGACGCAGACGTGTGGACCGCCGACACCAGCTGGGGATCGGTGGGCCGGGTCCATCAGCTGCGCTGAGGAACCATCAGCTGCGCTGAGGAACCATCAGCCGCGGCTTCCTCGATCGACTTCAGCACCAGCTCCTTCACCTCGGCGAGGGCTGACAACCGTTGTTGCACCCTCACCAGCCGGTCGGGGCAGCTGCCGATATCTGGTCGTCGAGCCACTGGCGGGGATGGCTCTTGGCTATGAGGTCGCGGAGCCCTACAGAGCGCCTCCGCCGTTCCCCGTCGTCCAATGCGAGCGCAGCCGAGAGCACCTCTGCCGTGCCCGATATGTCGAAGGGGTTCACCTCCAGGGTCCAGGGAGCCAGCTCCTCGAAAGCCCCCGCCTCACGTGAGAGGGCGACCACCCCGCCGGAGGTGTTCACGAGCGGTCCCTCCTTCGCCACGAGGTTGAGTCCGTCGCGGATGGGGTTGACCAGCAGGACGTCGTATCGCGCGAGCGCAGCCATGGAGCGAGCGCGGTCGTCGGCAACCCTGTAGACGACGGGCGTCCACGACCGCGTGCCCCATGTGTCGTTCACTCTCCGGGCTGCCTGCTCGGCTTCGACGCCGTAGGCGAGATAGTCGGCAAGGCTCTGGCGCGACGGGTATGCAAATGCGAGCATCACGACCTGCTCACGCCATTCGGGGTGCCGCTGGAGCATCTCGTCATAGGCGAGGAAGCCCCGCACCAGGTTCTTCGACGGCTCCACCCTGTCGACTCGAACCACGAGGCGCCTGCTGCCGACCAGGTCGTCGAGCTCATGCGCGGCTCGTGCGTAGCCTGGTGACTCGGCCTCTGCCAGCAGGCCGGCGGCGTCCGGTGAGAGGGCAGACACGAATGTCGCCGGTGCAGGTACACCGGCTTCTTCGCAGCAAGCGAGAAATGCCGCTCGCCACCGCTCGGCATGGAATCCGCATGCACCACCGGCCATGGCCGCCAGCAGCTCCTGGGCGGCCCCGTCGGGCAACACTCTCAGAGCCGCGGGGTCGGCGAAGGGGGTGTGGGTGAAGTGGACGACCCGCAGATCGGGGCGCTTGCGGCTCACCATGGCAGGAACGAGGGAAA
>JAJZJN010000095.1 GCA_021851165.1 Actinomycetes bacterium
GCTTGCCGCGGCATACTCCGGGAAGCGGTTCATCGCCAGATGGACGGAGAACAACGTCCAGTCCTTGTGCTTGACGTCGGTGGATACCCTGCCTCTGAGATCTCCGCTCAGGGCTGCGGGGTCCAGGAAATCGAGGAAGGTCTGCTCAACCGAGACCGTCGAGACCACAGCCCGACGAGCAGAGATCTCGGTGCCGTCGGCCAGGCGCACCCCGACAGCATGTCCTCGGTCTACCGCGATGCCCGCAACCTCGGCATCGGAGATCATGACACCCCCATGCTGAGCCAGATCACGCCACAGGGCGTGTGCCAGGCGGTGTGAGCCGCCGATGCACAGGTGCCAGTTGTCGATCTTGCCCGCGAGGAGCGGAAATCCGATGGCAAGACCCGGGACGTCGTTCGTGTACCCGCAGACCGCGCCATGGAACGCTAGGTGAGCCTTGACCTTCGGGTCGACGAAGTGCTGGTCGAGGAACTTGTCGATCGTCTCCACCCTGAGCTTCACAGACAGGAACTCGCTGCGTTTGTCGACGCCGAACGCGGAGAGTGCCTTGGTCAGCTCCTTAACCGACATGGGTGGCTGGTACATGAGCGTGCCGAGCAGAAGATCGATGAAGCCGTGGGCTTCGTCGTAGAGGCGACGGAATGTCTCGGCATCCTCCTCGTTGAACCGGGCGATGGAGGCGCATGTCCTGTCTATGTCGCTGTGGATGCACAGAGCCGTCCCGTCGTCGAACACCGAGGCCATCTGGACCTCGGGACGCACGTACTCGACTCCGTGCTCGCGTACCTCTAGGTCCCCGACGGGTGGTGCCATGTCGACGAAGGTGTGGTAGTTCGCATGCACGTTGTGCAGGAAGCCAGCTAGGGTGATCTCCTCGGTGCAGAGTCCCCCACCCTCCTCGTGACGGCGCTCGAGGACGACGACGTCCAATCCGCTGCGGGCAAGATAGGCGCCGAGCGTCAGGCCATTGTGGCCGGCGCCGATGATCACCACGTCGTAGGCATCACGCATTGCCGCTGCCTTCGTCACCGCCGGATAGGCCGCCGCCTGCGTCCCCGCTCCCGCTCGCGCTGGCGATTCCCTCGGCGCCTCCGCCATAGGGGGGCCGGCCCTGGGGCCAGGTCGTGTCGACCGCTGTGGCATAAGCATCGAGCAGGGTCTTGACCAGCTCGGCCTGGCGCATCAGGAAGCGCATGTCACCTCTGACCTTCACAGCCCCGCGCAGTGCGGCGTCCACCGGGTCGTCGATGCCTGCCGCTATAGCGTCGAACACAGTCGCCGGACCGCGGAAGCGGTAGTCGAGGACCACCGCCTCGTCGCCCGGGTCGACCTCCCGGTACCAGGAGCACAGGCCATTCTCGATGCGCACGAGGAAGTGCCGCTCCGCGTCCCTTTGAACATACGGGGATGCACCGTCACCGGTTATCTCGACCCGGCATGTCCATGCCCCCTCGGGGACTCCCTTGGCACCTGCCACCCTGGCATTGATGGCCTCGCGCACGGCGTCATACCACTCCGTCGTGTAGATGGCCGGCATCAGTACCCCCGCTCAGCCACGAGCGGGCTCGCCAGGCCGAGGTCCTCGCTAATGGCCTTGAAAGCGTTGTAGCCGCACGCTGCGTGCATGCCTCCGCCCGGGTGCGCCGAAGGCCCGCATAGGTAGAGTCCATCCACCTCGGTGCGGTAGCTGGAAGCCTCGGGGAATGGCCGGTTTGCACCCATCTGGTCGGGGGAGAACTCTCCGTTGGAGAAATCGCCTTCGCGCATCAGGTTCTTCCTCTCTATCTGGTCGGGTGTGTACAGCTTGTGGGCGAGCACGTTGTCAGGGGTCATGTTCGGAGCGGACTCCCGCCACACCTCGAGGAACCGGTCGTTGTACTCGGCTCGGACCTCCGCCCACTGGCGCGCGTCAAGCGAGCTCGCCGGTGGCATGAAGTACCATCCCGTCGCCGAATGCCGGCCCGCCGGTGCCTGGGAAGCATCCCAGAGGCTGTTGACCCAGGTGCCCGCTGCCGGCCGGGGAAGCAGCCCGCTGTAGGCATCGCGAATGTAGCGGATCGTGTCCTCGGGGCCGTCGAAGCCGACCATCGTGTAAAAGCACCGGTCGATGTCGGGATCCCAGCGAGCCGAGGAGTAGGCGGGCGGTTCGTACAGGCAGAACATTGGTGTCGCGAGGACGTGGCTCGGCCCGTACCGGTAGGCCTTGGCGCGCTTTACCCATAGGCTGCTCAGGTGGTCCTCTCCTACCAGGTCGAGCAGTGTCTGGCGCAAGTCGGCATTCGACGCGACGAGCCTGGTCGCGCGGATCTCCCGTCCGGACCGGGTGCGAACGCCAGCGGCGCGACCGTCCTCGACGATTATGGCTTCGACGGGAGAGCTCTCCAGCAGGTCTACCCCCTCGCGATAGCAAGCCTGAGTCATGGCCTTGGCCAGGGTATGGGTGCCGCCGAGGGCCAACTTCCAGTTGCCCACGGTCCACATCACGAAGCTCAGGAACGCCCCGCCGGTGCCCGTCTGGTCAACCGGGAACCCCCACTCGACCGTCACGCGATACAGAAGGGCACGCAACTCGGGCGTCTCGAAGAGGTCGTCTATGACCTGCTTCGGTGATTTTTGGATGTAATGGCGACCCACCCCGAGATCTCCATAGAGAGCCTCAGCCATGTCCGCCTGGGCCCCTGGTGTCGAGTCGGTCAGGTTCGGAGGGTTGTACAGGTTGGTGGCAACCAGAGCTTCCAGGGCCATGGCCCGCCGCTTCAGCTCGACGAAGAGATCGGCGTCCTGGGCGGAGTAGCGGGCGATGCTGGCCCGTGTTGCATCAAGCCTGTCCGGGCGGTGCAGGACTATAGGCGGGCGCCCGTCCGCGAAGGCTATTCCTGCCTGGGCATCCGGCATGAGGGTGCGCAGCCCCAGATCCTCCAGGCCGAAGTCCTGGATCATCGGCATGATGTCGAAGAACTCCATGTACTGGGCATGGAGATTGTGCCGGAAGCCTGCCATGACCGGTTCCTCGGTGTTCGCGCCGCCGCCCTCCTCGTGGCGACGCTCGAGGACGAGTGTGTCCAGACCGGCGCGCTGGAGATAGGCAGCCAGACACAGGCCATTGTGGCCGGCGCCGATGATGATGGCGTCGTATGTGGCCTTGGTCATAGGGCTCTCCGATTATTGGTTGCCGGTGGATCTGCTACGGCGCCGGTCCACCGTGCCCGGGCCGCGGCGGTACGCACCGGTGGGCCGTGCACCGCGGTGGTCACGATGTGCGGCGCGAGCGAAGCCGTTGGCACTGCCGTGGGTGCCCGTTTCGCCCCGAATGCCGGCTTGGCCCCACTGCCCTCGGCCGGGATCTCCGTACCGCTGTTGTCCGGCAGCACTTTGCGAGTCAGTGACGCTTCAGGACGAATGCTCCCGGGCGGCTGGGCTGTGCTGCGGTGAGGCTGGGCTGTGCTCCCGGGCGGCTGGGCTGTGCTGCGGTGAGGCTGGGCTGTGCTCCCGGGCGGCTGGGCTGTGCTGCGGTGAGGCTGGGCTGTGCTGCGGTGAGGCTGGGCTGTGCTCCCGGGCGGCTGGGCTGTGCTGCGGTGAGCGAGGCCGATGGCCCATCGCACCCCCAGGCCGAAAGTCCTGGGACTGATCGCGATCCGTATCATGCCGGGAATATCACCAGGGGTCATTCGGATCGAGAAGTCCCACTTCACAGGTTCCGTGATCGTCCCCGCCACTACCACGTCGTCACCTTCCCGGCGGATCTCGTAACGCCGGAAGTCCATTACCAGTTCCTTGCGACCCAGGCCGCGTGAGCTGATCTTCATGGCAGCCCCCCCTTGGCGGTCAACTTAGGTACCTTTCGCGGTAGCGCTGTATGTAGCGCGGCTCGTCCCACCACTTGCCTGCTCCGAGGTCACCGACGACCGAGCCGGCAGCGATGTAGCCCGGGCCTCCGGTTACGAGGCCACCGGGAAATGCAGAGGCTCCACACAGATAGAGCCCCTCGATCGGGGTGCGGCCGGCCTGGCAACTGTCGTGGGGCCTGAACACTCCCATCTGCAGCGGGTTGTACGCGCCGTGCTTGATCGAGCCATGGACCATCGAAGCAAGCCTGGTCTCGATATCTACAGGAGTTTCGATCGACTTGCGGACGATGGTATCGGCAGTGAGGCTCGGGGCATAGCGCTGCCACGTCTGGAGCACCTGCAGGCCGATCTCCTCCGAGCGTGCCTCCCACCCGCCCCGAAGCGCGTAGGGGGCGTGCATCTGGAAGAACGCCACGTCGTGCCCGGGTACCCGGGGCAAGGTCGGGTCGTAACGTGTCTCGACCGTGACGTGGCCACCCAGACCGGCCCCGACGTCACCGTTCAGCACGGTGCGCCAATGCTCCCGAAGCTGATCGGTCGAGTCGAAGCCGAGAACCGTCATGAATGCGTCATTGGCCCACGGGTCGTCAGTGTCGTACCAGGGCCACTCGCTCGTGGCGAGCGACATCGTGAAGAACGACCACTGGTCCCACTCCCACCGGCGCGCTGCATCCGACAGCTCGTCTGGAACTTCGGAGCCGTCCACCAACTCCCCGAAGGTCTGTGGTGGCGGGAGGCTGGAAAGCACTGCCTTGGCCCTGATCAAGCGCCCATCGAAGCACTCGACCCCCGTCACGTGGCCGCCCTCCACGACCACGCGGGTCACCTCGGAGTTGTCGAGAACGATTCCGCCTGCAGCGAGTATCTCACGTGACAGAGCGCCGGCCAGCCTGTGGGAGCCGCCGTAGCACACGGCCTTATTGGTGGCACGCTCGACGAGGAGGGGCACCATGAACCCGAGGCCGGGCTCATCGGGATGAAGCCCCCACATGCAAGCTGCATAGAGCAGCAGCATCCTCACCCGGTCGTTGCCGAAGTGCTCGTCGATGATCTCGATGGGGGACATCTCGGTGAGCCGGAGGAGCTCTTCGCCTGCCTCGGTCCTTCCGAGAGCCTCTGTCATCTCCACCGGAGAGAGCGGGGGCAGGTAGGTTCCCGGAGCGAGGATCTCCTCGACCGAGCGGCGCCACGAGCGCATGACCTTGCCGAACTCCCGGGCGTCACTGGGCGAGACCTTGGCAATGGAGTCCTTCGAGTCCTCGACCTGCCTGCAGAGGACGAGGCTGGTGTGATCGGAGAACACAGCTGCGAGCTGGGCATTGGGCTTGACGAAGTTCAACCCGTGGCGCCCGAGCCCGAAGTCCTGGAGGACCGGGAGGTAGTCGGTCATCATGTGGTAAACCGCGTGAGGGTTCGTGTAGAAGCCCGGGAAGAGCGTCTCCTCGGTTGCTAGCCCGCCGCCGATCTCCTGACGCCTTTCCACTACGAGAGTCCGCAGCCCCGATCGGGACAGGTAGGCGCCCGCTATCAGCCCGTTCGGCCCTCCACCTATGACGACGACGTCGAACTCGGACTCTTCGGGGAATTCGGCCGGTAGGCCGGACGCGCGCTCGCCCTCCGGTCTGATGGCGAAGCCGGTGCCGGGGCCTCGAAGCGGCGCCATCAGAGCCCTGCTCCGTGACCAGCCAAGTGGCTGGCTCCGTCAGCCATGTACCACGGTGAGGGGTACCACCACGAACCCGGCTGCGCGATGCCGTCGTTGATGAGTATGTGCATCAGGTTGTAGGGCACTGCCATGAGGCACAGCCCACCTGGGTGCATGGTCTGGTGGCACATGTAGAGGCTTTCGATCGGAGTGCGATAGCGCGCGAGATCGGCCAAGGGGCGGTTGGAGAACCACTGGTCGCTGTCCTGGCGCGCCGCGTACCAGTTCCCACCGGTCATGCCGGTGTTGCGGAACTCCGAGTCGAGGGGAGTGTTCACGAATACATCCACGATGTTGTCGCCGCGCATGTTCGGTGCCATCTCGCCGAGCAGGTCGAGAGCGGCCTTGGTCACCTCGGCCTTCTGGCGGTTGTAGCCGTCGGGGCCTGTCACGTCGTATTCCGGTGGCGGGCATTCGAGATAGATGGGGGACAAGACGTGGTAACCCTCCACGCAGCGCGTGGTGTCGTACATGTCGTGAGCGCAGATCATCATCGTGAGGTGCTCCGGCGAGAGGTCCTGGGGCAGCCTGCGGAACGAGTAGGCGTCACGGGTCTGCGCATGGAAGCTCTCCATAGAGTCCGCGGGGGCGACCACACACGAGGGGTAGACCTCGGTTGGGAACCATTCGTCGCGCCCGTGGTACTTGGGAAGCTCCCGGCATATGACCGACATGACCCACAGGCTTCCCCCCTTCAGGGAAATGTCGCTCACGGCCTGCAGGAAGCCATGGTCGAGATGTCGGTTCCCAACGAGGCGGAGGAAGGTGCTCTGGACGTCGACAGCGGAGATGACGGCCTTGTCGGCCCATATGGTCTTCTCGGGAAAGGCGGCGTCCGCCGAGAGGCGCACACCGACCGCCCGACCGTTGTGAACGACGATCTCCTCCACTGGTGCATTTGTCAGGATGCGTGTTCCCTTGGCAAGAGCCGCCCGGATGATCGCGTGCGCGTAGGTATGCATGCCGCCTCGGGGTGAGCCCGAGGAGTAGCTGTAGAGCATCGTTCCTCCGAGAGACTGCAGCGCCATGCCATCCCACGAGGGGTGTGCCCCGCAGTACCAGGCAGCGAACGCGCCGAATGTTCGCAGTGGCTCCCAGGCGACGAACTCCTCGAGGAAGTCCACATAGCTCATGTCCAACAGTCGCTCGCTCCACAAGGGAGCCATGTGCTTGCGGAAGACCTGCCACCAAGGCATGTCGGCAGGGTCGACCTCGGCTGTGGGCGGATGCGGCGGGGTCCAGAACAAGGCTCGCAGCAATTCCTTCGTTGCTCCGGGGTCCATGCTCGACAGGAAGCCTCCCGCTATGCCACCTTCGACGCCCAGTGCGGCAAGGCTCTGTTCGGCCAGTCCCGGGCTGAACCGCCCTCCCAGGTTTGCAGCCTTGCCGTCGAGTGTGACCAGGCCGGCCATCGAGGGGTAGTAGACCTGCCGGAAGCCGTAGCGCCATAGCTCGAGCTGTTCGAATCCCGGCGCTGCTCCCCCGTAGAGGTAAGTGGCATGAGGGTCGATGCGGAAGCCGGGGCGCACCTCGGTGTTCTCCTGTCCGCCGCCGCATTCCGGTCGGGCCTCGACGATGCATACCGACAGGCCGCACTTGGAGAGGTAGGCGGCGATCGTGGTGCCGTTATGGCCACCACCGATCACCACGATGTCGAAGTGCTCCTCTTGCACGTCACAACCCCCTTCTCGCCGCTCGCCGGGCCAGCTGGTGGGAGCTGCACGGATGTGGCGAGGTTGACCGTCAGGTCGGCCCTCCGATGAGACGGATGTGATGGTAACATCTCAGATGTGCCTCCGCAATTGCCAGTGCTCGACCGCCAGCCTCGTGACGTCGTTCCCGGGACTCTAGAAGAGCGACTCGTCGAGGCCGCCGTCCGCTGTGTGGCGCGGTGGGGACCGGACAAGACGACGCTCACGGATGTGGCCGACGAGGCAAGGGTCAGTCGCGCGACGGCTTACCGGGCCTTTCCAGGCGGCAAGGACGCCCTCCTGCTCGTGGTCACGGATCGTGAAGTGAGCCGCTTCTTCGACCGTCTCGCCGGAAGGCTCGAGGCGGCAGGCGATTTGGAAGAATTGGTGACCATAGGTCTGGCGGAGGCAGGTAGGGCACTGGCCGAGCGCAGCACGCTGCTGCCGCTGCTGGCCCACATGGCTATGACCGGTGAGGACTCGCGCACCTCCGAGGAGCTGCATTCGGTTCTGCGGCTGGTCTGCGAGTGCGCGACACCGCACCTGGCCCGCTTCATCGATGCCGATCGTGCAGCTGGGGTGGCGGAGCTCCTAGCGCGCCTGGCCGTGACCTACGCTCTGCTGCCATCGAGCGAGGTGGACATCTGCAGCTACGATTCGGTCAAGCGCTTTGCGGGAGCAATGCTGTTGCCAGCACTGAGGAACTTCCAGCACTGAGGAACTTCCAGCACTGAGGAGCCTCCAGGCCATGGTGACTTGGCCACGAACTGCCTCAGGGTGCGAACCGGGGTCGGGAACTGCTGCCAGATAAGTGCTCGCTACACAGCGTACGTGCGTTCTAGTAATACACTGCACAGGTGGATCTGACCGAGTAGGCACGCATCCAGGGCATCCATCCACAGACCGCCTATCGGTGGTTTCATGCAGGGACGCTCCCGGTTCCGGCAGTCCGGATCAACGAACGGACCATCCTGGTCTCCCCTGATGCACAGACGTCGAAGCCGGTCTCTGCACTGGGTCTCTACGCCCGGGTGTCCTCCCACGATCAGAAGGCCGACCTCGACCGGCAGGTGGCACGACTCTCGGAGTGGGCAGCAAAGGCCGGCCATCCGGTGGAGCGGATCGCGCCAGAGGTCGGGTCGGGGATGAATGGTTCCCGCTCGAAGCTCCGGCGGATGCTCGCCGACCCGAAGGTCTCAACCGTGGTGGTCGAGCATCGTGACCGCTTGGCTCGCATGAACACCGAACTGGTGGAATCGGCTCTGGCGGCTCACGGACGCCGCCTGGTGGTCATCGACGACGGTGAGGTCGCCGACGACCTGGTCCGGGACATGGTCGAGGTACTCACCAGTTTTTGTGCCCGGCTCTACGGGAGACGTTCGGCGAAGAACCGGGCGGAGAAGGCACTGCGCTGTGCCGCACGCAACGTGGGACCGATGGCACTGTCGCACCCAGAAGAGACGATGTCTTCGTGAGTCACACCAAGCGACTGCGCACTATCGCCGGTCCGTTCGTCGCTGCCCCACCGTCAGGTGCACGGGTGCGGACCCGGCTGATGGTTGACAGCACCGACCGAGCGATGCTCGCCTCCCTCGGAGCGCACCTGGGCCATCTGGCGTCGACTGATCTCGCCCGGCGCTGCGCAGAGGGAGTCCTGGACAACAAAGGCAAGGCCGCTTCCCGCAAGGCCCGCAAGCGGGTGGCGACAGCCGGGTCCTCTTCTCGCTGGGCAGGAGCGATCACCCGGACGACCGAGAACTCCTACAGCCTGGCGAAACGGAACCTCGAAGCCGAACGGACCTCGCTCAAGGCTCGGATCAAGAAGATCACCGGGCGGGTGAAGGTTCCCGCCGGAGAGAAGAAAGGACGGACCCGGGGCTATGCCACCCCGGCCGAGAGGTGGCAGAAGCAGCGACGGCTCCAGGCGCTCCAAGCCCGTCTGGTCGATGTGGAGAGCCAACTGGAGAGCGGGCATCTGTCCATATGCCGGGGCGGGAAGCGATTGGCGAACAGTCGCCACAACCTCGAAGCAGCAGGTCGGACGGAGATCCAGTGGAAAGCCGAGTGGGAAGCGTCCCGCTGGTTCATCTGCGCCGACGGGGAATCCGACAAGGCGTGGGGAAACGAGACCATCCGCTGGCATCCGACCGAGGGGTGGCTGGAGATCAAGCTGCCGGACGCTCTCGTCAACCTTGCCAACCGGCCACACGGCCGTTACCGGCTCTCGGCTCCGGTCGCCTGGCCTTACCGGGGTGACGAGGTTGCCGCCCAGGCGGCCAGTGGATCACTTCGTTACGACGTCTCCTACGACCCGACCAAGGACCGCTGGTACGTCGACGCCTCCTGGGGCCTCGACACCAACCCGATAGCGACCCTCGACCAACTGCGCAGAGGGCCGGTCGTCAGTGTCGATGTGAACGTCGGTCACCTAGCGGTCGCAGTCCTCGACTGTTCTGGGAATCCAATCGGCATTCCGACCACCATCCCGCTCGTCCTCGGCGGCCTGTCGAGCACCACCCGCGACGCCCGGATCAGAGATGCGATCTCCCAGATCATCTCCATCGCCGGCTGCCACCATGCAGGAGCGGTCGTCATCGAGAACCTCGGCTTTGACGAGGCACGTACTAAAAGGACGGGAGCACACGGGAAACCGACCATCCAGAGGTAAGCGGGGCAGGACCTTCCGCCGGCACATCTCAGGGCTACCCACCGCCAAACTGCGGGACCGGCTGAGTCAGATGGCGTACAACTCCGGGGTGGCGGTCATCGTCGTGGACCCCGCCTACACCTCGATGTGGGGCGCGCAACACTGGC
>JAJZJN010000005.1:0-12323 GCA_021851165.1 Actinomycetes bacterium
TTCGAGCAGCGGCGGATCCAGCAGCTCCACGAGCTCTCTGGCCAGGCCATATCCGGCAACTACGCCCGGGAGCCAGGCACCGGGAGCTGAGGCCACCTCCGGCACTCCGGGCTCATCTCGCGAGGCTGCATTTCGCATGCCTTGAAGGGATAGCGAGCTCCTGATGAATCCCGAGGCGGTGCCGCCCTGGTCAGCTGCCGCGTCCCTGGGATGAGGACAAGCCGACCAATCTAGCGCGAATGACTCTAGCGGTTGGCAACGGCTCCCAGGGTGTCCAGGAAGTTCTGAAGCAAGCGTGGCCCCGAGGGAGTGAGGATCGACTCGGGATGGAACTGCACACCTTCGACAGCGAGCCTCCGGTGGCGAAGCGCCATGATCACTCCGTCGGATGTCGTGGCTGTCACCTCGAGTTCGGCAGGGAGGCTCTCACCCTCGACCACCAGCGAGTGGTAGCGGGTGGCTTCGAAGGGGTCAGGCAATCCGGCGAGGACGCCTACTCCTGCGTGCAGCACCTGGGACGTCTTGCCGTGCACGATCTCATTGGCGGCCACCACCTTGCCGCCGAAGACCTCGCCTATGCACTGGTGACCCAGGCATACCCCCAGTATCGGTATGGTCCCGGCAAACTGCTCGACCACCGACATGCTTATCCCGGCATCAACCGGGCGCCCGGGCCCAGGCGAGATCAGAAGCCCGTCCGGGCTGAGCGCACGGATCTCATCCAAGCCGATCTCGTCGTTCCGGTACACGATCGGCGCAGCGCCCAGCTTGCCGATCTCCTGGACGAGGTTGTAGACGAACGAGTCGTAGTTGTCGATGACCAACACCCTGGCAGCCATGATGACAACGACTGTACCGGCACGCGTGCCAGGGTGCTGCACGGCTTCGACTATCCTGGCGCGGTCGCTCGGGCGAGTGGCGGAATAGGCAGACGCGCAGGATTCAGGTTCCTGTGTCCGAAAGGACGTGGGGGTTCAAGTCCCCCCTCGCCCACTGGGGGTTCTTCGCGGAACTGGCCGGATCTGTTCGCGGAACTCATCGGTTGAGGCCAGCCGGTGGCCCAATGGTCTGTGCCAGCAGGTTTTGGCACCGCTCAGATGGCCTTTGAGGCGTAGCTGAACCCCGAAGACGCGTTCGTCGGCACTCTTCACCGACCTCCGGGCGCGTCAGAACGCTTCGTGAAGGTGCTCGGGGGGAAGTGGGTCAGGCGGCGGGCGGGTCGCCGCTGGCCTGTCTGCCCGTATCGGGGCGGAAGTCCGCCAGGCGGTCCCTCCTGCGAGGCTTGCGCTTTCGGGCGAAGCTCACCACACCGTCTGCGTCCTCGCGGGCCTCGGCCAGGAAACGCCGGATCTTGCGGATGTTGGCCGACATTACGAGGAGAGCAGTGAAGAGGTACTGGGCGGCATACCCCCGGACGCGCCTCCGCCCCGGCTGGTCGAGGGCCTCGTAGCTAGCGTCCTTCAAGTAGCCGTTGAAACCCTCGATGGTGTTGCGGGCCGCCGCGTACATCTCGTGCCACTCAGGGCTGCCGTAGTGGAGCGCCATCCACCCTGCCGAGGTCGCGGGCCGGAGTTGCAACGTCTAACGCTTTTACGTACAGTTACTTGTACGTTTCTTGGAGGATCAGCATGAAGACCATGACCTACTCGGAGTCGCGCGCAAAGTACGCCAAGACCCTCAACTCCGTCATCGACGACCGCGAGGAGGTCGTGATCACCCGAGCCGGTCACGATCCGGTGGTGATCGTGGCCCTTGACGACTACGAGTCGTTGAAGGAGACGGCCTACCTGCTGAAGAGCCCGGAGAACGCCCGCCGTCTGCTGGAGTCGATAGACCGTCTCGAACACGGCGCCGGTGCCGTCCACGAGCTGGCCGAGTGAAGCTGGTTTGGGGCCAGAGCGCTTGGGACGACTATCTCTGGTGGCAGGCGCAGGACCGTAAGGTCGTGAAGCGCATCAATACCCTCATCAAGGATGTCGAGCGCAACGGGAACGAGGGGATCGGGAAGCCCGAACCACTGAAGCACGGATTCCATGCCTACTGGTCTCGCCGGATCACCGATGAGCACCGCCTCGTCTACAAGGTCGCCGAAGACGAGGTTCGGATCGCCGCGTGCAGGTACCACTACGGTCGTTGAATGACCTCGGCCGTCGCGCCTGCGCCTGGTTTGTGGCCGTGAGGGCGCCAGCGTCCTGATCTTTGGTCTCCTCACTGCATCGACGGGCTCGAAGTTCGACAAGTCCGAAGCGACGTTCTTCGTACTGGTGTTCGTCGTCGGCTATCGGGAGGAGAACTTCCGGCAGCTCATTCAGAAGGCCGCCGACCTCCTACTGTCACAGGATCCGGCATCGCATCGGTGCAGCCAGCCGAGTCGGCTCGCATTACCACAGCGCGACCGACGAGATCGGGATCGTCGCCCACCCGGTGCCCCACAGCGATCCTTTGGGGCAGTCCCTCGATGCCGGCATCGAGCACTTCGACCTCAGCAACAACGGTTTCCCCTACTCGGAGGGCAATTCCACGGACGCGGACCACTCAGCTCAATGGGCGGCGTGAAGGGTTTGGGCTAACCACAAGAACCGGGGGGCACAGGACCCTGGTGGTGGACGCCTATGGGCGGGTCACCGGTCTGGCACCGCCTCGCGCATCATCGCGAGGAGCCGGCAAACCCAGGTATCGTAAGTGCCGTCTATGAAGGTTGGCCTCGGGTATCCGTCCCATCACGCTCGTAGCCTCAGGTCCGATCGATCCAGCCCAAGGAGGCATAATTGATTGAATACGATGTTCGGATGGTCGTCTTGTCAACCGACGACCTCGATGAATCAATCCGGTTCTACACCGAGACCCTTGGTATGTCACTGAAGTTTCGCGATGGAGCCCACTTCGCCGCCCTCGACGGTGGTTCAATCACCGTGGCGCTGGCTACTGCGATCGACCATCCCATGCCTGGGCAGGTCGTCGTCGGCATCAAGACCGATGACGTCGACGCCGCGGCAGAGGCGGTCGAGGCCAACGGCGGTGGCATCATCAAAGGACCGTACACTGACGCGCATGAGCGACGCGTCGTAGCCTACGACAGTAAGGGCAACGGCCTGGTCTTCTACAGCCCGCTGGCCCGATGAGCGATTCACCGTTCCGGTTACATTTGCTACTGGTCAGTGGCGAGAGACAGCCTGTCCCGAGGTGATGCTCCCGAGGTGATGCTCCCTAGGGGATGCTCGGGCTGGAGGTCGGAGGACTGTCATCCTCCCCATGGCTAAAGCCAGGGGATTCTGCTCGATGGACCACGGGAAGCCACCAGGCGAAGACGATTCGGGTGCGCCGGCAGGTAGGATCAGAACAGGAGGTGCATTATGCCATCGAGATCCTCGCACACGAACCGGGCACTGACATCGATTGCAGGTCCGGTGGCGCACCCTGAGCGTTATCACAAGCAATTCTGGATGGCGGGTACGTTCGTCGTCCTAGCGGCCGTGGTCTACTTCTTGATCGGCTTGCTGGCACTTGTCGTACTTCTCGTTATCGGTGGGGTCGCTACCCGCTACGCGATACGCAACGGCCGTAGCTTCCGTCAGATCCGCTCATAGGGAGCTTCAAGACTTTAACGGGCTCAACTCGGGCTCAGGTGCCGTTGGCCCAGCGCGGTCAATGCCGCTGCCGCGAGCAGGCCTGCTGACACGCCGAGGCCGATCCGGAGTCCCGCCGGTCCCTCGGAGAGCACCCCGGTCAGCACGGGCCCTAGGCACTGGCCACCGGCGAAGGCGACTGTGAGCGTGGCGATTGCCGGGGTCCAGTGATGTGGCTGGAGCGATCGCCGGGCAACAGCGGTGACCGAGGTCACTACAGCGAGGAACGACCCTCCGAACACCACTGCCGATGCCACCGCGGCTGGAGCCGATCGGGAGAGTAGCGGCAGGATGGCTCCTGCAGCAACGACTGCGAGGACTGCCCCGGTGCCGAGCCCTGCGCGTAGCCGGGCGATGGGCCGCACCCAGAGAAACGCACCGAGCATCGACGCAGTCCCCAGGACAGCCCAGAAAGCAGTGATCTCACCGGTACCGGCACCGCCGTCATGGAGGAATGCCACGATGAAGGTCATGTACGCGATGTAGCCGGCGCCGAAGAGTGCGTAGGAGGCCAGCAGTGCCACGAAGCGGCGGGCCGGCCATCGCTGGTCGTGGAGCGGTGGCGCCGGTGGCTCATGGCTCGCCCGGGCAGCGATCCACGCCGGAGCGAGTGCAGCAGTTCCGAGAGCGGCGAGGAGCACCCAGCCCCACCGCCAAGCGGCGGATACAGGCATGACCGAGAGCAGCGCCGGCACCGAGAGCCCGGAGATGACTATGCCCGCCCCGCCCCCGGCGAAGTAGATGCCGAGCAGCATCGCCGCCCGCCGCGTGGTGCTACCCATTGCGATCCCGGCGACGAGCCCTGCACCCGTGATGAAGGTGACCGCACCGGTGATCCCCGCAAGGGTACGGAGCGCGAGCAGAACCAGAGTGTCGCCGGTCGCGGCGGTGGCAAGCAACGATGCAACCGTGATGGCCATGCCTGCGACGAATGATCGGCGCGCGCCGTAATGCCTTGCTAGTCGTGCAGTGGCCAGCGCACCGGCAAGGTAACCGAGTGCGTTTGCGCTGTTCATCGCGCCGGCGATGCCGAGTGACCAATGCAGCTCGGCTCGCATCGCGGGCAACAACAAGGCGTAGGCGAAGCGGGCCAGGCCGAGCACGACCGCGGGCCCGAGTGTCAGGCCGAGCACGACCCACACCTGGCTCTTTCCTGCCGCGTAGAGCGCTGACGGTTTGCACACCTCGGCTCCGAGGTGGTCGGTCACTGGTCCGTACGGCTGGCGGCGATCAGCACCGCTGCTATGCGGCGGGCATCGTGAGCGGCGGCCAAGTCGCCATCGACGAGCACCCGCGAGTTGGCCCCGTCGATGAGCAGCATCAGGTCGGCCCCGAGGCGCTCCGGGGAGGACAAGCGCGCTTCTCTTGCCAATCCTGCGAGGTAGTCACGCATCCACTGCTTGTGACGGCGCGCGATCTCACGGGCAGGATGGGTCGGGTCGGCCAGCTCGGCTGCTGCGTTCACGAATGCGCAGCCGCGTGCCCGTTGGGTCTCGTGCTGGTGGGCGAGCCAGTCGAAAACGGCAAGGAGCTGCTCGCACGGGCTGGAATCGGCGGAGTGGACCCACGTGTCGAGCGTCCTCGCCCTCTCCGCATGACGTTGTTCGAGAGCGGCGGCGAGGAGGGCATCTTTCGACGGGAAGTGCACGTAAAGCGTCGGTTTGGAAACCCCTGAGCGCTCGACGACCCTGTCCACTGGAGTCGGGGCGAAGCCGTCGGTGTAGAACAGATCCGAAGCCGCGTCGATGAGGCGGGCTTTGGCGTCTCGTGAAGAGGCCATACAGGTAAACTAACTGGTTAGTCAGCATATGTCAACGTGCAGCTCTGCCGGCGATCGAGAACACAGCTCTGCCGGCGATCGAGAACACAGCTCTGCCGGCGATTCGGGTTGTGCCAGCTGGCCATCCCGCTGGCCCGCGCCGTACCGCGGACCGGCTCTTCAGCAGCCGAGGCGCTCCAGCACCGGTGGCGGCAGCGTTGGAGGGCTGTCACCGACCTCGATCGCCCCAGCCAGCGCTTCCTCGGCGTCACCGACGCGTGACGGGTCATCTCCCCAGAGGGCCAGGATCGGCTGTCCCGCCGTGACACTCTGCCCCGGCTTGACCTCGCAGGTGATTCCAGCTGTCATCGATACCTGCTCGCCAGGCCTGGAGCGCCCGGCACCGAGGCGCAGCGAGGCCATGCCCACGGCTAGCGCATCGAGGCGGCAGAGCACACCGCTGCGGTCGGCCCGGACCGTTGCGAGCTTGCGGCCCTGCGGAAGGGGTGCATGGGGGTCTCCGCCCTGTGCTCGCACCATGGCCTCGAATCGCTGGAGGGCGCGGCCGTCATGAAGTGCTTCTCCTGGATCACCTTCGATCCCAGCCAGGCCCAACATCACCTCTGCCTCGGCCACCACCAGGTCCCGGAGGTCGTCCGGGCCGGCCCCACTGAGGACGTCGATTGCCTCTTGGACCTCGAGCGCATTTCCGACGGCTGATCCAAGTGGGGTGTCCATGGCCGTGAGCATGGCTGCGGTGCGCACCCCGTGTGCTTCGCCCACCTCGACCATGGTCTGGGCCAACCTTCGTGCTTCGGCCAAGTCGGCCATGAACGCGCCGGTCCCGACTTTGACATCCAGGAGCAGCGACTTTGTGCCTTCGGCCACCTTCTTGGACATGATGGAGCTGACGATGAGGGGGATCGACTCGACCGTGGCAGTGATGTCGCGGAGAGCGTAGAGACGACGATCGGCGGGTACGATCTCGGTGCTGGCTGCAGTGATCACGCATCCCACCTCGCTCAGCACTCCCACGACTTCCTCGGGACTCAGATCTGATCTCCAGCCCGGTATGGCGTCCATCTTGTCGAGTGTCCCTCCGGTATGCCCTAAGCCGCGCCCCGACATCTGAGGAACGACGGCACCGAAGGCGGCGACCAATGGCACCAATATGAGCGAGACCTTGTCGCCCACGCCACCGGTCGAGTGCTTGTCCACCGTGGGCCGGCCGAGGAGGTCGAGGTCGATCCGCCGGCCGGACGAGATCATCGCCTCCGTCCAGACCGCCAACTCGTCAAACGCCATGCCTCTCCATACGACCGCCATGAGCAGCGCTGCCATCTGCTCCTCGGCAAACGTGCCAGCCAGGTAATTTTCCATGAGTTGACGGATCTGGGAAGGGCTCCACGCCAGGCCATCGCGTTTTGCCCTAATGATCCCGACCGGATCGAACGAAGGGTTATCTCGGGTGTTCACCAGCACAGCCCCCATAGCACGGCCCCCATAGCACAGCCCCCATCCATTCAAGTCTTCCCGGCCAGCTTCGCCGTCTACCCGTGCACAGTCTACGTGTACAGCTCTTGCGGGTCTCCCACCTGCAGCTCATGCATTGGAGGCCTGGTGGGCGACGAGGGCTACGTAGAGTGAATAGCGAGATTCCGGGGACTCCAGATCGCATTTGAGGACCTGCTCGATGCGGGAGAGGTGGTGGTAGAACGTAGCCCGGGTCGTGTGGGCTGCTGCTGCGGCTGCTGACTTGTTGCCGCCTGCATCCAGGTAGGCCGTGAGCACCCCGAGCAGGTCGGTGTGGTGGCGCTCGTCATAGGCAAAGAGCGGCCCGAGCTCGCGGTCGGTATAGGCCTGGAGGCGTGGATCGTCGCGAAGCAAGTGGACCAGCCCCCGCAGTCGGATGTCTGCGGTGGTCACGAACAGGTGCTTGCCCGGCAGGCTCCGCGCCGCGTCGGCGGCCTCGTCTGCCTCGGCAAACGAGTGACGAAGGTCGTCGATAGCGGTGACCGGCGACCCGACGCCGATGACGGTGGTGCTGGGAGGAGCCAGCTTTTGTGCGCGATCGTGGATTGCACGAGCAACCGCGCTTATGACGAGCTGTAGGCGGGAATCGGTCGTGGCAGAGATGAGTATGCCGAGACGGCCGGGCTCGAGCAGTCCAACGAGGCCCATGGCAGCGGCATCGGCCACAGCAGCGGAGATGGCGGTTACTTCCTCCCTGGCTCTTGCATGACGGGCGATATCGGTGACAAGGGCGTTCCGCTCACTTCGGACTACCAGTGCGACCAGGTTGCGGCGTCGTGTGGTCACGCCGAGCGACTCGGCCCTCGCGTGGATCTCCTCCGGCGAGGCGTAGCGGTGATCGATGATGTCGGCTATCAGCGTGCGGTGAGTCTGGTGTTCGAGCAGTCGCTGATCCCGCTCGATGAGGAGATGGAGAGCGAGGGTGGTAGCCCCCTGCTCGAGAATCGTCCTCTGCAGGGGAGCGGTGGGAACCGCCGGGATCAGGATCAACCGGCCCCAGACCTGGCCTCGAGCGCCTACCGGGGTAGTGAGCCATTGTTCTCCGTTCATGGTTGTGGCAGGCTCCGTCCACGTGGCCTGCCTGGAGCGCTGTTCCCAGTGGTCGAGCAGCTCTGTGCCGTCCGCCGGCCCTCCTGCAAACGCGAGGACATGGCGGGCCACATTTTCGAAGACGGCGGGACAACCCGCGAGACGGGCGACCTCATCGACGATGTCCTGGGGAGTCGAGGCTTCCGCAGCGAGGGACCGGAAGGCGCGGTGGACGACCTCGTCGAGCTCGAGCTGCCTGATCCGGGTGTTCACGATGATCGAGTGGATCGCCTCGGTGATGGCCACGAACGGCACCTCTGTGTGCAACGCGACAAGCGGCAGACCATGAGCTTCGGCGCTCTGGACGAGCGCGTCGGGAAGAGCGGCGAAGCGCCTCCCCAGCTCGATGAACACCCCGGTAGCCTGAGCTGCTGCCAGGTCGGTGATGTAGCGGGCAAGCCCGGCATCATCGCTTGGGAACGCGACCCCCGTCGACAATATGAGCTCGCCGCCCTGCAGGAGGTAGCTGATGTCGGTGATCTCACTGACATGCACCCAGCGCACTGGCCGGTCGAGGGCATGTGGTGAGGCCTCGATCGTCGGACGCCCGCGCCTGACCTCCGGGAGCGCCAGGATCTCTGCCACCGTCGGCAGACGCAGGCCTCCCGGGCCTCCCGGGCCGCCCGTCTGCTTTGCCGTCGTGCCCACGGCACGTTGGCGGTGTGGCGACGATGCTTTCATGAGCTGCCTCCTGCTGAGTACGTCCTGCGCCCTACCCGGAAGGCCCGCGAACGGCTCCTGGCACGGTGCCCATGCGTGCGACGATCTCGGTCATCTCGGTCGGCTGCAGCGACGTCGTGCCTCAGCCTATACATATCGTTCGGAAAATGAACAAAAACGCGACATGTTGAACATTGTCAAGAGCTTTGCTCCGCTTCAGACTGTTGCGAAGAGGGGATCTCGACGAGTGGCCAGGGGTTGCCGTATCCCTCGAAGGCGTTGGGTCGGTCGTAGGCCGATAGGTCGAGGAGGAGTTATCGATGGTCAAGACGGTGGGGCTGCCGACCGAGGTGAAGGACGGTGAACGACGCGTCGCCCTCGATCCTCATGCGGTAGCCACACTGACGAGCGCCGGTCTGAGGGTTCGGGTACAGCAAGGAGCGGGCATCGCTGCAGGCTTCGAGGATAGCGAGTACAGGTCTGCGGGTGCCGATGTCGTACCGGACGCGGCAGAGGTGTGGGCCTCTGAACTGGTGGTGAAGGTGAAGGAGCCGCTCCGTTGCGAATGGAAGTGGTTCCGACCCGGGCTGAAGTTGTTCGGCTATCTGCATCTCGCTGCTGCCCCCGATCTGGCCAGAGCGCTTCAGGAGACCGGTGTCGAGGCTCACGCATTCGAAACGGTCCGCGAAGGACGCCACCTTCCTCTTCTGGCACCAATGAGCGACATTGCCGGTCGATCGGCCGCGATCATGGGGGCTTATTACCTGGCCCAGGGATCTGGCACGCTTCTGGGCGGCAGCGCGGGCGTGCCCCCGGCGCGGGTCGTGGTGATCGGGATGGGGGTCGCCGGCACGATGGCGGCTCGCGGTGCGCGTGGCATGGACGCCGAGGTGACTGGAGTGGACATAGACCTTGAACGGCTGCGGCGCCTGCATCTCGACGGTACCCTGACCGCGACGCTGGCGTCCTCGTCGAGCGCCATAGGTGAAACGCTGGCAGAGGCCGACCTGGTGGTCGGAGCCGCGTTGGTGCCTGGTGCTCGAGCCCCGATCGTGGTTGACGCGGCTCAGGTGCGATCGATGCGCAAGGGGTCCGTGGTGGTGGATCTGGCGATCGACCAGGGTGGATGCATCGAGACATCTCACCCTACCTCGCTGTCCGATCCGGTGTACGAGGAGACAGGGGTGATCCATTACTGCGTCACCAACGTGCCCGGACAGTTCCCCCGCACCGCGAGCCGGGCTTTGAGCGCGGCGATCGCATCCCGGGTACTCCAGCTTGCCTTGGACCCGAGCGACCCACTGCTCACCGGCTCGTTGAACGTGGCTCACGGCCGGGTGGTCCACCCGGTCGTCGCCGCAGCGTTGGCCACCTCTCTAACCGCCGTGTCCTAAGGGGAGATCTACTGATGACGTCGCCACACGCCGAGCTGTTGAACCGCCATCGCAAGGTGATGCCCAACTGGCTCTCGCTCTACTACGACCGGCCCATCGAGCTGGTACGTGGCGAGGGCCGCCATGTGTACGACGCTGAAGGAACGCGCTACCTCGACTTCTTCGGGGGCATTCTCACTACGAGCACCGGCTACAACGTGCCCGAGGTGGTGGACGCGATCCGGGAGCAGGCGGGGAAGATGCTGCATTCCTCGACGCTGTACTTGATAAGGCCAATGGTCGAGTTGGCTGAACGGATCTCCGAGCTCTCCACCATTCCCGATGCCAAGGTGTTCTTCGTGAGCTCAGGGACCGAGGCGGTGGAGACGGCGCTCATGCTCTCGTGCTCAGCCCGCGCGTCCAACCAGGTCCTGGCGATCCGCAACAGCTATCACGGTCGTTCGTTCACGGCGATGGCCGTCACCGGGAACCGCTCCTGGTCGGCATCAAGCCTGAGCCCGCTCAATGTCAGCTACGTGCAAGGCGGCTACCGGTTTCGCAGCCCGTTCGGCCACCTGCCGGACAGGGAGTTCATCGAGGTGTGCGTGAGGGACCTGCGGGAGGTGATCGAGACCGCCACCGCGGGCGACGTGGCCTGCATGATTGCCGAGCCGATCCAAGGTGTGGGCGGATTCGTCGTTCCTCCAGACGGACTGTTCGGCGCGATGAAAGAGGTGCTTGACGAGTACGGCATCCTTTTCATCTCCGATGAGGTCCAGACCGGTTGGGGCCGGACCGGCGAGCACTTCTGGGGGTTCCAAGCCCATGACGTCAAGCCCGACATCTTGACGTTTGCGAAAGGCCTCGGCAACGGGCTCGCCATCGGAGGTGTGGTCGGGCGGCCTGAACTGGTCGACTCCGTTCACGCCGGCTCCATCTCGACCTTCGGCGGGAATCCTCTGTCCAGTGCCGGTGCGCTGGCCAATCTCGAGTACATCCTTTCCCAGGATCTCCAGGACAACTCCTTGAAGATGGGTGGCCATCTCCTCGACCAGCTCCGCGAGCGTGCCGGAGCTCTGGGTGTGGTCGGGGAGATACGTGGGAAGGGGCTGATGATCGGAGTCGAGCTGGTGGAGACCGGGACGCTGACACCGAATCCCAGGGCTGCCCAGGTGACCCTCGAGGCGTGCCGGCGAGGGGGGGTGCTCATAGGTAAAGGTGGCCTTTACAACAACGTCCTGAGAATAGCCCCACCGATGAGTGTGACTCTGGATGAGGTCATGACCGCTGTCGAGGTGCTAGTCGGTGCGCTCCGTGTCGCCGACGAGCAAACAGGTGATGGACCGTCGGAGCAAGGAGCACATGCATGAAGCACATCACCCACTGGATCGACGGTAAACCGTGGGTCGGCGAGGCGAAGCGGCACGGGAAGGTATTCAATCCAGCGACGGGCGCCCAGACCGGCGAGGTCGACTTTGCCACGGCCACAGAGGTCGATGAAGCTGTTGCCGCAGCGGCTCGCGCATTTGGCCCGTGGAGAGCTACATCGCTGGCCCGGCGCACCTCCATGCTGTTCGCCCTGCGGGAGCTGCTGGCGGCCCACCTCGGCGACCTTGCCGACCTGGTGGTGAGTGAGCATGGCAAGGTGCAGAGCGACGCGGCCGGAGAAGTGGCGCGGGGACTCGAAGTGGTCGAGTTCGCCTGTGGGATCGCTCAGCTCCTGAAGGGTGAGTTCACCGAGCACGCATCCACCGGTGTCAATGTGCATTCCTTGCGCCAGCCACTAGGAGTGGTCGCCGGTATAACGCCGTTCAATTTCCCCTCGATGGTGCCACTATGGATGTTCCCTCTGGCGATCGCCTGCGGGAACACTTTCGTGCTGAAGCCCTCGGAGAAGGACCCGTCTGCGTCTGCCTACCTTGCCGAGCTCGTGGCCGAGGCGGGGATACCGCCGGGCGTGTTCAACATCGTCAACGGGGACAAGGAGGCCGTCGAGAGAATTCTCATGCACCCGGGCATCGCGGCGGTGAGCTTCGTGGGCTCCACGGCCGTCGCCCGTCACATATACGAGACTGCCGCGCGCGAAGGCAAGCGCGTCCAGGCCCTCGGAGGAGCGAAGAACCACATGGTGGTCCTTCCCGACGCCGACCTGAAGGATGCGGCCGAAGCCGCAGTTAGTGCAGGATTCGGCTCAGCGGGAGAACGCTGCATGGCAGCGGCTGTGCTGGTGGCTGTAGGAGGCTGTGGAGACGCCTTGGTCGAGCACATCCAAGAGCGCGTCTC
>JAJZJN010000005.1:12333-45517 GCA_021851165.1 Actinomycetes bacterium
ACCGCAGCCACCTCGGAGATGGGGCCGTTGGTGACCGCTGAGCACCGAGACCGGGTGGCATCCTACCTCGCGATTGGTGAGTCGGAAGGGGCGACCATCGCGATCGACGGGCGTGACCACGATATTCGAGGGGATGCCGGGGGCTACTGGCTCGGCCCGTGCCTCTTCGACCGCGTCTCGCCGGACATGCGGGTCTACGCCGACGAGATCTTCGGTCCCGTGCTGTCCCTGGTCCGGGTCGACACACTGGACGAGGCCTTGGCATTGATCGAGCGCAACGGGTACGGCAACGGGGCCGCGATCTTTACTGGCAGCGGCGACGCAGCACAGCGTTTCGAAACCGAGGTAGAGGCCGGCATGGTCGGAATCAACGTCGCCATCCCGGTGCCGGTCTCCTACTACTCCTTTGGCGGGTGGAACAGCTCTATATTCGGCGATCTCGACATCTATGGACCCGATGGCGTGAAGTTCTACACCCGGGGCAAGGCAGTGACCAGTAGATGGCGAAATGTCGGGGATCACCACTCTTCACTGGCTTTCCCGAACGCTGCCGCCAGTGACGAATCGGATAGTCCAGCAGTGAGCAGCCCATGAAGACCTGCATACGAATGTCACTGTAACGATGGCATCGACAGTAGGAGACAATTCCCACAGAGAGGAGCTATCAAGGGTGCCAGATATCGTACGAGCTGCCCTGGTCCAATCAAAGTGGACCGGGGACAAACAGTCAATGATCGATTCCAATATCGCGCTCGCCCGCGAAGCAGCATCCCAGGGGGCACAGGTCGTGTGCTTTCAGGAACTCTTTTACGGACCATATTTCTGCCAAGTGCAAGATTCCGAGTACTACTCGTACACTGAGCCAGTTCCGGGGCCAACAACGACGCTGATGAGTGACCTAGCACGCGAGACAGGCATGGTCCTCGTCGTGCCAGTGTACGAGATAGAGCAGCCTGGTCTCTTCTACAATACTGCATTTGTTGTCGATGCTGATGGCACCTATCTCGGGAAGTACCGTAAGCACCATATTCCTCAGGTAGCTGGATTCTGGGAGAAGTTCTACTTTCGCCCTGGGAACCTCGGCTATCCAGTCTTTCATACAGCAGTTGGACCGATTGGTGTCTACATATGCTATGACCGCCATTTTCCAGAGGGCTGGAGAGCACTGGGGCTGGCTGGCGCACGCATCGTATTCAATCCCTCTGCAACAAGCCGAGGTCTATCGGCATATCTGTGGAACCTCGAGCAGCCAGCAGCAGCGGTAGCCAACGAGTATTTCATTGGTGCAATTAACCGCGTAGGCACTGAGGAGCTGGGCGACAACGACTTCTATGGCTCCTCGTATTTCGTTGACCCCAGAGGCACGATGATTGGCGAAGCCGCGTCGGATTCTGAAGAGCAGGTTATTGTCCGAGATCTCGACATGAGTGTCTTGGACACGGTCAGACAGACTTGGGCATTTTATCGAGACCGGAGGCCAGACAGCTACGGCAGTCTCACAGCACCCTAACAGTCACTTCCGCTACTGCTCACACAGGAGATAGGAGGCAGAGAGCTTCATGAAGACACTGATCAGTGGAGGCACCGTGGTGAACTCCACCGGCCCCATCGCCGCTGATGTCCTGGTTGAGGACGAAATTATCATCGCGGTCACGACCTCCGGCTCCTCACTTTCCGTTTCCTGGGGTGAGGGAGCTGATCGCGTCATAGACGCGACGGGTCTCTTGGTGCTTCCTGGTGGAATCGATGGGCACACCCACATGGAAATGCCCTTCGGTGGTACTCAATCGGCAGATACCTTTGAAACAGGTACCCGCGCGGCGGCGTTCGGCGGTACAACGACAATCATTGATTTCGCGATTCAGAGCAAGGGTTCGACCTTGAGAGAAGGGTTCGAGCGGTGGTCCAGCAAGGCCCAGGGCAACTGCTTCATCGACTACGGCTTTCACATGATCATGTCTGACGTAACAGACAGTTCATTGAAGGAGATGGATGCACTGGTCAGTGAGGGCATCAGCAGCTTCAAGCTGTTCATGGCTTACCCAGGCGTCTTCTACTCGACCGATGGAGACATCCTGAGGGCCATGCAGCAGGCGGCGAGCAACGGTGCCATGATCATGATGCATGCCGAGAACGGGATTGCTATCGACGTGCTTGTCGCCCAGGCACTGGCGCGAGGTGAGAGCGACCCGCGCTATCACGGGGCTACACGACCGGCAGTTCTCGAAGCGGAAGCGACCCACCGGGCCATACAGCTGGCGCGTGTGGCCAATTCGCCTCTGTACATCGTCCATCTCTCGGCAACCGAGGCCCTTGGCGAAGTCGTCACCGCACGGGACAAGGGCCAGAACGTCTTTGCCGAAACATGCCCTCAGTACCTCTTCCTCGCAGAGGACGAGATGGCCCGTCCTGGGTTCGAGGGGGCCAAGTTCGTGTGCTCACCGCCACTGAGGCCTGAGAGCTATCAACGCGAGCTGTGGCGCGGCCTGCGCACGGACGACCTAAGCATCGTGTCTACCGACCACTGCCCGTTCTGCTTCAAGGAGCAGAAGGAGCTTGGGGTAGGCGATTTCTCCAAGATCCCCAACGGCCTGCCAGGCGTTGAGCATCGTATGGACCTTATCTACCAGGGCGTCAACCGAGGGGAGATCTCACTGGCACGATGGGTTGATGTCACATCAACTGCCCCAGCACGAATGTTCGGCTTGTTCCCTAAGAAGGGGGTGTTAGCGCCTGGCGCAGATGCAGACATTGTCATATATGACCCGTCGGATACGCGGACGATATCGGCAAAGGAGCACCATATGAATGTGGACTATTCGGCTTACGAAGGTCTACCAGTCACCGGCCAGGTCAAGATCGTGTTGTCGCGCGGGTCGATCATCGTTGAGAACGGATGCTTTGTGGGCCGGCCCGGAGCAGGCCGGTTTCTCCACAGAGGGCTTAATGCGTTCCTTGAGTGACTTGGCACCATGCGTGCTTGTGCAATAGAGGACATGACTATTCTATCGGCCCAGTCTTGGGGGAAGTAACGTGGAGTTTGGCTTGGTAGTGCAGACGAATCCGCCCGCACGCATGGTTGTCGATCTAGCTCGGCGAGCAGAGGCAGCGGGATTTACTCACTTCTGGACGTTTGACTCATGCGTGCTATGGGAAGAGCCCTTTGTAATATTCTCTCAAATACTTAGTGCAACGAAGTCAATTAAAGTGGGCACCATGGTGACGAATCCGTTGACTCGCGATTGGACGGTAACGGCTTCCCTATTTGCCACATTGAATGAGATGTACGGTCCTCGAACGGTTTGCGGAATCGGGCGTGGGGACTCTGCTGTGCGAGTAACCGGAGGGCAGCCGGCCTCACTATCGACACTGTCGGAGTGCATGCGGGTAGTGAAAGGTCTCGCCGACGGGGAAGAAGTGATGATCCGGGATACGCGGGTGAAGATCCCATGGGTCCAGGAGGGAAATCTTGGAATGTGGATGGGGGCCTATGGTCCTAGAGCTCTCGACTTGGCGGGCAGAGAGGCCGATGGCCTGATTCTCCAACTGGCTGATCCATTCGTGGTCGAGTGGGCAGCTAGATCGGCGCTGGATTCGCTGCGAGCTGCAGGAAGGAATGTGCAGGAGTTCACTATCTGCGCGGCTGCGCCAGCGTATGTGGGTGACAACCTCGACCATCAGCGCGATCAGGTCCGGTGGTTTGGTGGCATGGTTGGCAATCATGTAGCCGATATTGTGCGGCGCTATGGCCCAGAGTCTGAGGTTGTGCCTACAGCGCTTACAGCATATATCAAGGGTCGAAAGGGCTACGATTACAGCCATCACGGTAAGGCTGGCAATCCAGATACGGAGTTCGTTCCCGACGAGATCATAGATAGGTTTTGTCTGCTTGGTTCGGTGGAGCGGCACGAAGAACGGCTGAGGGAGCTGGCTAGATTAGGAGTAAATCAGTTCGCGCTCTATCTGATGCATGATGATCCCGAGGGAACAATCGAAGCGTATGGGCGTGAGATAATTCCGTATATGACGTCATTCTAATGTATCGGTAAATGTATAAGTATATCTTGACATGGTGTCGCTAGTTGTGCAAGAGTTGGTATTAATTCCATTGCTCTAATGAGGAGGATAAATGGTATGGCTGAGAATCTGAATATTCATGGCGGTGCTGGACAAGTCCCGGTCCCTTTTGGCGATACCCCGCAGTCCAGGCGCTGGTTCCTCCGCAAGGCCGGTGTGATTACTGCGGCGAGCATTGCCGGTCCGGCTCTGCTGCCCGGGCTGCTGGCAGCGTGCAGTACAACCAGTACGACGAAGTCACCGTCGACAAAGGTGAGCGCTGCCCCGACCTCCGTGGCGTTGCTCAGTCCGCAGTCATCGGGTGGTGACCCGCCAGTGC
Organism: Actinomycetes bacterium; assembly: GCA_021851165.1. GTDB lineage: Bacteria > Actinomycetota > Acidimicrobiia > Acidimicrobiales > JAJZJN01 > JAJZJN01. Next base: position 16,730 of record JAJZJN010000005.1, read on the forward strand.
TGGACATGATCGCAGCCATGGATACGGTGGGCAAGAAGCACGGGGCAAGGACGCGCTATGTGTTCGTCAGCGATCCGTCCAACTACACCTCCACCCTCGACCTGCTAGCGGAATCGTACGATATCGTCGTGACGGCGTTTCCTGAGATGGGGACTCCTATTGCCGCGGCGGCGAAGGCGCATCCGAAGACAAGGTTCATCTGGATCTTCGGGACGCCGTTCAATCCGCCTATTCCAAATGTGGTGACAGTTAGCTATAAGTTCTATGAAGGTATGTATTTCGCAGGTATCCTGGCTGCATTTGTGACGACTACTAATAAGATCGGTTATATTGGTGGAGCGGCTGCTCCGGAACTGAATGAGGACTATTACGCCTATGCGGCTGGAGCGCACTCGATCAATCCTGCGATATCAGTGTCTGGAGCGTTCGTGGGTTCCTACACCGATCCAAACGGTGGTCAGCAGGTTGCGGACTCGATGTATGGCTCGGGTGTGGATGTGATCCAAACCGATGCTTCGGCAACAGACCTGGGCGTGTTGAAGGCGGCTGAGGCGGACAAGCTGTACATGAGCTACGACTCGGACCCCACTGCCTACAAGCAGGCGCCGAGCCTCATCCTCGGATCTGCCATCCTGGAGTTCGGAGTGTCGCTGACTTTGGAGCTGGAGTCGGCATTTGCTCCCACATGGAGCGCTGGAGGGACCGCCGTGGCCCAGGGGCTTGCTGACAAGGTGACCGGCTACGCTCCGAGTCCGGTGTTTGCCACGTCCGCGCCGGCGGCCGTGGGTGCGAAGTTCAAGGCCGGTCTGTCCAAGATGCAGGCTGCTCAGGCGGCGGTGGCGGCCGGCACGCTCACGATCCCGGTGAACACGAGCGCGATACCCTGATTGCCCCCATGGAGCAATGTGGGTGCCGATGGGGGACGATGCGCATGGCGGCAGCAGTGTCCGGACGGGCGCGGCGTGAACCAGTGGGAAGGATGACGCGTGGTCGTATTGGGCTGCCGTGACGTGCTGGTCAAGTTCGGAGAGACAGTTGCTCTCGACGGCGTGACGCTCTCGTGGCAGAGCGCGGGCACGGTGCACGCGATCGTGGGCCAGAACGGTGCGGGCAAGACGACGCTGTGCCGTGTCTTTGCCGGCTTGACTCGTGCTGATCACGGGCAGGTGATCGTAGGAGGGGTGGAGTACCCTCCGAGCGGCCAGGCTCGTTTGCGCAAGGCCGGAGTGGAGCTCGTGCACCAGACGTTCGCCCTTCCGCCGCATTTTACGGTGGCCGAAGCGCTCCAGCTGTTCCGCTCAGACGGCACGCGCGGTGGCTTCTACCGTCGTGGTGCGATCGAGAGGCGGTGGGCGGGGCAGCTGGAGTCGTTCGGGTTCAGCATCCGCGCGGATGCTTTCATCCGTGACCTGGCCCCCGAGCAGCTCCAGGCGGTTGAGATCACGCGCGCCCTGGCGAGCGGTAGTCGCATCATCGTGCTCGACGAGCCTACGGCTGTGCTCCCGCCCGAGGCGATCGATGGGCTGTTCGCAAGGTTGAGGGTGCTTGCCACGCAGGGCATCACCTTCTTCGTAGTCATGCACAAGCTCCGCGATGTCCGGGCCATCGCCGAGACGGTTGCCGTGCTGGCCGGGGGCAAGGTCGTGCTCCCTCCGACGGAGATGTCCACGATCAGCGATACGGAGATTGCCCGGCTGATCATGACCGGGTCGGCCCAATCGTCCGTGTCGGGTGCATCGGTTCGGGCAATGGGGCTGCACGACGAGGGGCGCACGCTTGATGACGGCGGGTCCGAGGCAGGACCATTGGATGTTTCCGTAGCTGTGGCTCAGGGAGACGATGAGGTGGCCCAGGACTCCGGGGCGTCTCCGATGGTGGCCCAGGACTCCGGGGCGTCTCCGATGGGGGACCCGGCTTTGGCTGGAGGGCAGCCGGATTCCAGCGCTTCCAGTGCGATCATGCGGGTAGAGCATGTTTCGACTGTGACTCGAGAGGGTAGGCGCGGGCTTCAGGCGTTCTCGGTCGACGTGCATCCGGGGGAGGTCGTGGGTATCGCCGGCGTCGAGGGCAATGGGCAGCAGGCTCTGGTGGACGTGATCGTCGGCTTGGAGGCACCGCGGGAGGGACACGTGATATTGGATGGCAGGGACGTGTCCCACGAACGGGTGGCTGTGAGGCGGAGGCTCGGGCTGCGCTACATTCCCGCCGATCGACAGTCCCGGGCGATCTCGCTCTCGAGCTCTCTCTGGGTCAACGCCATGGCCGCTCCGGTCTCGTCGGGCTACGGCGTCTCCGGCGCGGTCCGACGGGGCTTCCTGTCCGAGCGGTTGCTGCGCAGGAGCGGTGAGGAGCGGCTGCGGAGATGGCAGGTCCGGTACGCCAGCAGCGGCCAGGCGATGCGGGAGCTCTCTGGGGGGAACCTTCAGAGGATCGTGCTGGCGCGCGAGGTGGACGAGGGGGCCCGGCTGATCGTTGCCGAGCAACCGACCCAGGGGTTGGACCTGGGTGGTACCGAGCTCGTCTGGGACGCGCTGCGCCGAGCTCGACGCTCCGGCGCAGGGGTGCTCCTCGTGTCGTCGGACCTGGACGAGCTTTTTGCATTGTCGGATCGTCTGGTGGTGATCCTCGGCGGCGAACGCGTCGCCGTGCTCCGGCCCCCTTACGACCGGACGGCATTGGGCCAAGCCATGGTTGTGGGGGCGGCGTCGTGAACTGGCGCCACGGCTTGGCGAGCGGGGGTAGGAGCGTGGCTGCGGTCCTAGTGGCCTTGGCAATCGCAGCGGTCGCTTTCGATGCTGGCGGGTACTCTGCTGGTGGTACATGGAGCGGGGTCCTCACGGGCGCGGTGACGGGCTCGGGTTCGCTCGAGACGACGATCCGCTATGCGTTCCCCCTGGCGTTCATCGCCATCGGCGTGGCCGTGAGCTTTCGGGGGGGCTTCTTCAACGCTGGGGCCCAGGGACAGTTCTATGCGGGAGGTATCGTGGCGCTGTTCGTCGGCATCGCGGCACCGTCGTCGCTCGGTGGGGTGTTGATCGCGTTCCTGGCCATGGTCGCAGGAGCCGTTGCCGGTGCGCTGTGGTCGGTGATCCCCGGGTTGCTACGCGTGTATTTCAACGTGAACGAGGTGATCACCACCCTCATGTTCAGCTTCATCGCGGACTACCTCGTCGAGTACGTGTCGATCGGTCCCCTCAAGTCCAGCGCCGGTGCAGGCCAGGTGGCTGTGACCAGACCCGTTCCTGCGGCGGTCCGGGTGACCTCGTCGTCGGGGGTGAGCGTCTCGGTAGTCGTCGCCGTAGTGCTGGTGGCTGCTGCTGTGTGGTGGCTGCTGCGCCGTACCAGGTTCGGCTTCGAGGTCGGATTGGTCGGGAGGAACCCGATCATGGCCGAGGTGCAGGGAGTCGAGATCCAGAGGATCGGGCTGGCGACGTTTGCCATCACCGGCTTCACGGCTGGTCTAGGGGGGGCCATCGAGGTCCTCGGACCGCTCGGGAGCATCTCGAACGGCTACGACGCCAACATCGGGCTCACGGCCATCCTCGTCGCCCTCGTCGGCGTGCTGGCTGTTGGGGGCGTGCTGGCAGCAGCAGTCCTGTTCGGCGGCCTAACCGCCGCTAGCGTGTTCCTCCCGATTGCTACCGGCTTGCCCAGCACGTCGCTCGTGTTTCTCACCGGGCTCATCTCGTTCTTGGTCACGGCGCGCCTGGGATGGGGCCGCTGGCCACATGAAGTCAGCCAGCGGTTGCGCGGCATGCCACGGGAGGGCCGGCGACGTCCGCTGGCTCTGGAGCACGCGATCGGGACGCCCTCGACATCGAGTACCGAACGGAGCGATAGCTCGGAACCTCTGGAGCGATCTATATGAACGAGTTCTATGCGTTCTCCAATAGCGTGCTTCTCGGCACGACACCGATTCTCTGGGCCGCGCTCGGGTGCCTCTTCGCGCATCGAGCCGGCATCTACCAGCTGGGGCTGGAGGGGTTGATGCTTATCGGCGCGTTCGCGTCCATCGGAGGGGCTATCGCATTCGGCTCCGCGTGGACGGGGATCCTCCTTGCCATAGCGGCGTGCGTCGTGGTTTCGGCACTGTTCTGGCTGGTGGTCGTCATCCTGAAGGCAAATGCCATCATTGCCGGGCTCGGCCTCGTCGGCATCGGCCTCGGTGGAACGAGTTTCCTCCAGAGGGTGATCTTTCACACCTCGGGTGCTGTCTCCGCCAAGGCTGTGATACCGACACCCGTGGCAGGCACCGCTACGGGGCCCGCATCCATCCTGGGGTCGCTTTCCCTGCTCGTGTACCTGCTCCCGCTCGCTGTCGGCGTGGTGTGGTTCGTGGCTCGTCGGAGCAACTTCGGCCTGCGTGTATCGGCATCCGGGCAGTACCCGTTCGCGGCCACCGCTGCCGGTGTGAACGTACGCTGGATCCAGTTGGGCGCTCTGTGCATCACCGGTGCCATGTGCGCGATTGGTGGGAGCGCTCTTTCGGTGGGGTCGCTCCACGCGTTCTCGTACGACATGACGGCGGGCATCGGGTACGTTGCGTTCACCGCTGTGCTGTTCGGCAGGGAGGCACCGTGGGGTGTGGTTCTGGCCTCCTTCATCTTCGGAATTGCCACCGCGCTTGGGATCTTCAGCCAGATCCATGCCATATTCGGTCTTCCGCTCGAGTTCATCCAGATGATGCCCTACGTGGTGACGGTACTCGCATTGTGGTTCGCGGGATGGCGGTGGCCGCAGGCCGGCAACGCAGCGGCCGGAGCATTTCTCGAGCTCAGGGAATAGAGCGCGATGCGTGATTGCCCACATGGGCGGGACGCTGCGCAGCGCTACGGTCGGTCGGCACTCAGCATCGCCGCCGGGAGACACAGATGTGGACAAGGGACAAGGACGGAGAGCACATGGAGGACAGGCACACGGATCAGCCAGGGATCGGCTATTCCCCGGAAGTGCGGGATGCCCTCGCTCATGGAGCTCCGGTCGTCGCTTTGGAGTCCACGATCATCTCCCATGGCTTGCCCCGCAGCATCAATCTCGATGTGGCTCGCGAGCTCGAGGCTATCGTTCGCGACGGGGGCGCCTGCCCCGCGACCATAGCGGTGCTCGACGGGGTCGTCCATGTCGGGCTGGCCGATCATGAACTGGAGCGTGTGGCATCCGGGCAGGGCATCCGCAAGCTCGGGGCGCGAGATCTCGTTCTTGCCATGGCTACAGGAGAGAGTGGGGCCACCACGGTCTCGGCAGTATGCATGGTGGCAGCGCGAGCCAAGATCCGTGTGTTCGTGACGGGAGGTCTTGGTGGCGTTCACCGTGGTTGGCAGGAGTCGCTCGACGAGTCCGCCGACCTCGTTATGCTCAGCCGGACGCGTCTCACCGTGGTGGCTGCCGGTGTGAAGTCGATCCTCGACGTCCCGGCGACACTCCAGCGCCTGGAGACGCTCAATGTCTCCGTGATCGGTTATCGCACAGGGCGGTTCCCAGGCTTCTACCTGGCTGACTCCGGATTACCCGTCGAGTGGTCACTTGACTCGGTCGCGCAGATCGCGGCAGTGATGCGGAGCCAGGATGCCCTGGGTGCTCAGGGGCAGGCGCTCCTGGTGGCCAATCCGGTCCCCGTGGAGCGACAACTCGATCCCGCCCTGCACGATCAGGTCCTGAGAGAGGCACTCTCTGCTGCTGCGGATCGCCAGATAGGTGGTCAGGCCCTGACGCCGTTTCTCCTGGATTTCATCGCTCGTGGTACTGGTGGTGCTTCGGTTGATGCGAACCTGGCCGCCGTAAGGGGAAATGCAGCCCTGGGAGCGGCGGTGGCGGTGGCCTATGCGGGTGATGCAGCATGACGGATGGTGACGCGGTGCCAGGACGGATGGCAGCGGCCGCTCCAAGGCCGATCGTTCTGGACTGTGACCCTGGCCATGACGATGCTCTTGCCATCATGCTGGCAGCGGGCGACCCACGTGTCGATCTGTTGGGGGTCACCACCGTCGCCGGTAACCAGACAGTCGAGAAGACCACACACAACGCGTGTGCCGTTGCCACCGTCGCCGGGCTCACCGGGCTGGATGTCGCAGCAGGTTGCGATCGCCCTCTGCTCCGTGAGCTGACAACCGCACCGGGCATCCACGGCGCCTCAGGCATGGACGGCCCACCCCCGGTGGCGCCGTCAGTTCACCCTGTACAGGGGCATGCCGTGGACTTTCTCATTGGGAAGGTGATGGAGGCTCCTGGCGAGGTGACCATCGTGGCCACCGCTCCCCTGACCAATGTGGCGCTTGCCCTTCGCAGGGAACCGGCGATCGCGACAGCGGTGCGGGAAGTCGTGATCATGGGAGGTGCCTTCGGGCGAGGCAACGTCACTCCGGCCGCGGAGTTCAATATTTTCGTGGATCCAGAAGCGGCGGCGATCGTCTTCGGTGCTCCGTGGCCGGTGACGATGATGGGTCTCGACGTGACCCATCAGGCGACCTGCACTCGTGAGACCCAAGCCCGCATCGGAGCGATCGGTTCGCCCGTGGCCACGTTCGCTACACAGCTCATCGACTATTTCCGGTCCACCTACCGACGTGAGCAGTCCATGGAGGATCCTCCGGTTCACGATGCCTGCGCGGTGGCCTATGTGGCAGACCCGTCGCTGTTCAACGTTCGTCCGGCCCTGGTGGAGATCGAGACGAAGGGGGAGCGCACGAGCGGCATGACGGTTACGACGTTCATGCCGGAGGGCGCCTCCGCTCGGCATCACGTCGGGACCTCGCTGCGACGCGAGGCGTTCTGGGATGCGGTCATCCGAGCCATCGCTGCTCTCGGCTCGGTATAGGAGCGCCATGCAACGTTCGAACATGTCATTCAAGAGTTGCGACGTGGTAGCGCGCTCCAGGAGCACCACTGCGTTGTCGCCGCCCTGGCGCATCGAGGGCGGGATGATCTGATGGGCCTCTCGGCTCCTCGTCGTGCTGTTGGACTTTGCTCCTTCGGTGATGCCGTGATCGACGTTGTCATCTCGCTGTCACGCTTGCCCGTGGTCGATGACGACGTTCCAGCGGAGATCACATTGGTCGCAGGCGGTCAGGCGGCGAACGTCGCCGCCTGGTGTGCCGCACTGGGTGCGCGATCCAGGTTGGTGACGAAGCTCGGGACCGACGTATTGGGCAGGCTGGCGCGAGACAGTCTCGAGTTCGTCGGCGTCGAGGTGCTGACGCCAGCCGGCTGTGGGGCCACCGGGGTTGTCGCGTCGATGGTGACGCCGGACGGATCCAGGAGCATGGCGTCGGATCGGCGGGCGATTGCCGAGTTCGCCGGCGACGAGCTCGAGGATGCGTGGTTCGATGACTGCGCTTGGCTCCACGTGTCCGGCTATGCATTATTCGGGGAACGATCCTGCGGGGCTGCGCTCGAGGCGAGTAGATTGGCGCGCGAGCGAGGCGCACGAGTGAGCGTCGATCTGTCCACGGCACTGCTGGTCGGCTCCCTGGGCCGCCAAGAGGTCCAACGACGCGTCCAGAGCTGCGGCGCGAGCCTCGTGTTCGCAAACGCAGCGGAGTACGACGCGACGGGCCATCTGGATGTGGCCACGACGGTTGTGAAGCGAGGGGCACGCGGTTGCCTGGTGATCGAACCGGGATCCTCCCGCGAGCTTGCAGCATTGCCTGCCACCGTTGTGGCCGACACGACAGGGGCAGGGGACGCTTTCGCAGCCGGGTGGTTGCTGGGTGGGCCGGATCTGGCTCTCAGAGCAGCGCGCACCTGCCTGGGATCGTACGGGGCGATGCCGCGTATGGCTGCTTCGATGGAGGGAACCCGATGAGAGATCCCTCTTGGCTCCGGAGCTCCCCCCGCAGCCCCTCCACTGAGGTCGATGCCATGGTGGAGATGGCCCGCTCCTGGCGTGATGCGGATCCGGACCCGACGACTCGTGCCGAGTTGGACGGCATCCTGGCGCGAGGGGACATGGACGCGATCCGCGACCGGTTCGATGGGACGCTCGCCTTCGGGACGGCAGGTATCCGGGCTGAGCTCGGGGCCGGCCCGCTGCGCATGAACCGTTTGGTGGTCGGACGGTTTGCTGCCGGCATCGCCGAGTTCCTGTCACTAAGTGACCCGCAGGGCGCGCTTGGCGGTGTGGTGATCGGGTACGACGGGCGTACCAACTCCGATATTTTCGCCTCCGATCTTGCCCGGGTGTTGTCGCGAGCCGGAGTCGGCGTGTCGATGCTGCCTCGGGCTGCACCGACTCCGGTGCTGTCCTTCGCCGTCCGCTACCTCCACATGGGCTACGGCTTGATGGTAACGGCGAGCCACAATCCTCGGGACGACAACGGCATCAAGGTTTACGTGGCAGACGGTGGGCAGATCTTGCCGCCGGTTGACCGTGAGATTGCCTCGTTCATCGCTGGGATCGACCCGTTGGACCTCCCTGCCGGCTGGGCGGAGGGGCCGACCGGCTGCCGGATCGCAGGAGATGTCATCGACGCTTACGTGGACGCTCTCCTGTCACTGGCCAGCCGATCTCCACTGGCCAGCCAATCTCCACTGGCCAGCCAATCTCCACTGGCCAGCCAATCTCCACTGGCCAGCCAATCTCCACTGGCCAGCCAATCTCCCATCACGGTCGTGTACACGGCACTGCACGGTGTCGGCTACGAGCTGGTCCAAACCGTCCTCGAGCGGGCGGGGTGGCCTCCCGTAGTGCCGGTCATCGAACAGGTGCGTCCCGATCCGATGTTTCCGACGACGCCGGTCCCCAACCCGGAAGAGCCGGGCGTCCTTGGCCTGGCCCGGAAGACGGCCGAGGATTGCAACGCGGATCTTGTCCTGGCCAACGACCCCGATGCCGACCGTCTGGCGGTGATGGTGCCCGGACCCGGGGGCTGGCAGACCTTGAGTGGGGACGAGCTCGGTGTGCTCATCGGCGACGCAGTCCTGGCCGATCTGGTCTCGGGTAGGTGGCCTGGGCATGAGAGCGGGAGTGCTCCCATCGTCGCCACGACCGTTGTATCGGCGTCGTTGCTGCGCCGGATGGCCGAGGCAGCAGGTGTTCGCTGCGTGACGACCCTCACCGGCTTCAAATGGATCGTGCGGGCCGCTGGCCCTGGCACCCATCTGGCCTACGGCTACGAGGAGGCGCTCGGCTATGCCCTCTACCCCGACATGGTTGCCGACAAGGATGGCATCAGCGCAGCGCTGCTGGTTGTCGGGTTGGCCAATGCGGCGGCTCGATCCGGGCGCAGCCTTCGTGATCGACTCGACGAGCTGGCTCTCCTTCACGGGCTTCATGTAACACGCCAACGGGCTATCCATGCTGGCGGCCCTGGTGAGTTGACGCGCTTGAGCCTGGCACTCGATCGGATCCGCCAGGATCCCCCCGATCAGTTGTCGGGCCGCCGGGTGACGGTCACCGACATGCGTCAGGCAGATCCTGGAGTGGTCGATCTGGCCGGAGGCTATGCGGAACGACACCCAGGTCAGCCCCATGCACCTACCGATATCCTCATCTGGCACCTGGAGAATGTGGCGCGTGTGGTGTTCCGGCCCAGTGGCACGGAACCCAAGGTCAAGGTGTATGCCGAGGTCGTCAGGAGCATTCAGGACCCGCATGATGTGGCAGGTGAGCGGGCGCAGGCCATGGAGGACGTCGAGCAGCTGATCGCCACAGCTGCGTCTAGGCTGGAGTTGGATTCGCTGCCTGGCCCAGGGACACCGTCGAGTCGTGGATCGGGAGGGTGAGCATGGCGTCTAACACTCAGCTTGAGCCGGTGTCGCGGAGGACCGGACAGCAGCTAGGTTGGCCTGGGTTCCCATCGTCTTTGTCCGAGGTGACGGCCTCGGAGCTAGGCATTCGGCGATTCTTCGGGGGTCTGCCCGGCGTGGACCAGGTCGGAGTGGAGGGGCGTGTGGCCGCCCTGGCTACCCGCTCGATCAAGGCCAGCTCCAAGTTGGCAGCGTTGGACATGGCGATCTCGATGGTCGATCTCACCACCCTTGAAGGGGCGGATACTCCGGGCAAGGTCCGCGCGCTCTGCGGGAAGGCGCGCCAGCCGGCTCCCCTCGATCCCGACGTCCCATCGGTGGCAGCCGTATGCGTGTACCCAGATCTCGTGGAGGTGGCCAAGGCAGCGCTGACCGGGAGCTCGGTCGCCGTGGCGTCCGTGGCGGCGGCCTTTCCCTCGGGGCGCGCAGAGCTGGCCGTGAAGCTGGCTGACGTGCGATCGGCAGTCGATGCCGGGGCCGATGAGGTCGACATGGTGATCGACCGTGGTGCCTTCCTCGCGGGCCGGTACCTGGCCGTCTTCGACGAGATACGCGCCGTCAAGGAGGCCTGTGGGCAGGCTCACTTGAAGGTGATTCTTGAGACAGGGGAGCTCGTCACCTATGACAACGTGAAGCGGAGCGCATGGCTCGCCATGCTCGGAGGAGCAGACTTCGTCAAGACCTCGACGGGAAAGGTGAGCCCTGCTGCAACCCTTCCGGTTGCACTGGTCCTACTCGAGGCCGTGCGCGACTTCGACGAGGCGACCGGGGCAAAGGTCGGGGTGAAGGTGGCCGGTGGCATCCGTAGTGCGAAGGACGCGCTTCGGTACCTGGTCGTCGTGAAGGAGACGGCAGGTGAGGAGTGGCTCGACCCCGCTCGGTTCCGCTTTGGTGCATCGAGCCTCTTGAACGATTTGCTGATGCAGCGTTCCAAGCAGCTGACCGGCGAGTACGCCGGTCCCGAGGATTTCTCCAAGGAGTGACGATGGCGGTATTGGTTGGAATGCAGCGGCGCTACGACACCGAGCAGGCTACAGAGCTGTCTCCGGGGAGTCCGGCGGGGTGCTCGGACCGATGACCTGGGATTACGCGCCTGCCCCAGAGTCCCGTGCCATTGTAGAGCTGCGGCCGTCCTACGGGCTGTTCATCGACGGGGAGTTCATTGACCCCTTGGACGGCACCTCGTTCAAGACGGTGAACCCTGCGGACGAGGAGGTGCTTGCCGAGGTGACAGCGGCAGGACCTCGCGATGTGGATCGAGCGGTTGCCGCTGCTCGCCGCGCCCAGGTCGAGGTGTGGGGTCCGATGAGCGGCGCGGAACGAGCCAAATACCTGTTCCGTGTTGCACGGATCCTCCAGGAGCGCGCCCGTGAGTTGGCTGTGCTCGAGAGCTTGGACAACGGCAAGCCAATCCGGGAGTCACGGGACATCGACGTCCCCCTGGCGGCAGCCTATTTCTTCTATTACGCAGGGTGGGCTGACAAGCTGGGCTATGCCGGCTTCGGATCGGATCCGCCCCCGCTCGGCGTTGCCGGCCAGGTCATCCCGTGGAACTTCCCACTGCTCATGGCAGCCTGGAAGCTCGCCCCTGCATTGGCCACCGGCAATACCAGTGTCCTGAAACCAGCTGAGACGACCCCGCTGTCCGCGTTGCTGCTGGCCGAGATCTGCCAGCAGGCCGACCTCCCTCCCGGTGTGGTGAATGTCATCACGGGGGCCGGTGCAACCGGGGAGGCACTGGTCACCCACTCCGGCATCGACAAGGTGGCCTTCACCGGCTCTACCGAGGTGGGCAAGGGGATTCAGCGCGCCTTGGCTGGGACGCGTAAGCGCTTGACACTGGAGCTCGGTGGGAAGGGGGCTAACGTGGTGTTCGACGACGCTCCGCTCGACGAGGCGGTCGAAGGGATCGTCAACGGCATCTTCTTCAACCAGGGCCACGTCTGTTGCGCGGGATCCCGGCTGCTCGTGCAGGAGTCGATCGCCAGCGAGGTGGTCGACCGGCTGAAGCGGCGTTTGGCGACGCTGCGTCTCGGCGATCCCCTCGACAAGAACACTGACATAGGTGCGATCAACTCGGCCGAGCAGTTGGACAAGATCAACGATCTCGCGGCCACCGGCGAGCAGGAGGGAGCTCAGCGGTGGGCCCCATCATGCACTTTGCCCGGCCGTGGCTTCTGGTTTCCCCCGACGGTCTTCACCGGGGTGTCGCCGTCCTATCGCATTGCACGAGAGGAGATATTCGGACCCGTTCTCTCGGTGCTGACCTTCCGGACTCCCGAGGAGGCTGTCATGAAGGCCAATAACGTTCCCTACGGCCTGTCGGCAGGTATCTGGACGGAGAAGGGGAGTCGCATTCTATGGATGGCCGGCCAGATGCGAGCCGGTGTCGTATGGGCCAACACGTTCAACCGTTTCGATCCGGCCAGCCCCTTCGGGGGGTATCGCGAGTCAGGCTTTGGCCGCGAGGGCGGGAGGCACGGGTTGGAGGCATACCTCGATGTCTGACAGCCGGATCGAGGTGCGCAAGACCTACAAGCTCTACATAGGCGGGATGTTCCCCCGATCAGAGTCGGGCCGGACCTTCGTGGTAAGCGACGAGCGGGGGGCGTTCTTGGCTAATGTCGCGCTCGCCTCCCGTAAGGATGTGCGCGACGCTGTGGCGGCAGCACGCAGGGCGCAGTCGAGGTGGGCGGGAGCCACCGCTTACAACCGAGGCCAAGTGCTCTACCGGATTGCCGAGATGCTCGAGGATCGCCGCGCTCAGTTTGTCGAGCTGGTGGTGCTGAGCGAGGCAGTGAGCGCCCGTATTGCCAGAGCGTGCGTGGACACGGCGGTCGATCGTCTGGTCTGGTATGCAGGGTGGGCAGACAAGTTTGCTCAGGTGGCCGGATCATCCAATCCGGTTGCCGGCCCCTACTTCAACTTCAGCATCCCTGAGGCGACCGGGGTTGTCGCGGTGCTGGCACCCCAGGCATCGTCCCTTCTCGGCCTGGTGAGCGTTGTGGCTCCCGCGGTCGTCACCGGGAACGCTGTGGTGGTGGTTGCATCCGAGCTGCGGCCGCTGCCCGCCGTCACGCTGGCGGAGGTGCTGGCCTCCTCGGATCTTCCGGGGGGCGTCGTGAATCTCCTGACAGGCCGTGTTGGTGAGCTTTCGCCGGTGCTGGCCGCCCACCGGGATGTCGATGCCATGGATCTGTGCGGGGCACCGGCAGCTCTTGCCACCGATCTCGAGCGGGCGGCTGCGACCAACGTGAAGCGGGTGTTGCGGCCACCGCTCGCCGAGCCCGATTGGATGGAGCTGCCCACTCCCAGTCGAATGCTGGCCTTTGTCGAGACGAAGACCGTCTGGCATCCGATCGGGATCTGAGCGGCTAGACGGCCCTTCCGAGGTGTCGTTCGACTTCATCCCACGAGGGCAGGTGCCCCCTCGCCCCCAGTCCCGTCGTGGCCAGTGCCCCGGCGATCACCGCGAACCGGCAGGCACGCTCCAGATCCATGTCTCGGCGGAGCGCTGCGCAGAGCGCTGCGCAGAACGCATCTCCGGCGCCGGTCGTGTCACGTGCTTCCACGTGCAATGACTCGATGTGCATGGGGGCGCGATCGGGACGCAGGACCTCGACACCATCTGCCCCTTGGGTGATGACTATGGCTCCGACGCCCAGCTCGAACAGCTCGGAGCCGGAGTAGCCAAGCTGGAGCTGTTCTACGGCATTCGGCAGCAGGACATCGCACCAGCCCAACAGATATGGCGCCAGGTGCATGGCTGGGGCGGGGTTGAGGACGAAGCGGGCGCCGTGGGAACGGGCATACTCTGCTGCCGCTGCCACAGCGTCCAGGGGGACTTCCAGGCTGGCGAGAACCACCGAGCCGCTCAGGTCCATCCGCTGCATGGCGGCGCGAACGTCGTCTTCTGAGAGCTCAGCGTTCGCTCCCGGCTGCACGATGATCATATTGGCGCCGTCGTTGTCCACGACTACTGTCGCCGATCCTGTGGGGGTGTCGGTCGCACGTATGAACGACGTGTCCACTCCCGCCTGTTCGAGCGCGGCCCGTTCTCTCGAGCCAAGTGGATCGTCTCCGACCACACCGATGAGCGCCGTGTCCATGCCGAGGGTCGCGGCCGCAGCTGCCTGGTTTGCCCCCTTCCCGCCATGGGCCGCGATCTCCCGGGTGCATGTGATCGTCTCGCCAGGCTGTGGCAGGGAGCCGACTGCGAGGACGTGGTCGGCATTGATGGCACCTATGACGACGATCTGCGTCACTCCCGTCGTCACCCCGCTGCTACTGAGCCGCCGGCTCTTTGCGTAAGCCAGTCGCACCACTCGTCTAGACCTGCGCCGGTGCGAGCGCTGGTCATGATCACCTGGGCATCGGGGTTGACGTCGGCAAGGTTGCCCAGGAAGCGGTCGATATCGAACTCCAGGTACGGGAGCAGGTCCACCTTGTTGATCACAGCTACCTCGACCGCCCGGAACATGGCCGGGTACTTGAGGGGCTTCTCCTCACCCTCGGTGACGGAGTAGACCATTGCTCTTGCATCCTCCCCCACGGAGAACTCCGCCGGGCAGACCAGGTTGCCGACATTCTCGATCACGAGCAGGTCCAGGCTTGGGAGGTCGAGCCGGCCCAGGGCACTGCGAACCATCGTGGCGTCGAGGTGGCATTCACCGCCGAAACCGTTGGCGGTGTTGACGAGGGAGACGGCAGCGCCGAACCCCGATAGGCGGTCGGCATCGATGCTGGTGTATATGTCGCCTTCGACGATCCCGATGCGCACCAGGTCGGCTGCCCGTTCGAGCGTCGCCCGAAGGAGGCTGGTCTTGCCCGCCCCAGGCGACGACATGAGGTTCACCACCCGAACACCCGCAGCGCGGAAGTCCTGCCGGTTGGCCTCGGCCGTCCGGTCGTTCTCGCCGAGTATCCTCTCTAGGATCTCCACTCGCTCGCGGGCGTCGTCATAGCCGGAGTGGTCGCCGAGGTCGCTGTGCAGCGCCGGTGGGCCGGGGTCGTGGCCGAGGTCGTGGGCAGTTCCGTCGGAGTGGCGGTGGAAGCGCCCCACGCTACGCCCCGACGATGTCGTAGGAGGTGATCATGAACTCCTCTCCCGAAGCAATGGTCACCTCTCGACTGCCGCAATGCTCGCAACGAAAGATCGCGGCTATGAGGGTGAAGCGTGCTCCGCACGACCGGCACTTCAATGCAGCCGGTACCTCTGTGATCTCGAGTGTCGAGCCCTCGAGGTCGGTTCCCTCCACCACGAGAGACCAGCAGTGGCGTAGTGTCTCGGGAACTATCTGGCGGAGTTGGCCGAGCTCTATCCTCACCCGCCCGACAGGCCGTCCCGCGGCGTTGTCTCGTACTGTGGCGGCGATGGAGCGTGATATGGACAGCTCGTGCAACGTTCACCCCCAACGGGTTCGGACGCGCCGAGCGTAGCGCCGTCGGCCGTGGGGCGCATGAGCGCGGGTCGCATTCAATTCAGTGCCGCAGGGTCCTGGAGGGTGCCTCTCCGAAACGTGCCCGGTAGTCTGCAGCGAAACGTCCTAGGTGGACCATTCCCCAGCGCAGTGCGGTCTCGGTCACCGTCGACCCCGGCTCGGCGTCGGCCAGGTCGGCCCGGATGCGCTCGAGCCTTCGGTCCCTGATGTAGGTGGTCGGGGTGGTGTCGAGGTCGGCGCGAAAAGCAGTTTCGATTGTTCTCACACTCACACCGAGTGCTTCGGCCATCATGGGCATCTGGAGAGGCTCGGCCAGGTGCATCTCGATGAAGTTCTGAGCAGCCCTCGTCACGCGATGCTCTACTGGCCGAGCGGCGCCTTCGAGCTGCCGGCTGTAGTTGGAGCGGTGGCCGAAGAGCAGCGAGCTCATCAAGAACTCCTCGAGCTGGCCGATCCCGACTCCTTGGTGGATGAGCGAGCCCGAGTCGAGCAGCTCGGCATGGAGCATCTGGATGGCGAAGTTCCACCGGCTGGCCCTGCCGACAGCCAGGTTCATTCCCTGGTCGAACACGAGTGGCTCGTCCATGCTTCGGCCGAGGAGCCTGCGTAGATGAGCGACGAGAGCTTGATGCTCGATTATCACGAGGAGCTGCGAGGTCGATGATTCGCATCTGAGCGTGAGGGGTCCGGCCCCATCTGGTGTGGGAAGCGCAGCACGGATGGGTGAGGCGACTGTCATGCCTGCAGGTGTGCTCACCGTGGCAGAGCCGTTCATCGGCATGATGAGCATCCAGTCCTTCGGTGGGTGCTCGGCAACCACCTCCACTGCAGCACCGTAGTCGAGGTGACCTAGGGTCACGTCGCGGAAGCGCACGGCGTGCCATGTGGCGCAGAACTCCTCGGTTGCTCCAGGCGAACCCTGGCCGGTCTGGCCTTCGGCTAGGACGGACAGCCGATGCCGGCCGAAAAGAGAGCGCCCCATGGATTCGGCTACCTTCAATTCGATTGTGCTGTAGAGGAGGTGATCGCGCAGAGCCGGTGGCACGCCGCGGGGTTTGATCCGCGGCTGGACCCGCGTGCCTATGCGGCTCGTGTCGAGCTTGCGGAGCCTCGACAGTCGCAGTCCCTCTGGTTCGCCGGTAGCTGTGCGATTGGATGTCACTTCGTCCTGGAGCTCCGAAGAAAGTTACGCCCAGCGGATGCTCTTTGCGCGAAACGGATAGTAACGCATCGCTTTGAGGATTACGATCCCTTGTGTCGGCTGAACGGCCGTATGGGATCACTGAGCCACGCAAGGGAGGGGGAGCCTGTGGCAAACGAGCGGGCGTCGATGGCATCAGGCCTGCTGTCATCGGACGCGATCAAGAGCACCAACGAGGGGTCGAGACCCGGCGACGCTGTCATCGAGCGCCTCGACGATCCAGCAGTGGCGGCTGCCCTGGTGACGCTGCTCGACAACGCAGAGCTGCTGTCGACCCTCGTGCTGGCCATAAGCGGCGTGCTCGAGCGTGGCGACACGATCATAGAGAGTGTGGCAGGAGGCGTTCAGGAGCTGAAGGACGCCGAGTTCGGCATCGGTGTTACGAGGGTCTCGAAGGTGCTGGAGGTGGCCACAGCCCTCGAAGCCAACCTTCCGAGCATTCTCGCCGTGCTCCGTTCCCCGATAGCCGACCCGCGAACAGTCGAGGTGGTGTCGATGCTGGGCGAGGCGACCACGGAAGGCGTCGCGCGTGCACGCAAGGGTGAGACTCGGGTGACTGGAGCATTCGGGGCGCTTCGCGCCCTGAAGGATCCCGATGTGTCCCGCGGCCTCGGCGTGCTCGTCGAGATTGCCAAATCGCTAGGCCAGCGCATCGGGGGAGGCTGAGCACCCACCGCCGGCCGGAACGGCCGACCGCCCCACCAGGCTCAGCTTCCACAGCGGGTTCCAAGGCGGGCTCTACACAACGGGATCTACCGGGCTCTACAACGGGATTTACAAGGAAACGGCCAGCACCAACGACTCAAGGAGACAGCACATCATGGCGTCAGTCCTGTGGTTCCAGGGGGGGGCATGCAGTGGTAACACCATGTCGTTTCTCAATGCCGAGGAGCCGAACGTCGTAGATCTGATCGTCGACTTCGGCCTCGACGTCATATGGCACCCCTCGCTCGGGATGGAGTTGGGAGACCAGGCCCAGAAGATATTTCGTGACTGCGCCGACGGGACCACTCCCCTCGACATCTTCGTGTTCGAGGGCACCGTCATCGAAGGGCCCGACGGCACAGGAAGGTACGACATCTTTGCCGACCGCCCGATGAAGGAGTGGGTAGACGAGCTAACCCGCGCCGCCGGCATTGTCGTAGCCATAGGCGACTGCGCCTGCTGGGGCGGTATTCCGGCTACCGCCCCGAACCCGAGCAGCTCGACCGGGCTTCAGTTCCACAAGCGCAAGAAGGGCGGCTATCTCGGCGCTGACTTCGTCTCCAAGGCCGGCCTGCCCGTGATCAACATCCCCGGCTGCCCGGCACATCCGGACTGGATCACGCAGATCCTGGTGGCACTTGCATCGGGACGTGCCGCCGACATAGCTCTTGATGACCTGCACCGCCCCCAGACCTTCTTCAAGACCTTTACCCAGACCGGCTGCACGAGGGTTCAGTTCTTCGAGTACAAGCAGGCGACGATGTCCTTCGGGGATGGCACGAGGACCGGCTGCCTGTTCTACGAGTTCGGCTGTCGCGGGCCAATGACGCACTCTCCGTGCAACCGGATCCTCTGGAATCGCCAGAGCTCCAAGACCAGGGCAGGAATGCCCTGCCTTGGCTGCACCGAGCCCGAGTTTCCCTTCATGGAGCTGGCACCCGGGACCGTGTTCAAGACCCAGAAGGTGAGCGGTGTGATCCCGAGGGAGGTTCCCGAGGGAACCGATCATCTCACCTACATGGCGCACGCCGCGGCGGCTCGTGTTGCCGCCCCCCAGTGGTCCAAGGAAGACATGTTCGTCGTCTGACGACGAGCCCATCCCGAGAGAAGAGAGAGCACGCCAGATGAGTACGATCGATCTTCATGTGAGCCCGCTCGGACGTGTCGAGGGGGACCTGGATGTCAGGGTAGCGATAGATGATGGTGTCGTCAGCTCAGCGTGGACGACAGCCGGTATGTTCCGCGGCTTCGAGATGATCCTGAAGGGCAAGGACCCCCAAGCCGGCCTCATCGTCACCCCGCGCATCTGCGGCATCTGCGGAGGTAGCCATCTCTACAAGTCGGCTTACGCTCTCGATGTCGCGTGGAAGACCCACATGCCGCAGAACGCGACGCTGATCCGCAACATCGCCCAGGCATGCGAGACCTTGCAGAGCATCCCTCGCTATTTCTATGCCATCTTTGCCATCGACCTCACCAACAAGAACTACGCCAACTCACCTCTCTACGAGGAATGTGTACGCCGCTTCGCCCCTTATGTCGGCACGAGCTACCAGCCCGGCGTCGTGCTCTCGGGAAAGCCTGTGGAGGTCTACGCGATGTTCGGCGGCCAGTGGCCGCACTCGAGCTTCATGGTCCCGGGCGGGGTGATGTCCGCACCGACGCTCGCTGAGGTGACCCGGTCCATAGCGATTCTCGAGAGCTGGAAAGACGCATGGCTGGAGGGCCAGTGGCTCGGCTGCTCGGTTGACCGCTGGCTCGAGAACAAGACCTGGGATGACGTGCTGGCCTGGGTCGACGAGAACGAGAGCCAGCACAACAGCGACTGCGGGTTCTTCATCCGCTACTGCCTGGACGTCGGCCTGGACAAGTTCGGCCGCGGGTGTGGCAACTATCTCGCAACCGGCACGTATTTCGAGCCTTCGCTGTACGAGAACCCCACGATCGAGGGTCGTAACGCCGCGCTCATCAACCGCTCCGGGGTGTTCGCCGAGGACAAGTTCAGCGAGTTCGACCAAGCGCGCGTCAGTGAGGACACGGCCCACTCCTTCTACAAGGGGTCCGGGCTGCTCCACCCATTCGAAGGTGTCACCGATCCGATCGATCCCAAGGTCGGTGCCGAGCAGGGCAAGTACAGCTGGGCGAAATCTCCTCGCTATGACGTTCCTGGCCGGGGCTATGTGCCCCTCGAGGTGGGTCCACTGGCCAGGCGCATGGTTGCCGCCGCCCCGAATGCCGCCGCCCACCAGGACGACGACGGGCTCTTCCTCGACATGTACAACCGGATAGGGGCATCGGTGATGGTTCGCCAGCTTGCCCGTGTCCATGAGGGACCCAAGTACTACAAGTGGGTGCGTCAGTGGCTGGACCAGCTCGACTTGAAGGAGAGCTTCTACACCAAGCCTGTCGAGCATGCCGAGGGCAAGGGCTTCGGCGCCACCGAAGCGGCCAGAGGCGCCCTGGCGGACTGGATCGTCATCGACGACGGCAAGATTGCCAACTACCAGGTGATCACCCCGACCGCCTGGAACATCGGACCGCGCGACGGCGGTGGTGTGCTGGGCCCGATGGAGCAGGCATTCGTGGGGGCACCGATTGCAGACACGGAGGATCCTGTCGAGCTCGGCCTGGTGGCTCGCAGCTTCGACTCCTGCCTCGTGTGCACCGTCCATGCCTATGACGCGAGGTCGGGACGTGAGCTAGCGAAGTTCGTGGTCAACGGCGAAGTGTGAGCTGCTAGCGGGTATGTGATGGCGACCAGCGACGGCGACATCGTGGTCATAGGGTGCGGGAACCTGCTCCGTGGTGACGACGCTGTCGGGCCGACCTTGGTCCGTCAGCTCTGGGATGAGGGCGTTCCCCGGACAGGGGTGGTTCTAGTCGACGGCGGCACCGCGGGGATGGACGTCGCCTTCAAGATGCGCGGTGCCCGGCGTGTAATCATCGTCGACGCGTCGTCAAGCGGATCCCCCCCGGGCACGATCTTCAGGGTTCCAGCCGATCAGCTGGAGAACACCCCACCGCTCGAGGGGCTCCACAGCCACAGCTTCCGGTGGGACCATGCCCTGTCACTCGGGCGGTGGCTGCTCGGCGAGGAGTACCCGCGCGATGTCACCGTGTTTTTGATAGAGGCCGGTGATGTCTCCTTCGGGGTTCCACTGAGCGCGCCAGTTGCTGTGGCGATGGCCCGTGTCGCGGCAATGGTGCGTGCGGCGTGGGAGACCGACGCAGCGTCGTACCTTCCCAGTGACAGCCTGTTCGTGCCGGCCAGAGGAGGAGAGCTGTTGGGCGCAGCCAAGGGTGGCCTTCGCGTTGGGCTGTCGGGGCCGGAGGGTATGAACGATGATCTATGAGCAGACCTGCCTTCCGGCTCCTCAGCCTGTCGGGATCTGGCCGCTGCCGGCTGGATACCTGCTCGTTGCTGCAGGGTCGGGGCATTCCGAGGTTTGCGAATCGCTTGTAGGCGGGCGCCTTCCCGAGGCGTGGCCCGGAGGACTCCGCTACTACGAGCTCGCCTTGTCCGGTGACCTGGCCGGCGCTCTCGACGCGATAGCTGGCGATGACCCGGTGAGCCTCGTGAACCGGTTGGTCCTGGCTCCCTCCGGAGAGCTGTTGGACGAGATCCGCGCGGTGGCGCGCGGGACCCTGGCTTGTTACGCCGAGGTCGTGGCATACGCCGTCGGCCTCACCGACACACCGCCTCGAGCAGTCGCTCCCGAGGCCGAGGTTGACGCCGAGGTTGCTGCCATGGCCTACGCTGCGCAGGCGACAGCAGCACTCGCCCATGGTGACCGTCGCCGAGCGCTGGAGGCCCTCGAGGCCGGGGCCCAGGCAGCCATGCCGGTGAGTAGCGCCCTTGCAGGTCAGCTCCTCGGCCAGATGGCGAATGTGCAGCTCGACGAAGGCGGCACCAAACGGGCGTCGGTGACCTTCCAGGCTGCGCTGGGCCTTCTCGAGGGGACCGACCTGGCTGTGAGCAGAGCCGAGCTTCATGTGAGCTGCGCTGTCATGCACCAGGAGATGTCCGAGGCGGCCCCTCGCCTGCTGAAGACAGCGGTCGACCATTACCTGGCGGCCCTCCGACTGGTCACCATTGACACTGCCCCGGAGGTGTTCGCCATCGCGAACGCCAATCTCGGTCTGGCCTATCTCTCGATGCCGATGCGTGAAGCGGGTGACATGCTGCGAATCGCCGTAGCGGTTCAGTCGATGCGCGATGCCTTGAAGGTGTTCACCCCCGACAGCCACAGAGATCGCTGGTCGTCCACCCAGCTCAACCTTGCAAATGCCCTGGTCTACATGCCCTCCACCCACCAGGCGGAGAACATTGCCGAAGCGGTGCAGCTCTATGAGGAGGTACTTGCCCTTCGGGATCGTTGTGACGATCCCGAAGGGCGTGCACGCGTGCTTGCCAACCAGGGCAACGCATTGGCACATCTTGGCGTGTTTGACAAAGCCAAGGCCCGCCTTCATGAAGCCAGGGCGATCTTCGAGGAGTTCGGGCAGGATGACGCCGTTCGTGGCGTTCGCTCGGTTCTCGATGAGATAGCCAAGCAGGAGTCCAAGTGGCGCGCTGGCCGAGTGGTGCCCGCGGGCAACGGCGCTGTCTCGGGAGGGGGCCCCATCCCATGAGCGCCGTAGGGTCCCGGATCCTGAACCCGGGGACGACATCGGCAACCGATGACGCGTCGGCGTTCGAAGAGCTGGCATTCGAAGAGCTGGCTTCCGCCGTCGACGTGGCGCGCGCTGCGGCCGTCGGCCTGCCCTCCCCGGCCCGGGAGGTGGCCACTGGGCTACAAGAGGCCGTCGAGGCATTCCACCGTCCGGCTCTCGTGTCAATAGTCAGGCTCTTGCGCTCAGACCCGCGCGGCAAGGAGCTTCTCTTCGAGATGGTGGATGACCCGGCAGTGAGGGCCGTGCTCTCCCTGCACGGGATCATACGGCCACCGCTTCGTGTCAGAGCCGAACAGGCTCTCGATGCGGTGAGGCCCTACCTGCAGTCCCACGGGGGCGACGTCGAGCTGGTCGACGTGCGTGACGGCAAAGCCGTCGTGCGCCTGCAGGGCTCCTGCCATGGGTGCTCGATGTCGGCTGCGACCCTCCGTGAAGGCGTGGAGGAAGCCCTAGTGCGAAGCGTTGCAGAGATCGATGGGATCGAGGTGATCGATGGCGAGCCGGCGGCGGCATTCATCCCGATCGGCTCGTTTGGCCGCAAGGACGGGGGTTGGACCGCCGGCCCGGCCACCGGGGAGGTTCCCGTCGGTGCGATGGTGCGTTTCGACGTCGGTGTGCAGAGCTTCATCGTGGTCAATGTCGACAACCGTTTCGCTGTGTTCCGCAACTCCTGTGCGCACCAGGGCAACACCCTCGACGGCGGCATCGTCGATGATGGGGTGATCGTATGTCCATGGCATGGCTTTCGTTTCGACGCGACCACGGGAGAGTGCCTGTCGGCGCCGGGCGCGCATCTGGAGCAGGTTCCGACTCGCGTGGAAGGTGGCCGGGTGTCCATCCGGACGGGCCAGCCGTGACGGGCCCGGGAGGCGGTCCGCGTCCCGTGGTGTGGTTGGGTGCAGAGGCACCCGGCGGCTTGGCCCTACCGTCTGCTATTCCCAGGGCAGATCACCTGTACGCTCCCCGAGGGGTATGGCTCGATGCCGAGCGCCTCGTAGTTGCCGATACCGGCAATCACAGGATCCTCATATGGCATGGCCCTCCTCGAACGAGCCACAGTCCCGCAGATGTCGTGCTCGGCCAGGCCGACTTCACCCACGAAGGCGCGCAGGGAGGTGGCAGGGGACCCGAGCGCGGGCTGCGCCTCCCTACTGGAGTAATCGTCCACGAGGGTCGGCTTGTCGTGGCCGACGCGTGGAACCACCGGGTGCTCGTATGGGACAGCGTGCCCGAGAGATCCGACGTCGCACCCGATGTCGTGCTCGGCCAGCGCGACGCCTCATCCGTCGAGGAGAACAGGGGTGGGGCATGCGGTCCTCTGGGCTTCTACTGGCCTTTCGGTGTTGCGGTCATAGGCGGTCGGTTCTATGTGGCCGACACCGGCAACAGGCGTGTGTTGTCATGGGATGCCATTCCGGACCCCGGGGTTCCCCCAGATGCGGTCATCGGTCAGCCCGATGCAACGAGCCGTGACGAGAACCGTGGCGGGCTCGGCGCGGACAGCTTTCGATGGCCTCACGACCTGGCGGGAAACGACTCTGTATTGCTGGTGGCCGACGCCGGCGATCACAGGGTTCTCGGCTGGTACCCACCGCCGCGTGCAGATGGACCTGCAGCGATGGTGCTCGGCCAGAGTGACTTCAACAGCGGCGGTGAGTTCCCCTACGCACCACAGAGCGCCAGTGGCTTGCGCTTCCCATATGCGATCGACACCGAGGGGAGCCGGCTGGCAGTTGCCGACACAGCCAACAACCGCATTCTCATCTGGGACGAGATACCCGATCGATCCACTACGCCCGCCGGCAGGGTGCTCGGCCAGCCCGACTTCGCAGCCAACGGGGAGAACCGCTGGGACCGGGTGGCCGATGACACGTTCTGCTGGCCGTACGGGATCTGCCTGCACCGAGAGCGCCTCGCGGTGGCAGATTCCGGCAACAACCGCGTCATCATCTGGAGCCTGAGGTGAGCTCCACGCCACGCGCTTCGCTGGCGGTGAGGGTCAGCGGCGTCGTCCAGGGGGTCGGCTTCCGACCGTTCGTGTACCGCTTGGCGACCGAGCTCTGCTTGGACGGCATCGTGGGCAACGATGCTTCAGGCGTCTTTGTCGAGCTGGAGGGCCCGCCGGATCGTCTGGGGGAGTTCCTCGAGCGTCTCAGGGCAGATGCGCCGCCACTGGCATGGATTGACACCGTTAGCGTGGAGGCCACCCCGGTCTTAGGGACGAGCGGCTTCTCCATAGCGGGCAGCCGCGGCAGCGAGGACGCTGTCACGCTTGTGTCGCCCGATATAGCGGTGTGCGATGCATGCCTGGCCGAGATGTGGGACCCGGCGAACCGGCGTTACCTGCATCCCTTTATCACCTGCACGGACTGCGGACCTCGTTTCACCATCACCAAGGGTCTTCCCTACGACCGGCCGCTTACCACGATGGCATCCTTTGCACTGTGCGAAGGATGCCGAGCGGAGTACGAGAATCCTCACGACCGCCGCTACCATGCGCAGCCGATCAGCTGTCACGACTGCGGCCCTGTGGTGAGCCTTCGTCTCGGGGGTGCCGAGCTGCGAAGGGGAGAGGCTCTCATGGCTGCACGCGAGGCGCTGCGTGGTGGGGCAATCCTGGCGGTGAAGGGCATAGGTGGATATCACTTGGTCTGCGACGCCACCTCGGACGCGTCGGTTGGCGAGTTGCGAGCACGCAAGGGCAGGCCCGACAAGCCGTTTGCCGTGATGGTGCGAGACCTCCCGGCCGCGCATGGGCTGGCATTTCTAGACGACCACGAGATCGATGTGCTCTCCTCCAAGGCGCGCCCGATCGTGCTGGCTCGCTCCCGCCCGGACAGCCTGCTTTCTGCTTTGGTGGCACCGGGGTCGCATCTCGTCGGTGTCATGCTTGCCTACACCCCGCTTCACCATCTGCTCTTTGCCGGGCCAGGTGCCGTGGGTCCCCGCGAGCTGCTGGGACCTCTTGTGGTGACCAGCGACAACGTGTCGGGCGAGCCGATCTGCTATCGCGACGACGAGCTGGAAGGGCGCCTCGGGCATCTAGTAGACGGGGTGCTCAGCCACGACAGGCCGATCCACGTTCCCTGCGACGATTCGGTCGTGCGTGTCAGCGATCGTCGACTGCTCCCGCTGCGCCGGTCGCGTGGGTACGCGCCGCTGCCCCTTCGCCTTCCCGGCACCGTGCCCGACGTGCTGGCCGTGGGAGCCGAGCTGAAGAATGCCTTCTGCGTCGCCTCGGGCAGCCAGGCCTGGATGAGCCAGCACATCGGTGACATGGGGAACCTGGCCACCCTGGAGGCCTTCGAGGCATCCGTAGGGCAGTTCTGCGAGCTGTACCGCATCGAGCCGTCGATAGTTGCCGTCGATGCTCATCCCGGCTATCTGAGCTCGCGCTGGGCACGGGGGCGTCTCACCCGTTCACCCGAGGAGGGCCCCGGTTGCAGGGATCTTGGCGCTGTTCGCTTCGCCGACACCTGGGAGCTAGTCGAGGTACAGCATCACCACGCGCATGTCGCATCGGTGATGGCCGAGCATGGCCTCGACCCTCTCTGCGAGGTGATCGGGCTCGCTTTCGATGGCACCGGCTACGGTGATGATGGAACGATCTGGGGCGGCGAGATCCTCGAGGCCACCGCCGTCGGATACCGGCGCGTGGGGCACCTCGGGGAGGTGCTGCTCCCAGGCGGCGACGCTTCGGTCCGCCATCCCTGGCGTGCAGCCCTGGCCCATCTTCACGCCGCGGGGATCGGATGGGGAGAAGACCTGGATCCGGTCCGTCACGCACGTGACACGGAGCTGCGCGTGCTTGCAAGGCAGTTGGACGGGGGGATCGGCTGTGTGCCGACGACCAGCATGGGCCGGCTGTTCGACGCCGCAGCCTCCATCTTGGGGCTGCGCCACGAGGTCACCTACGAGGCTCAGGCTGCCATAGAGCTCGAGCATGCCGCTGCCGGGTACCTTGGTGCCGGCGATCCTGTGGCTAGGGTTAGACTTAGGCGACGGACGACCGATTGCATGGTGACCGGAGTCGGTGAGGGGATGCCACCTCTCGCCTTTGGCACGTCGCCAGATGGGGTCTACGATCCCTCACCGGTCGTGGCAGGTCTCGTCTATGCGTCAAGCCGCGGCGTGCCCGTCGCTGCAGCGGCCGCAGCGTTCCACCTGGCTGTTGCGGAGATGGCGCGGTGCGCGGCCGTTGCGAGCAGGGACCGCACCGGTTGCTCTACGGTGGTGATGAGTGGCGGAGTGTGGCAGAACGTGCTCCTTGCCGGTCTGGCACGCTCCGCTCTGATCGAGGAGGGCTTCGACGTGCTGACCCATCAGCTGGTACCTCCCAACGACGGTGGCCTCGCGCTCGGCCAGGTGCTCGTGTCGGCCAGCCGAACCCTCAAAGCCAACGCGGGCGACCGGTTCGCGGCAATCCAATCGGCTGGCGCGTCAGCCGGTGTCAGGGAGGGATGAGCAATGTGCCTAGCGGTACCAGGCAGGATCACCGACATCCGTGAGGAGCGCAGCACCAGGATGGCGACTGTGGACTTCGATGGGATTCGCAAGGAGGTGTGCCTGGCGTACCTGCCCGATGCAACCGTCGGTGACTACACCATCGTGCACGTGGGATTCGCCATTTCCAGGGTGGACGAGGAGTCTGCGCTGCAGACCCTTGCCATGTTCAGGGACCTCGGCGTGCTCGGGGAGGACCTCGGTGTGCTCGGGGAGGACCTCGGTGTGCTCGGGGAGGACCTCGGCGTTGTCGAGGGAGGCCCTGACCTCGAGGAGGATCCAGGTGTGCTGGACGGCCAGCGCCGATGAAATACTTGGACGAGTTCCGCGATCCCGTGCTGGCGCGGCGGCTGTTCGATGAGATCGCACGGCTAACCACCCGGCACTGGGCGATCATGGAGGTATGCGGGGGCCAGACTCACTCCATCATCAGGAATGGCATCGACCAGCTCCTGCCCGAACAGATCGAGCTGATACACGGGCCGGGCTGTCCTGTGTGCGTGACGCCGCTCGGGATGATCGACAAGGCTCTCGACATAGCAGCACGTCCGGAGGTGATCTTCTGTTCCTTCGGCGACATGCTGAGGGTGCCCGGTAGCAAGAGAGACCTGTTCCAGGTGAAGAGCGAGGGCGGAGACGTGAGGGTCGTGTACTCCCCTCTTGACGCGGTCAATCTGGCGGAGGACAACCCGGATCGGGAAGTCGTGTTCTTCGCTATTGGCTTCGAGACGACGGCGCCGGCGAACGCCATGGCGGTCCACCAGGCAGCACACCGAGGTGTGACGAACTTCTCCGTCCTTGTGAGCCACGTTCTGGTGCCACCTGCCATCGAGGCAATAGTGAACTCCCCGACGAACCGCGTCGACGGCTTCCTGGCGGCAGGCCATGTCTGCTCTGTGATGGGGACCTGGCAATATGGCCCACTAGTGGAGCGCCATCGGGTGCCCATAGTGGTCACCGGCTTCGAGCCCCTCGACGTGCTGGAAGGAATCCGTCGGGTGGTGATTCAGCTCGAATCAGGTCGCGCCGAGCTCGACAATGCCTACGCTCGTGTCGTTTCCGAGGCGGGGAACGTGGCTGCACAGGCGATGCTGAGGGATGTCTTCGAGGTCTGCGACCGCCGGTGGCGAGGCATCGGAGAGATACCACTCAGCGGGTGGTGCCTGAGCGAGCGTTACCGCGAGTTCGATGCTGAGGCACGTTTTGACGTGGCGGGCCTCGATGCACCGGAGTCATCCCTGTGCAGAAGCGGGGAGGTGCTCCAGGGCATGATAAAGCCCAACCAGTGCGCGGCCTTCGGCGGGGAGTGCACCCCTCGTAACCCGCTTGGCGCAACTATGGTGTCCAGCGAAGGTGCCTGCGCCGCGTACTACCAGTACCGACGCCTCGATGGTCCTGCAACGGCGGAGATGAGCGTTGTCTGAGGTCTCCGACCCAGGCTCGTGGGCCTGCCCGCTGCCGATTCGCGATCATGATCGGGTGGTGATAGGCCACGGCGGGGGTGGCCGGTTGTCCGGAGAGTTGGTGGCAGGCCTCTTCCTTCCTGCGTTCGGTGTGCAGCCGTCCGAGGTGCTCCACGATGCCGCGACTATCGAGTTGGGAGGACAGCGCCTGGCGTTCTCCACTGACTCATACGTGGTGCATCCGCTGTTCTTCCCAGGAGGCTCGATCGGCGAGCTGGCTGTGAACGGAACCGTGAACGACGTGTCGATGGCCGGAGCGGTCCCGATAGCGTTGTCGGGAGGGTTCATCCTCGAGGAGGGACTGTCTCTCGAAGTTCTCGCGCGGGTGGCTGCCGACATGGGCAAAGCAGCCCAACGGGCCGGTGTGCGACTGGCGACTGGGGACACCAAGGTGGTTGGTTCGGGATTGGCTGATGGCCTGTACATCAACACCTCCGGTATCGGAGTGATACCGGAGGGTGTCGATATTGCTCCCACTCGGGCAACTCCCGGTGACAGGGTTATCGTCAGCGGGCCGATAGGCCAGCACGGCATAGCGGTGATGTCCCAGCGCGAGGGGTTGCAGTTCGACACGGAGATACGCTCGGACACGGCTCCGCTGGCAGATTTGGTGGCAGTGATGCTCGCGGCTTGCCTGGATGTCCATGTTCTCCGGGACCCGACTCGTGGCGGTTTGGCAGGGTCGCTATGTGAGATCGCCGCAGCAGGGGGTGTGGGCATCGAGTACGAGGAGGCTGCCGTGCCGGTGCCATCCGAGGTAGCGGCAGCCTGCTCTATCCTCGGTCTGGACCCCGTGAATGTGGCCAACGAGGGCAAGCTCGTTGCCATGGTCCCGGAAAGCTCCACGGACGACGTCATGGCTGCCATGATCTCCCATCCCGACGGCAGGGAGGCAGTAGTGATTGGCGTGGTCACCGACAGCCACCCCGGCGTCGTGGTTGCCCGTACGGCATTCGGTGCCAGACGAGTGGTCGACCTGCCTCTGGGTGAGCAGCTACCGCGCATCTGCTGAGTCGCTCCAGGGCGCCAGTGGCTCTCCTGGCGGTACATCCCTAAG
>JAJZJN010000096.1 GCA_021851165.1 Actinomycetes bacterium
GCATCCTGTGTCGCCCGGCGAGCGCTACGGCTTCGTCTACGAGATCAACTACCTGCGCTGCATCCACTGCGACCTGTGCGTGGAAGCGTGCCCCACCGAAGCGATCACCGAGAGCAAGCTGTTCGAGTTCTCGTTCACGAACCGGGCCGATGCCATCTACACCAAGACCGAGCTGGTGGTCGACGACGAGGGCCAGCCGCGCCATCTGCCCTGGGAGGATTGGCGCGAAGGAGAGGATCTCCATACCTCGGGGTGGATGCGAGCGACCTCGCCGGGCGGGGTAGCTGCCTACGAGGGGATCGCTCAGTGGTCAGGTGAGCTCGGCCACGGTGTTCGCCAGGCGGAGGCCGGCCAATCCGGAGGTGCAGAGCAGCTCGAGGCGAACGCGTTCCCACTGCGCGAGGTGCTGTCGGCGCACCTGCTGCCGATCGACCGTCCAGCCGACCAGCAGGGTTTGCGTGGCGTCATGAACCGTCTGAAGGTGCGCAGCTCCCGAGGGGCACGACGGGCGCGTCGGGGCAACGCTGTCCTCGGTACGCATGGAGGATCTAACGCCTCCGGTGCGGGCAAGGTGGCGAGTTGAGGGCTGTCGCCGCTCTGGCGGGATTGCATCTACCGCTGCTTCTCGGCGTGACAGCCGTGGACGCGACGACCTTCGCTGTCGCGGCAGTGATCGTGCTGGCGGGAGCGATAGGGGTGGTCGTGTCCCGCAACCCTGTGCACTCAGCCCTGGCATTGGTCATGACATTGTTCGGGGTGGCCGTGCTGTTCGTGGAGGAGCGAGCGAACTTCCTTGCGGCTGTCCAGGTGATCGTGTACGCGGGGGCCATCGTCGTACTGTTCCTCTTCGTTATCATGTTCCTCGGCGTTGATCGCAGCGAAGATGTCGCTGCTGAGCCCTTGCGGTTCCAGAGGCCGATAGCGGTTGGCCTGGTGGCCCTTGCACTCATCGGGCTCCTCGTGCTGGCCGAGGGGGCGCGCTGGGCGACCGGTGCCCCGTCGGTGGCCGGTGCTGCTCGTGGCCAGCCGGGGGGCAATGTCGCTGCGCTCGGTCGTGCAGTGTTCACCACATATCTGTTCCCCTTCGAAGCTACTGCGGCGCTGCTCGTCATCGCCGTGGTGGGGGCGGTGTTCCTGTCACGTAAACCGGGCGCATCGAGAGGAGGTCCGCCAGAGGCGGCCGCCACCGAGGCCGGCACCGAGCCCGAACCGGCCCCCGATCGTGACGTACCAGGTGAAGGGTCCCGAACCGGATCCCCAACGGGCGGCGAGCCAGAGCCTGCCGGCAACCCTGTCAGCTCCGCCTCAGGGCCTTCAGCGGAGCCAGAGGAGGTATCGCGATGAGCGTGCCGGGCCAGTGGTACCTGGCGTTGTCGGCCGTGCTGTTCTCGATCGGGGCACTCGGCCTGCTGGTGCGCCGCAACGTACTGGTGATGTTCATGTGCGTCGAGCTGATGCTTAACGCGGCCAACCTGGC
Source organism: Actinomycetes bacterium (assembly GCA_021851165.1). Classification (GTDB taxonomy): domain Bacteria; phylum Actinomycetota; class Acidimicrobiia; order Acidimicrobiales; family JAJZJN01; genus JAJZJN01. The sequence continues at coordinate 1,478 of JAJZJN010000096.1, forward strand.
GTTCGTCACGTTCTCGCGGATGCTCGACGACATCGGTGGCCAGGCATTGGTCTTCTTCGTCCTAGTGGTGGCCGCTGCTGAAGTGGTGGTTGGCCTCGGGATAGTCGTTGCCATATTCCGCCGGCGCAGGGGGGCTACTGCGGACGACCTCCATATTCTGAAGGGCTGAACGTACCGTGCTCCACGTCGCTTACCTGATGCCGCTGTTGCCCCTGGCTGGCTTTGCAGTTCTCCTCCTCGTCGGCCGGCGGATGGGAGATCCGTGGGCCGGTTGGCTGGCCACGGCGTCGGTTACCGGGGCCTTCGTGGTGGCCTGTGTGGTTTTCGCCGGGCTCCTCGGTCGACCGGCCGGCCCCGACCGGGAGTTCACCCAGATCCTGTTCACATGGATCCCGGTAGGCGCACTCCAGGTGAAGGCAGCATTGCTGATCGACCCGCTGTCGATGACCATGGCCCTGTTCGTTACAGGGGTGAGCGCGCTCATCCACCTGTACTCGATCGGCTACATGAAGGATGACAAGGATTACCCGAAGTTCTTTTTGTACCTGAACTTGTTCGTGGCATCGATGCTGGTTCTGGTCCTCGCGAACAACCTTCTGTTCACCTTCGTCGGTTGGGAGGGCGTCGGCGTCTGCTCCTACTGGCTCATCGCCTTCTGGTTCGAGCGAGACTCGGCGGCAACGGCAGGCAAGAAGGCATTTATCTACAACCGCATTGGCGATGCCGGCTTCCTCGTGGCCATGTTCCTCATCTTCGACAAGACCGGCACGCTCGACTACCGGGGAGTATTTGCCCATCTGGGGGCCTTCGGGCCTGGGGCGGCCACCGCGGTGTGCTTGCTGCTATTGCTTGCCGCTGCGGGGAAGTCGGCCCAGATCCCTCTCTTCCCGTGGCTGGCTGATGCGATGGAAGGCCCAACTCCGGTGTCGGCATTGATCCATGCCGCCACCATGGTTACCGCCGGGGTATACCTCCTTTGCCGGATGAGTCCGATGCTCGCTCTGTCGCCCGACGCGCGCATAGTCATAGCCAGCCTTGGGGCTGTCACCGCTTTCGTGGCTGCGACCATCGCCTGCGCCCAACAGGACATCAAGAAGGTCCTCGCGTACTCGACCATCTCCCAGCTCGGCTACATGTTCCTGGCGGTCGGCACGGGGGCCTATGAGGCAGCGATCTTCCTCATGGTGGCCCATGCGTTCTTCAAGGGGCTGCTCTTCCTCGGCTCCGGATCGGTTATCCACGGCCTCGATGGCGAGCAGAACCTGAAACGCATGGGGAACCTGAGGCGCTACCTGCCGCTAACCTTCGTCACGTTCACGATTGCCTGGCTTGCGATAGCCGGGATCCCACCGCTGTCCGGCTTCTGGGCGAAGGGTGACATCCTGGACAATGCATTTGCGAGGTTCCCGGCCCTGTGGGCCATAGGCCTCGTCACCGCAGCGCTGACGGCCTACTACATGAGCCGCCTGGGCGCCCTCGCCTTCTACGGTGGCGACCGCTGGGAGGAGGCCCTGTCGGGCAAGGGCGGGAATGGTGGCGCAACAGGGCATGCCCACTCTCCGCATGAATCACCTGTGGTGATGCTGGTGCCTCTGGTGGTTCTCGCTTTCCTGGCGTTCTTCGGGGGTGCACTGGCCCTTCCGTGGCATCCGAGCTTTGATCCTCTCGGATGGCTTGCGCCCGTGTTCGGATCGGCCCTTTACAATGCCCACCTGACTGGATCCACGGAGTGGGTTCTCGGCGTGGTCGACTCGGTGGTGGCCCTGGGAGGTCTGGGGGTCGCAATGCGACTGTGGGTACGCAATCCCGAGCGCCCGGAGCTGGAGCCGGTGTTCCTGGCCAAGTCCTGGCGTATCGACGATCTCTATGATGCAGCCATCGGTCGTCCTGGGGCCTCCCTCGCCCGCTTCACGGCCGTGGTGATCGATGACCAGGTGATAGACGGAGCGGTGAGAGGCATCGCCCGGCTGACCGGTGCCACGGGCGCGGGCCTGCGGCGAATCCAGACAGGGTTTGTACGCCAGTACGCGCTGTGGATCGTGGTAGGGGTGGTAGGGCTACTGGCGTTCATGTTGACGAGGGCATGGCCATGACGCCGACCTTCCCGTACCTGACGACACTGGTCCTGCTGCCTGCGGGCGCTGGAATCGTGGCGGCCCTGGTGCCGCGGTCGCTCGGGGAACGCACCCAGCGCCTGGCTGTCGAGGCTGTCGGGCTCGCCGGCACCCTGGCCACCCTGGCGCTGGCGATCGCGATCATCATCGGGTTCCACGCCGGCGACGGGGGCTACACCATGGTGAGCCGCCATTCGTGGGTGCCTACCCTTGGCATCTCGTGGCACCTCGGTGTGGACGGGATATCGGTGTTCCTCGTGCTCATGGCCGCGGTGCTGTTCCCGCTGGCGCTGCTCGGGGCCAGGATCCGGCACAACCAGCGTTCGTTCGTCGCCTGGGTTCTCCTGCTCGAAGCCGGGTGCATGGGAAGCTTCGTGGCCCTCGACCTGGTCGTCTTCTTCTTGTTCTTCGAGCTCACCTTGGTGCCCGTGTACTTCATAATCGCAGGCTGGGGCCACGAGCGGCGCAACTATGCCGCAATGAAGTTCTTTGTATATACCTTCGCTGCTTCAGCATTCATGCTGGTGGCGATAGTGGCCGTTGCGGTTATCCATCAGCAGCAGACAGGCGTGCTCACCTTCGACCTGGTCAAGTTGAGCCACACCCACCTCAGCCTGACCGCGCAGGTCCTGCTGTTCCTAGGGTTCACGGCTGCATTCGCGGTGAAGGCTCCCATATTCCCGTTCCACACCTGGTCCCCCGATGCCTATGCCCAGTCACCGACCACCGGGTCAGTAGTGCTGGCCGCTGTCATGGCGAAGCTCGGGACCTACGGGATCATCCGGTTCGACCTGACACTGTTCCCGAGGGCGGTGGTAGATCTGGCCCCTGTGCTTCTTACCCTCGGGGTCGTGGGCATCCTCTACGGCGCCATAGTGGCGTGCGCCCAGCGGGACCTGAAGCGTCTCGTTGCATACTCCTCTCTTGCGCATCTGGGGTTCATCGTGCTGGGGACCTTCGCTCTCACCACCGAGGCCATGACCGGCGGAGTCCTGCAGATGGTCAACCACGGTCTTGTCACAGCGGCGTTGTTCCTTCTGATCGGTTGGATATACAGCCGACGGGGAACCTGGCAGATCACCGGGCTGCATGGTTTGCAGCGGCCAGCGCCGATACTTGCCGGGGTGTTCACGGTCGTGATGCTGGCGTCTATCGGACTGCCCGGGCTCAACGGGTTCGTGGGTGAGTTCCTCGTACTGGCGGGAACCTTCATCACGCACCGCTGGTGGGCGATCGTGGCCACCGTAGGCGTGGTGCTGTCGGCGCTGTACCTGCTGTGGGCTTTCCAGCAGGTGTTCCACGGCAAGGCGACCGAAGCTGATGCATCCACGCCAGACCTGACATGGCGTGAGGGACTGGTGGTGGCTCCGCTGGTCGCGCTCATAGTCTTCCTGGGTGTCTACCCGAAGCCGGTACTCGACCGGATCACACCCTCCGTGGAGCGCCTGGTCGCTCATGTGGACCGGGCGACCGGCACCACCCAGCCGGTTCCAGGGCCGTCTCACAGGCTGGCGGTGGATCCGGCAGTCAAGCACCGGTCGGCGGCTGTCGCTGCGACTGCGACGGCCATGAACGGCCAATCGACCGCTTCGAGTAGTCAAGCTACCGGATCAAACGGTCACGCGGCGGTCGTTAGCAGTTCCACGACCGGAGCCGGCTTCAGGAGGTTCCCGTGATTCCCGACCTTGCCACAGCGGTCGACCAGACCCTGAAGCTCCCACACATCGACTATCTCTCCATCCTTCCAGAGCTGATCCTGCTGGGCGGAGCGTTGCTGGTCCTGCTCGTGTCATCGCTGCGGCGCCGGATGATGACTCCTGGTGCAGCGGCGGGCTGGACGGTGCTGATATCAGGCGCTGCGCTGATAGCGGCTCTGGTCCAATGGCACGAGGTATCAGCCCACGGCCCGAAGGTCGAGGTTGCCGGAGCCGTCGCGTACGACGGGTTCAGCGTTCTGGTTAACGTCCTGGTCTCCTCTGCTCTGATCCTGACGGCACTCGTGGCGGAAGGCTGGCTTCAGCGCGAGCGGATGGCGGGTCCGGAGCTGCATGTGCTCATGATGGTGTCTGCCATGGGGGCTATGGTCATGGGGGCAGCCGACGATCTCATAGTCGTGTTCCTGGGTCTGGAGATTCTCTCGATCTCGCTGTACGTGCTGGCCGCGTTCAACACCCGCCGGGCGGAGTCGGGTGAGGCTGCGCTCAAGTACTTCGTGTTGGGCGGGTTCTCCTCGGCGGTGTTCCTGTACGGCATAGCGCTTGTCTATGGTGCCACGGGGACCACGAACCTGCCGCAGATAGCGAACTTCCTCGCCCAGAACGTGATCCTGCACAACGGTCTGCTCCTGGCCGGCATAGCGCTGTTGCTTGCAGGATTCGGGTTCAAGGTTGCAGCGGTTCCGTTCCACCTGTGGACGCCTGACGTGTACCAGGGGTCGCCGACCCCTGTCACGGGATTCATGGCTGCAGTGGCGAAAGTAGGCGGCTTCGCAGCGCTGCTGCGCGTGTTCGTGTCGTCCTTCGGGTTGCTGCGCGCCGACTGGCAGCCCGCGGTATGGGTGTTGGCAGCCCTGACGCTGCTGGCTGGAGCCCTGATGGCGTTGGTCCAGCGGGACATCAAGCGTATGCTGGCATATTCGTCGATCAACCATGCCGGCTTCGTGCTGCTCGGCTTGGAGGCTGCCACGAGCCGTGGCGTATCGAGCTCGCTGTACTACCTGTTCGTCTACACCTTCATGGTCATAGGTGCCTTTGCCGTGGTAGGGGTGGTAGGTGGGCAGGGCGACTCACGCCATGACATCGACAACTACCGGGGGCTGGGTTCCAAGCGTCCATGGTTGGCGGCATCGCTGGCGGTGCTGCTGATGGCCCAAGCCGGTATCCCGTTCACCACGGGGTTCCTGGCAAAGCTGGAGGTGATCAGCGCTGCCGTCGCGGCGCATTCTACGGTGCTCGCGGTCGTAGCCATGCTGTCGGCAGGCATAGCGGCCTTCTTCTACCTGCGTGTGATCATCCTGATGTACGTGCCGACCCAGCCGGACGACGGTGCCGTGGCGCTGCCTGAGACGGACGACCTGGGGCTGCCCCGGTTTGCCATGGCCGGAGCGCTTCCGGGCACGCTGGATGCGTCCGCGCACGCGGCGGGGCTGGAAGGTGCCGGCGTCACAGCGGACAGCTCGGCTGGCGCGTCCAGCGATGCGGAAGCGCAGGACGCCGATGTGGTGCCTGCGGAGGTTGTGCCTGGCGATGTGACGCCTGCCGACGTGGTGCCTGTGGGGGTTGCGATAGCCATCGGGCTGTGCCTGGCGGTTACGGTGGTCTTCGGGATAGCACCCGGCCCCGTGGTCGACTTCGCGCACAAGGCTACGCTGCTGTTCTGAGCAGTTCTGCTCCGCGGTCCGAGGCCGGAGTCCTCCTGCGTGGCGCCTGGGCCTATGGCCCACCCAGAGCACGCAACGGCTTGCGTACTATGGATGGCCGGGGCCCTCGGGTTACGCGTCACAGGTGGACGGGCGCGGTCGATCAGGACGATGACACCGATATCATCCAGCCATGGGCCTAGTACGCGAAGGACTTGCGCACGTGGCCGTGGATGGTTGCCCGGCTGCGCTGCACCACATGAAGAGATCCGGTCGGGGTGTTGCAGCCATTCTGGCGGGTGGGATGTTCCTCGCAGCGTGTGCCTCGGCCCCGCCGCCTGGGGCACCGGCGGCACCACCTGCGAAGGCCGGATCGCTAGCGACTCAAGCCTCTCAGGCTAAGGCCACAGTGGTGGCAAGCTCTTCCAAGTACGGCGAGATCCTGACCACAGCGTCCGGCTACACCGTGTACGGCTTGACAGCGGATACCCCGACCACGACGGCTTGCACAGGAGGCTGCCTCAGCATCTGGCCGCCGTTGACCGTGACGGGGACGCCGGTACCGGGTCGCAACGTGGTGGCCACCCTGCTCGGGACTATCCTGCTTTCCGATGGCCAGCGTCAGGTAACCTATAACGGTCATCCTCTGTATATCTACAGCGGCGACCATTCTCCAGGTGCCACGAACGGCGAGGGCATCAGCTTTCCAGCAGGTGCGAGCCCTCCGAAGGGGCACTGGTATGTGGTCGCCTCGACGGGTGATCTGGTCACGAGCACGCCGACGATATCGCCGTCCACGACTACTGCAGGAGGTTACTGAGCAGTCGTGGCCAGAGGCTCCGGTCCGTAAGGGCGGGAGGTTGCCCAGTGTCACGCGCTGTGTAGGCATGGCCCGGGCGTGATCGGGGTCACTGCTCCATCACGCGTAGCGTGAGGTGTCGCGATACCAGCCGTGGTCTTGCGTTACCGGGTCTCCACGAGGTAGACCCATAGCAGATAGTTACCCGCCGGTTGCGACCGGTATGGCGTGATTGGGGTTCGTGAAGGACGCCCGGAATGCAAGTGTCCCTAGCTAGAAGATCAGGAGGAACGTAGATGTCCAAGTGGTTGACTCAGGAGTGGCTGGACCAGACCCGTGAGATGGCGGAGAGCCAGCCAGAGCATCCTGGGGCGTCCGCCCGGATGCAGTATGTCGTTACCGGGGGGCCGGACGGCGACATCAGCTACTACTGGATCCTCACCGACGGCAAGATAGTGGAAAGCCGCCTGGGGACGTTGGAGGACTCCGAGGTGACGCTTACGACAGGCTACTCGGACGCGATGAAGATCCAGAAGGGGGAGTTGGACGCCAATGCTGCGTTCATGCAGGGCAAGGTGAAGGTAACCGGCAACATGGCCAAGATCATGTCTCTGCTGCCCATAACCAACTCGCCCGAGTACAAGAAGCTTCAGGCCGAGATATCGGCTATCACGGAGTACTGATCGGCCGACTGCCTGCCGGTCCAGCGCCGGCTTATCGGGTGCTGGTCAGCGGAGTGCTTCTGCTGTCTGTCTAGTCCACGCGAGTGGTGGAATCGTTGATGCGGTGTCGCTGCCGAGGAAAGATATGTGGATTGCCCCTGCGCTTTGGGCCAGTATCAATGCGACAGCGGTGGCTACGACGATTACGAGGATAACGACCAGGACCGGCTGCCAGCGTTCGTAGGCGGACGCCCGAGTACGCTGCGCAGCGGGTTCCTCGTCGGCTGCAGCCTGCCTGCGTTCTCGGTAGGTGCTCGCCAGGTTGCCTATCTGCTGGCCGAGAGCGGTTGCTTGCGCGCCCGGAACTATGAAGCGGTAGGCACCCTGCTTCGTTTCGATGACTACCAGCGCTCCCGACGGAGCCAGTAGGGCGTTACCCGACGCACCGTTGTCGCCTTGCCACGGATCGACATGGTAACCGTGAAGGGAGTCCCAGGGGAGCACGCGTGGCAGATCAATGGCATTGCTCGCCACCCCCACACCTCGGTGGTCGAATACCAGATGGACTCCGGGAGCGTAAACCGATCCTGTCGGACTATGGCCGATCAGTATCACGCCCGGGATACGAAGTCCGCGCCGAGCTGCAGTAGCTTGTGCTGACGGCACGGCTTCTCCGAGCTGCATTTCCATGGTCCTCAGGTCTCTCTCTTGTCGCCAAGCATCCTTGCAATGCGCAGGTGCCGCATGCTCGTTCATTCCAAGGGTAGCGTTCCGATCGCAACGGGCTGTGGCATTGCATGGCTTGAAGCGTATTGCCGGTATCCCGGCATAGGCTATCTCCGCGCTCGCATCAGGTCGCGAAGCTCTCTATATCCGATCAGATACGCCCCCGCCTCCTCTATGGCCGACCGGAGCTCCACGCTGTCCGTTAGCAGGTGATGGTCATCGACGCGCCCAGCCCAGTCAGGGGCCATTGCCCTGAGCTCGGTGCTGTCGACCGAAGGATGGAGGTAGGCCTCGGTAACTCCCGGGCGCAAGTTGGGCACGGCATCCAGCAGCGCCATGCGGCTGCCGATGCCGGGCACGAAGACGAAGTCATCGGGGAACAGGACACCCTCCTCGGCAGCCAAGTGGCGGAACGGGAAGCCGACAGCGGCTTCGGTGCCGGGTCCGCATAGGCGGATAGGCAGTTCGAACTCGATAGCGAGGTCAAGGTATATGTCGAAGAACTCGGGCTTCAGCTGCATGGTGTTCATGTGTGAGTCGAGATGGGTTACATCGAAGCCCCAGATGATGGCCCTTTCGATCTGTGCTCGGCATTCCCGCCTGACCTCGTCGAGGTCTGCGTGATCCCATACGTCCGTGACGGTGCGTGGGAAGCCGCCATCCCCGTCGAGTAGGGACGGAGCCTGGGTGATTGGCCCCCAGCGGTAAAGGTCGTACTCGGCGTTGAGCGTTAGATGGACGCCCACGTCGTCGCCTCGGTAAGCCGCCGCCGCCCCTCGTGCCCATGGG
>JAJZJN010000097.1 GCA_021851165.1 Actinomycetes bacterium
CGTGCGGGCTTGTACGCCCCGGGTGGTAGGGCTCGCTACCCCTCCACGGTTCTCATGTGCGCTGCCCCGGCACGGGTTGCAGGCGTGAAGGAGCTGGCTCTGTGCGTTCCACCCGGGCCAGACGGTGAGGTCGCCGACGAGACCCTGGCTGCCGCTGCCGTGGCGGGGATCGATGAGGTCTACCGCATCGGCGGGGCGCAGGCTGTCGGCGCTATGGCATTCGGGACCGAGTCAGTGCGTGCGGTAGAGGTGATTGCCGGACCTGGCAACAGCTACGTGGCCGAGGCCAAGCGCCAGGTATCGGGGCTCGTGGGGATACCATCGGCGTTCGCCGGGCCGTCCGAGGTCGTGGTCATAGCGGATGCATCCGTGGATCCTCGCTGGGCTGCGGTCGACCTCGTGGTTCAAGCCGAGCACGGGCCCGACGGAATGGCCTGGCTGGTTACGTGGTCGGCTGATGTCGCCGACGCCGTGGCCAGCGAGGTGGCGCGGCTGGTCGAGGCGTCGCCGAGGCGGGAGGATCTTCGCTCCACGTTCTCGACGGGAGGAGTTTCGGTGCTGGTCGACGGGCCTGAGGCGGCAGTCGCGGTTGCCAACGAGGTCGCCCCCGAGCATCTCGAGCTCATGGTTGACGATGCCGTGGCGTTGTTGCCCCTGGTGCGCGCTGCTGGAGCGGTGTTCCTGGGACCATGGGCGCCGGCGAGCGTTGGGGACTACGTCGCCGGACCCAACCACGTCCTGCCTACCGCCCGGACAGCCCGGTTCGCGTCTGCGCTCAGAGTGGACGACTTCCAGGTTCACATCCACGCCGTCGAGCTCGACTACGACGGTCTCGCTGCTATCGGACCTGCTGCTGCGCTTATCGCGGATGCCGAGGGGCTGGGGGCTCACGGTCAGTCGATCAGACTGCGTCTCGAGCGTGGGGTAGAGCCTTGAGAAGGCCGCAGGTAGAGCTGCGTGGGGATCTGGTTGGCTTGGAGGGGTACCACTCGCCACAGGTCGATGTGGAGGTGCGTCTCAATACGAACGAGTCTCCCCTTGCCCCTCCCGAGGCGTGGCTGGCTGAGCTTCGCGACGAGATGGGGCGTATCGCGTTCAATCGCTATCCAGACCGTAGCGCTGTCGATCTGCGGACCGCGCTGGGGAGGATTCACGGCGTAGGCCCTGAGCAGGTCTTCTGTGCGAAAGGCTCGAACGAGGTTCTGCAGTGCCTGCTGCTGGCCTATGGGGGTCCGGGTCGTCGGGCCGCGGTCTTCGAGCCCACCTATGCGCTCCACAGGCACATAGCCATGTTGACCGGAACCGAGGTCGTCACCGGCTGGCGTGACGCGGACCATCGCATCGACCTGGAGTCGATGGAAGAGATACTCAGGTCCGCCGAGCCGGTCCTGGTGTTCCTTGCCTCGCCGAATAATCCAACGGGCCGAGCCGAGCCTCGGGACCTCGTGACGCATGTCGCATCGACGGCTCCGGGACTGGTGGTTGTAGACGAGGCGTACGGGCAATTTGCCCCGTGGAGCGCTCTCGACGACCCAGGCATACAGGAGGGAAGCCTCGACAGGCTGGTGGTGGTCCGCACGTTTTCCAAGACCTGGTCCATGGCTGCGTGCAGGCTTGGCTATCTGGTGGCCGATCCGTCGGTGGTGCAGGCCTGCGAGCTCGTGGCACTTCCCTATCACCTTGACGCGGTGGTCCAGGCGGCTGGGCGCCTGGCGCTGCACTATCGCGCCGAGATGGAGCAGCGGGTCAGTTGGCTCGTGGGCGAGCGCAATCGGGTGGCCGCGTCGCTCGGAGACCTGCCGCTGCGCCAGTGGCCATCGGATGCGAACTTCATATTGTTCCGTCCCCTCGAACGATCTGCCCGCGACGTATGGGATGACCTGCTCGCTGCTTCGGTGCTGGTCAGGGATTGCTCATCCTGGCCGGGCCTCGACAACTGTCTTAGGGTTACCATAGGCACCGAAGAGGAGAATGACAGGTTCCTGTCCGCTCTTCGCCACAGCCTCGGAGGAGTCGCTGGTGGGATCTGAAGCCGGATTGTCGGATCAGCACGGTGGACGCTACGCGCGCCAGGAGCGGCACTCGAAGGAGACCACTGTCGAGGTCGAGCTCTGCATCGACGGCCCCGGGTGCAACGGGTGCGCAGCGCCCGGGTCGGTAGAGGTCAGCACCGGACTTCCCTTCTTCGACCACATGCTCGCGCAGCTAGGCCGTCATGGGGGATTCGGCCTTTCTATCAGGGCCACGGGCGACCTCGAGGTGGATGCCCACCACACAGTTGAGGATGTTGGCATTGTTCTCGGAGCGGTGCTGGCCAAGGCCATGGCCGACAAGGCCGGCGTGCGACGCTTCGCCTCCATCGCGCTGCCGCTCGACGAGGCCCTGGTGGAAGTGGCCCTGGACCTGTCGGGGCGACCCTACCTTTCCTATGGACTGGAGTTTCCCACTGACACGCCTCCTCTCGGCAACCCCCCGTTCGATCCTCAGCTCGCTGAGGAGTTCTGGAGGGCTTTCGTGACGGCGAGCGGCATCACGCTTCATGTTGTGATGCGCTCCGGCCGGAATACTCATCACATCCTGGAGGCATCCTTCAAGGCCGCAGCGAGGTGCTTGAGAGATGCATTGCAACGCGAGGGATCGGTAATACCGTCCACCAAGGGTATGCTTTGACCAACATGATCGCGGTGGTCGACTACGGCATCGGCAACCTCCGCTCGGCAGAGAAGGCCATATGCCGTGCTGGTGGTGCCGCGAAGCTGACGAGCGATCCGGATGAGGTGGCTGGTGCGGCCGGTGTGGTGCTGCCCGGGGTCGGCGCATTCGGGCGCTGTGCACAGGCGCTGCGCTCGAGTGGGCTCGGAGAGCCAGTAGCCGACGCGATCGGACGCGGGACCCCGTTCCTCGGCATCTGCATAGGTCTCCAACTGCTCTACGAGGGATCCGAGGAGGATCCTGGTGTGGCGGGACTCGGGATCCTGCCGGGAGTGGTGCGCGCGCTCGGCGGAGAGGTGAAGGTCCCTCAGATGCAGTGGAACCGCCTGGAGCAGGTACCCGGTGGATCGAGCTCCCTGCTGGCCGGGCTCACTGGGGAGAGCTGGGTCTACTTTGTCCACTCGTACGCTCCGGAATGGTCGCCGGAGGTGGTGGCAACGGTTGATTATGGAGGGCGAGTGGTCGCGGCGATCGAGCGGGATCGCATGTGGGGAACGCAGTTCCATCCCGAGAAGTCTGGTCCTACGGGGCTCGCTATTCTGGGTAACTTCGTTGCCGCGTGCATCGAGGCGGTGGCTTAGGTGGACCTGTTCCCCGCGGTGGACCTCCGTGACGGCAGGGCAGTCCGCCTGGTCCAAGGTGATTTCGAACGCGAGCAGAGCTACGGGGATCCCGTAGAGCTCGCGCGGCGCTTCGCCGATGCAGGAGCCCGATGGATTCACGTTGTCGACCTCGACGGGGCGAGGACTGGCCAGGCGATCAACCGATCCACAGTGCTCGAGATAGCTTCCCAGGTGGACGCGTCGATTCAGACCGGGGGGGGCATCCGCTCGGAGAAGGACGTGGAGCAGCTGATTGACGGAGGTGTGGACCGGGTGATCCTCGGGACAGCGGCGGTGCGTGATCCAGCGCTGGTCGAGCGACTGGCATGTCGTTACCCAGGCCGTGTCGGGGTCGCGATAGACCACCGTGGTCCCTCGGGCCAGGTCGCCGTGGCCGGCTGGCAGACCACTGCCCCTGTGACGGTGGGGGAGCTGCTGTCGGGTCTCGAGGCGGTGCCGCTGGCGGCCGTAGTGGTCACTTCCATCGAACGTGATGGGATGTTGGAAGGCCCTGACCTGGATGGTCTAGGAGAAGCCCTAGGTGGAACTGCCCATCCGGTCATCGCGTCCGGAGGAGTGCGCTCTGCCGACGACCTGCGAAGGCTGAGGTCGATCAGCACTGAGGGCCGGTTCCTAGCGGGGGCCATCGTAGGCAAGGCACTGGTTGCCGGTAGCTTGGACATCGCCGAGGCGCTGAAGGCATGCACGCCGTACGGGTGATCCCATGCCTTGACGTTGACGCAGGGCGTGTGGTGAAGGGCGTGAGGTTCGTGGGGCTGCGCGATGCCGGAGATCCAGTCGAACTGGCGGCCCGCTACGATGCCGAGGGAGCAGACGAGCTCGTCTTCTTGGATATAACGGCGTCTTCTGAAGAGCGTGACACGATGCTCGACATCGTGTCACGAACGGCGGAGGAGGTCTTCATACCCTTCACGGTCGGAGGCGGCGTGCGAAGCCCAACCGACGCCAGGAGGCTGCTTCGGGCGGGAGCTGACAAGGTGGCGGTCAACACTGCGGCGGTCGACAATCCAGACCTCGTGAGCGAGATGGCTAACGAGTTCGGTGCACAGTGCGTGGTGGTCGCGATCGATGCGCGCAGAAGGGTGCCGGATGCAGCCGTCCGTCACGACGTGGAGAAACCTCCCGAGGGGTGGGAGGTGTATACCCACGGTGGCAGGCGGCGCTCGGGCAAGGATGCAATCGAGTGGGCGCAGCACTGTGTTTCCATGGGCGCCGGAGAGATACTGCTCACCTCCATGGATCGTGACGGGACCAGGGATGGCTTCGACATCGACCTCACACGTGAGGTGTCCAGCCAGGTGAGCGTTCCGGTCATCGCTTCCGGAGGCGTTGGTACGCTACAGCACTTGGTTGACGGTGCACTGCTTGGCGGGGCCGATGGCCTGCTCGCTGCATCCATATTCCACTTGCGCGAGCACACCATTGCAGAGGCCAAGGAGTACCTTCGCTCGCGCGGAGTCGTCGTCCGCCCGCCTGGCGGGAGCACATGAGTGGTCAGGACGGCTCCGGCAATGCGGTACCGTGCCGGTGTGGATAGTTCACCGTCCACCCAGCCGATCACGATGCTCTCCGACCGGGTGCTGGCTCGTCAGGTCCAGGCCGAGGGGGAGCGGCGTTCGCGCGCGGGCATACTGATTCCTGCTACGGCACAGGTCTCGCGTAGGCTTTCTTGGGCGGAAGTGGTGGCGGTGGGTCCCCACGTCCGCACTATCAAGGTTGGTGACCGAGTTCTGTTCAATCCTGATGACCGCTTCGAGGTAGAGGTCAAAGGAGAGGAGTACGTGATCCTCCGCGAACGCGATGTCCACGCGGTCGCGTCGCAGCACATGGACGGCGGGACGGGTCTTTACCTGTGAGAATTGTCGGAACGGAGGAAGAAGTGCCAGCGTCAAACCAGGCCCCAGCGTCAAACCAGGCCCCAGCGTCAAACCAGGCCCCAGCGGGGCCGGAGGCGGTCTCCGCTCGAGTGGCCGCACCGATCTCGTTCAGCGAGGAGGACCTCGGGAAGGTTTCGTTTGACGCCAACGGGTTGCTGCCGGCGATCGTGCAGGACGCGTCCGACAGGACCGTGCTCATGCTGGCGTGGATGGATGCCGAGGCACTGCGCCGGACGCTGTCCAGCGGCAGGACATGGTTCTGGAGCAGGAGCCGGAAGGAGTACTGGTGCAAGGGAGAGACCTCAGGAGACCGCCAGTGGGTACGCGAGGTCCGCTACGACTGCGACGGCGATGTTGTCCTGGTGATGGTCGACCAGGATGGGCGCGGGGCGTGTCACACTGGTGAGAGAAGCTGTTTCTACCGGGCGTTTGGTGACACAGCTGCGAATGGTGCTACAGGGGGCTGTAGCGCGTGACCGATGCGCCAGGCCAGGGCTCGGGCGAGCTCAGTCGTGAGGAGTTCGTCGAGCTTGCCGGCCGTTACCGGGTGGTGCCGGTGTGGCGAGAGATCCTTGCCGACACCATCACTCCTGTAGGTGCCTTTGCCGGAGTGGTCGGAGATGCACCGGGCTACCTGCTCGAGTCGGTGGAGGGGGGAGAGCGGTGGGGGCGCTACTCGTTCGTAGGGCGCAGTTCACTCGCGACTATCGTGTCCGAAGGCGGCATGGTGAGTGTCCAGGGTGCGATCGATCTCCCTGCCCATGTGGCCGAGCGGACCTCTCAGGGCATTCTGGCAACCCTCGATGCCCTCCTGACGGAGTATCGCGTTCCCAGGATCGAGAGCCTTCCGCCACTTCATAGCGGACTGGTCGGCTATCTCGGCTACGACGTGGTGCGCGAGGTGGAAGCACTCGGGGAAGCACCGGTAGACGACCTCGGCTTTCCAGACGCGACACTGATGGTTATCGGGCAGATATGCGCGTTCGACCATTGGCGCCAGCGTGTCGTGTTGATCGACAACGTGCCCACGGGCCGAGGGCTGAGCCGATCCGATGCAGCCAGGTCCTTTGACGCGGCGCGATCTCGTCTCGATGGACTGGCCGAAGAGCTTACGAGCCCAGTGATCGAGCCCCCCTTCGCGATCCCTGAGGCCGGGGGTAGCGCAGGATGGCCGGAGGTACGCCGGAGCATGTCATCAGCCCAGTACATGGCGGCAGTTGATGTTGCAAAGGATCACATAACGGCTGGTGACGTGTTCCAAGTGGTCATCTCGCAGCGCTTCGACATGAATCTCGAGGCAGAGCCGTTCGACGTGTACAGGGTACTGAGGGTGGTCAACCCGAGCCCCTACCTGTATTTCCTGCGGACACCATCGTTGAGTGTGGTCGGCTCCTCACCCGAGCCGATGGTTCGGCTACGAGATGGAGTCGTTGTGTCACGTCCTATAGCCGGGACGCGAAGGCGGGGATCGACGCCATCGGAGGACGTGCGTCTCGCGGGTGAGCTGGCAGAGAACCCGAAGGAACTTGCCGAGCATGTCATGCTCGTCGACCTGGCGCGCAATGACGTGGGGCGAGTGGTCGACTATGGTAGCGAGCGGGTCGACGAGCTGATGACCGTGGAGCGCTACAGCCATGTCATGCACCTGACCTCACAGGTATCCGGGCGGCTCTCGGCGGGCAAGGGGCCGGTGGACGTGCTCCGGGCAACCATGCCCGCCGGAACGCTCTCGGGAGCTCCGAAGGTGCGAGCAATGCAGATCATCGATGAGCTGGAGGTGACCAAGCGGGGTGTGTACGGAGGGGTGGTCGGGTATTTTGACTTCTCCGGGAACCTTGATACGGCCATAGCTATACGCACGATGATCGTGGCACCTGATGGTCGTGCATCGATCCAGGCGGGAGCCGGCATCGTAGCCGACAGCGATCCAGCCGAGGAGGACGCGGAATGCCTGAACAAGGCGGCGGCCCTCCTTGCCGCAGTGGGTCCTGCACGGGCCATGACCATTCTACGGGGCGAGCACCAGGACCTGGTCGTGGATCGTACGGCGGGTGCGGAGCGGAACCCGCGAGCACGCGACACACATGCCCCCGAGCCCCGTCCGGCCGCCGAAATTGGCGAGGCAGCGGGGCCTTGAGCACATCAGGACCACTCGGAAGCCTCTATGACGCCGATTATCGCGAGATGCGTGAGGGAGCCGCGGCGTTCGAGGCTGTTCGTGACTTCCTGGTGCTGTCGGGCCCAGACGCGCTCGACTACATGCAGGGGCAGTGCTCACAGGATCTTTCCTCGCTGGAGCCCGGGCAATCGGTGGACGCACTCGTGCTCGAGCCCCAGGGCAAGATCAACTCCATGGTGCGGGTCACGAGGTCCGGTGACGCGGAGTTGTTGGTGGATGTGGCGGGTGGCTGGGGTGATCATCTGGAAGGGCGCCTGCGCCGGTTCATGCTGCGGGTGCGCGTGACCATGGAGCGGCGCTCTTGGCGGGTGATCTCCCTGCGCGGGGCGAAGGTCCTCGAGCTGATCGACAGGGCTCAACTGCCAGCCGGAACTGCATTGGTTCTTGACGTGCCATGGCCCCAGATAGTCGGGGTTGACTTGGTCGGGGAGACTCCAGAGGTGCCATCTGGCGTGAGGCGGTGCATGGATACGGCGTGGGATGCGGTGCGCATTGAGGCTGGCCTGCCGGTCATGGGGGCCGAGCTGGATGGTCGGACGATTCCCACCGAGGCGGGTCTGATCGATAACTGCGTCAGCATGACGAAGGGTTGCTATACGGGTCAGGAGCTCGTAGCGCGCCTCGATGCTCGAGCCAACCGGGTGCCGCGCCGCCTACAGGGGGTGGTCGCAGGTAGATCTGTGGCGTTGGGCTGCCTTGCAGCTGGAACGGAGCTGTGCTGGCAGGGGCGCGGGAACGAGGCCAGGGATGCCGGGCGGGTGACGTCTGCGGCGTGGTCGCCCGGCATGCAGGCGATGGTGGGTCTCGCCTATGTCCGCAGGGAGGTGCCCGTGCCCGGGAGCGTAGAAGCGCTCGGACGGCCCGGATGTCCTGGGAGGCTGGCCGTGGAGGTCAGGAACCTTCCTATGATTCCTCCGAGTTGATCAGGTGTTGGCGCCCCAACCTCGTGTAACGTCCAGGAGAGATTCGAGATCTTCGGGTCTGGGGCCGGTCGCTCCGCCGGCATGCTCCACCGACCAGGCTGCGGCCGCATTGGCGGCCTTGGCAGCGGTTACCATGTCGTCACCGTTGGCGAGTCGGGCGATGAGCGCTCCGGCGTGGACATCACCGGCACCGGTGGTGTCGAGCGCGATGGCTGGAAATCCTGGCACCGCCATGGGCTCCGCTCCCGCTACAGCCACCACGCAACCGGCAGCGCCCATCCGCACCACGACGGTTCCACCCGGCGCGATGAGGTGGGAGATCTCTCGCGCTGCCGTGGCAGGATCGGGCGTCCGGGCGAGCAGGGATGCCTCGCGGGCATTCATGCTCAGGAGATCGACGCGACCCAGAACCTCGTGAAAGTGATTGGGAGCGCCAACGGGAGCGATAGGACCCGGGTCGACTATGACCATGTGATCGGAGGGAAGCCGGCCCAGCCATGATGCGATGGTCGGTCCCGAGACCGGGTAGAGCAGGTCGTAGCCCGATACGTACACTGCATCACCAGGTGAGAGGTGAACGCGTGCGATTTCGGCCTCGTCGAGGCGCGACTCGGTGCCTGGAGCTGTGAGGAAGGTGCGCTCCCCATCCTCCTCGACTATCCCGATGTCGAAGCCGGTGTCCTCGCCTCGCGTGAACCCGAGGAGGATGGGTATCCCCTCTGACTCGAGATCACGTGCGACCTGACGCCCGAACACCCCGTCTCCCACCCGACCTGCGTAGGCGACCGGCATGCCGAGCCGGCAGGCCGCGCTCAACACGTTGAACCCCCCGCCACTGGATATCCGTCTTGCGCCGGCGAAGGTATCGCCGCCCCTGTCAGGGAGCTGATCGACGTAGACGAGGATGTCGACGAGGATGCTGCCGACGAGAACCAGTCGCTGCGGCCGGGGGGGTGCGGGGACTCGGGTCTCCAGGACACCAGGAACCGCTGATGCCCGGGTTTCCGGGATACCAGAGACTGCAGCGTCCTCGCAGAGCGGGGGCTGGGATGCCAGGGTCGTGGTGCTCCGGGCAGTGGATTTCGCGACGACTAGGAAGAGGGCCGCCGCCAGGACGAAGCCGAGGACGTAGCCCACGTTTGCCTCCGCGAGCACCCCGATTGCAAGTGGGCCCTTGAACCAGGGGCATACTGTCGCTGCCAGCGCTACTGCAGTGCCGGCAGCCCATGCGGTCGTCCCGGCCAGACCAACGCGAGGAGGAGACTGGTAGTGGCGGGCGAGCCGGTCGCGTACGTGATTCCCGGCGAGATGCGTGAAGGGCTCCTGTGTTGGACTCGGCGAGGCTACATGTCGTGACGCCGCTCTCCTGGCCAGCCACATGTCGGCAAGGAAGACACCGGCCCACGCAGCTAGCCCGCTGGCCAGCACCTCGAGGAAGCTCTCGAAGGGGCCTAGAAATCCCGCACTGCCGAGCATTATCACGAGCCCAGCCCCGAGAACTACACCAGCATCTATAAACATTGTTCGGGACCTACGGACCTTCACACCGAGAGCTAGGAGGCCTAGCCCCGAGGAGTACGA
>JAJZJN010000098.1 GCA_021851165.1 Actinomycetes bacterium
CCGGGGACTTCGTCTTCGGGACGGCGGAGGCCTACCTGATTGAGAACGGCCGGATCACAGAGCCGCTTCGGGACTCGAACCTGATCGGTAACGGTCCTGAGGTACTGCGCCGGATCGACGCCGTCGCCGGAGACTTCGCCATGGGACCAGGCACCTGTGGCAAGGACGGCCAGAATGTGTCGGTGGGCTGCGGCCAGCCAACCCTGCGCATAGCGGGGGTCACGATGGGAGGTACTGCCGATGGCTGATCCAGCCTTCCAGCGGGATCGCGTCTTGCCGGGCGATTCCGAGCTGGTTCTTCTCGCTCGCCGCGTGGTGGGTTGGACAGGGCTGGGCGAGGAGGTCGAAGTCTTCGCTACCAAGGGCGTCGAGACCGATGTGCGGGCATACGACGGTGAGGTGGAATCCCTGTCTGAAGCGATGTCGGCCGGGGTGGGCATCCGGGTGCTACGTGGAGGCAGGCAGGGGTTCGCATATGCCGGCACCCTCGACGAGCGCGTGGTCGAGCGGACTTTCGCCGAAGCCCGCGACAACGCGTCCTTTGCCACGCCTGATGAACATGTCGATCTGGCATCCCCCGATGGGGTTGAGCCCGTTTGGCTCGATCTGGTGGACGAGTCGCTGGCCAGCCTCTCGACTCGTGACAAGGTCGAGATGGCATTGGATCTGGAACGGCGGGTCCGCAAGGGTGACTCTCGGGTCCGCCAGGTACCGTCTGCGGACTACTCGGACGTGATTGCTGAGGCTGCTGTCGTCAGTTCAAGAGGTATCGAGGCTTTTGCCTGCCGGAGCGCGTGTCACCTGTCGGTTTCGGCCATATGCGGCGAAGGGCTCGACAGCCACAGCGGATCCGGTTTCACTGTTGGCAGGGGTCCGGGCGAGCTTGTTCCCGACCATGCGGCACGCCAGGCCATCGAACGTGCTGCCCGCCTCATCGGGGCATCCAAGGCCCGTTCCGGCACGTTCACCATTGTGTTCGACCCGCGAGTCACCTCGACCGTGCTCTCCGTCGTGTCGTCGGCGTTGTCTGGCGAATCTGTCACGAAGGGCCGCTCGTTCTTCGCCGACCGGCTGGGCGAGGAGGTCGCGGTAACCGGCATGACCCTGGTCGACGATCCCACGGACCCGCGGGCCTTCGGCGCGTCCACCTATGACGCCGAAGGGCTGGCATCGCGACGCAACGTGCTCATCGGTTCGGGTGTTCTCGCGGGTTTCGTGTTCGACACGACCTCGGCCAGGCGAGCGGGCGTCGCTTCGACGGGATCGGCTGTCCGAGGTGGTTACTCGTCCACGCCGATCGCGGGCTGCAGGGCACTGTCACTTGCACCTGGAAGCGGGAGTTTCGACGAGATCGTCCAGCGTGTGGGTGATGGGATGTACGTGCAGTCGGTGACCGGGGTCCACTCAGGGGTAAACCCGGTGAGCGGGGACTTCTCGGTCGGAGCGGAAGGCTTGATGATTCGCGGTGGAGCGCTGGCGGAGCCGGTGCGCGAGGTGACCATAGCCTCGACCCTTCAGCGGATGCTCCAGTCGGTGGCGTTCATCGGATCCGACGTGGATTGGTTGCCCGGGGTCGCAGCCGGACAGACGATCGCGATTACGGGGATGACCCTGAGTGGTCAGTGATCGGCCGGTTTCGGCCGGAGATCCACGCGCAAGGTGAGTATGCCGTCCTCGATGGAAGCCTCGGCATCGCCGATCATGGCAAAATCCTGGAAGTCGAGCTGCGCCTGCTCTATGAGCATCCTGCGCTCGGGGCCCTCTACGGGAGGCATGCCACGATTGCGCACAGCCTCTGCTCGCCGGCGGAACCGTCCTACCATCTCGGTCGGGTCGAACCCTTCTGACATGCTCGAAACTCTAGTGCCGGGGTCTAACGCCGCGGGAAACCTCCAGCGGCGGGGTACACTGTGCTCATCGGGCCATAGACGGGGACGGGGGCCCGGTTCGACGGAGGAGTCGCTGTGAAGAAGGGTCGGCATCGCCGCTTCGAAGAGGCACGCAGCTTGAAACGCTCGACGGCAACCGCAGGTCATCGGTGTCCCGAATGTGGCGCCGAGCCTGAGGATCGGCACGCTTCGTGGTGCCTGGCAGAAGACGACGAGCTCGACGAGCTGCTCGGGGCTACCGCCTCGGGCAGTACTCCGCCTTCGAACGAGGACGACCCACTGGCAGATTGACCGGGGTGCGGCCCGTGATCCCTGGCCTGTGTCCACGGGGGGATAGAGGTCGCGATCCGTCCATAGCACGGGTCGGGGACCGATCGGCCAACCGGGGCTTATAGCTGCGGCAGATTGCCTCTCAGTTGCCGATTAGCCAGGAGCAGCGTTCATAGCCGCCTCCAACGGCCTCACTGCCCCCAACTGGGTGCATGTGGGTTCCGCGCAGCAGAACCAGGGTTCGGACAGGCGCGGGCGCAGCTCCGGTGGCAACGGGGAGCGCAGGGTCTCGTCGGCCCGCACCTCGGGCATGCCAGGGTCGTATCCGAGCGCCTGAAGCGCAGTGTGCCGTATGGCGGTGTAGGCGACGGCAGGGGGCCAGGCCTCGTCTCCGGCCTGTGCGGCGATGGCAGCCAGCTCGTCCGCGAGGGTGTCGAGCCTCTGGTCGTGCGAATGCCACGTCCATCCGAGGTGCTCAGGATCGTATCCGTCGAGAAGTCCGTCGAGAAGTCCTGCGGTGAGAAGGAGGGAGCCGGGCGGGACCAGCAGCCTGATGGCGAACTGCACCGGATCGATGTTACCGACCAGGTCGCAGCGCGCAACGAAGTCCAGCAAGTCCACGATATCCCGTGGCTCGCTCCACGGGGTGAATGGCAGGAGGGACGGCCTTGGCTCTATGCCGGCGTCGCGAAGCAGCTTCACCGCAGCGAACTCGTCTCGCGCGGAGTGCCCCTTGTCTAGTATCCGGAGGACCCGGTCGCTCGTGGACTCGAATGCCGACACCACGAACAGGCATCCAGCATCCCGGAAGGATGGCCAGAGGCCGCTGTGGGCGATGATGTGCTCGACCTTGACAGTCACGTCGAATGTGAGGTCCGGGAATGCCCCATGGACCGCTTGGACGGCCCGGCAGGCATGGCGAGGGCGGTTCAGGAAATCTGGATCGCCGAATGTCAGATGCTCGGCGCCATGGGCGACTAGCTGAGCGATGTCGGCGAGCAGGGCGTCGATCCCCACCACGCGTGTTCGGCCGTCGTACACCACTGGCACAGGGCAATGCCTGCACCTGTGGGAGCAACCGTGGCTTGCCTCCACGTAGCCAGCGAGCCTGCGTTCGCCACCCGCTTCCAGACGGGCATAGCGCTCCAGGGGTGGTAGCAGCTCGCGTGCCGGCAATCCGAAGTCGCCGCTGGCCTTACCGATGGACACGATGACGCGCTGCTGGGTATCTCTCGGGTCTGTCCCTGATGGAACTGCAATCAACGGGGCTTCGACCCCGGGATCGGCAATCGACGGGGCCTCGCTCGGGGTGCTTTCGTCGGATTCGTTCGAGGTCTGGGCGAGCTCGGCGATCCACTTGGCCAGCTCTGGCTCGTATTCGCCGGCGATAGCCTTGTCGGCCACGCCGGAGTCGGCGTCCACCAGGGCATAGAGCCCGTAGAAGCACACTGGAGCCGACGGAGCGATCCTCCTGACCTCGGTGCATGCCTCGACGGCCAGGCGCATTGCCGTGTGCATTGGAACAGAGAAACCGATGACCTCTGCCCACTGCACGTCTTCGGGATCCATCGGGTCTACCGACAGGTCGAGGCAGCGCACCTGATGACCGTCGCTCGTTAGGCGGGATGCAGGGGAGGCGACGTGGATCGGCTGGTGACCAAGCTCGTATGTCGACACGAGGAGGACGCGCATCCCTACGACCCTAGCGGGCACCAGCGCCGGGTCCAGCGCCGGGTCCAGCGCCGATGCGCACGGACAGCACTGAGAGTGCCCGGCGAAGCGCTGCCTCGACCTGGGCGGGGTCAAGGCCCTGGGCGAAGACGAAACCCAGGTAGCGGTCCCCTTCCGGCGGGGGGGCGACCGCGTGGCCGAGCGGTACCGTCACTTGGATGTCGACAACCCCGGGTATGGCGAGCGCCTCAGGGCATCCTTCGATAGCGACCAGCCGGCCGGCGCGTGGAATCGGGATCATGAGAACGCCTGCGGATCCTCCGAGGCGTGGCAGGCTACCTGGTAGCGAACGTGGCCCCGACATGCTCCTACTGCTGCCGGCGGGCGTCCGACGGCGGTCGAGGGCCTCTGCCAGAACCAGCTGCTCGAGGCTGGCGCTGCCGCCTCTGGCCGGGCTTGTCGCTGCGATGCTCGTGAACGACAGCGTCCTGGAGCACAAGCCCCCGATCGTGCGAGAGGCGACCTCGATCACGTGAGCCCTCCCGCCCGACACACGCACCTCCGCATGAACCGGACCGTTTGCAAGCCCCATTGCTCTCGTGGCTGACTGGATGGCCGCCTTCGCCGCGCGCTGATCGGCGGGGGAAATCCGGCTCGGCGTCACATAGATGGTCTCTTCGAAGAATGGGCCGTTCAGAGGGTCGGGCTTGTCGAACAAAGCCAGCGTCTCGAGCTCTCCCGCATGCAGTAGTCCCTCCAGAGCTACTTCGGGTCCGGGGATGAACTGCTCTACAAGCAGGGCATCGGTGCCGTGCCCGGCCCGATCCGCGATGTGGCGCGTGCGCTCGAATGCAGTGCGCAGCTGCTCGGGTGTATCGGCTCGTATCACCCCCTGGCTGCCCGAGAGGCCTGCCGGCTTGACGACGCACGGATAGCCGACAACCTCGGCCAGCTGCTCTGCCTGCTCGCTGGTGCTGGTGGCGGGGATGACGGCGAACATCGGTTGACGGACCTCGCTCGCGTGCAGGAGCTGGCGCATCAGGCCCTTGTCGCGTGAGGCAGCCACTGCTTGGAGCGGGTTGCCTGCCAACCCGAGCCGTTCGGCGGCCGCGGCCGCTACGAGCACCCCCTGGTCGTCAACTGCAACTACGGCATCCAAGGGTCGTGTCGCGTCCAGCTCCAGGATATCCGCCACAGCACCGTCGACGTCGTCGAACGAGATCTGGAGGATCCGGCCCGCGGCGTCCGCCTCTGTGCCGTGTGGGTCTGTTCCTGGGGAAGCCTCATGGGTCTCGGGATGGTGTCGTAGCGGCATGGGAGGCTCCCTGTCGCAGGCGACGATGACCTCGATGTCGAGCTGCCTCGCGGCGTCCAGGAAGTCGGCCGATCTGTAACCGGCGGTGGGTACGAGCAGAAGGACCCGGGCCATGGCCCTATGATGGCCCGAGGAGGTGGATGCCATGGTAAACGAGCCTGCGCCGTCGCTTGTAGAGGATGGAGACGAGGGGTACCAACCTGTTCTGAGCGTAACGCCGCGAGCGCGCTCTGTCGTCCTGGACGCCAGGTCGAACGAGCCTGACCCGGACAGGCTGGCGCTCTGGGTGGAGGTCACGGGGTCCCGCGGCGGCGCGTATGCCTATGACATCTACTTCGAGCCTCTGGCAGATGCTGCGCCCGATGACACCATCCAGCACGACGACGACCTGCCAGTGGTCATCCCGCGGAGGAGCGTCGAGCGCCTTAAGGGGGCAAGGCTCGACTTCTCCGACGACGGTCCCGACGGCGGGGGGCTCATGATCCTGAACCCGAACACCCCGCCGCGACCCGACAGCCTGGCCAACCGGCCAGCAGGTGGGGTGCTGCCCGAGGGGATCGAGGCAGACCTCTCCGGGGAGATTGCCAGGATGGTGCTGGCCGTGCTCGATGAGAGCGTCAACCCGTCCATCGCAAGCCATGGGGGTCGGGCCGACCTCGTGGCTGTCGACGAGTCCGAGGGTATTGCGTACCTTCGCCTGAGCGGCGGCTGCCAGGGATGCGGGATGGCCCGTGTGACGCTGTCGCAGGGCATAGAGGTCGCGATCAGAGATGCCGTTCCTGCCGTCACTGCGGTGGTCGATGTCACGGATCACGCAGACGGGACGAACCCCTACTACGAGCCGGCCAAGAAGTAAGGCTGAGCCGGGGCAAAGTCTGCAGCTCAGTAGTGTGTCCGGTGGTTGTAACGTCCGTCAGGAGCCCTAAGAGACCTCGTGTATGGCGAGTCGATGCTCTGAAGTAACATATGATAGCTAGGTTGACAGGTGGTCCGGTCAGCAGTATGTTTATAGGCTGTGATTGTTACGGTGCGGCATATCTATAAGTATCGAGGCGATCACAGCAGGGTCAGGTGTCTGTCAAAGGATGGTCCAGGAGCTTCTTGCTCCTGGCATGTTCTTGCCCGGCACGCCGGGGGCGGGTTGTGGTAAACGCTCAGCATGTCTACGTGGTAGACGCATGCCGTACACCGATCGGCCGTTATCGCGGGGGGCTGTCTAGGGTCCGCCCTGACGACTTGGCAGCGATGGTGCTTCAAGCGCTCCTCGAGCGCAACGAGCTCGTCCCGCCCGGGGAGATCGAAGACGTCGTGTTCGGGGCGGCAAACCAAGCTGGCGAGGACAATCGCAACGTGGCGCGCATGGCGTCGTTGCTTGCAGGACTGCCCTTCGGCACCGCTGGCGTGACCGTGAACCGTCTCTGCGGGTCAAGCCTCCAAGCGGTTAACCAGGCTGCTGCAGCCCTGGCCTTCGGGGAAGGGGGAGTAGCGATCGCCGGAGGCGTTGAATCGATGAGTCGCGCGCCCTTCGTGCTTCCCAGGGCCGAGGAGGCGCTACCCCGGCATCAGGAGATCGTGGACACGACAATTGGCTGGCGACTGGTGAATCCGCAGATGCCGGAGGAGCACACGATCTCGCTTGGTCAAACTGCGGAGGTGTTGGCTGAGGAGTTCCGGATAACCCGCGAGGATCAGGATCACTTTGCCCTCGATAGTCACCGGAAGGCGGTATCGGCCTGGGATGCCGGTCGTTTCGATGGGGAGGTGCTCCCTCTCGCGACCCCTGTAGCCCGGCGGGTGAAAGGGGATGGAGGTGGAGAAGCACCGGTGACAGTGCGCGTGGATGAGTGTCCACGTGCCGATACGACGCTTGAGGCGCTGGCACGGTTGCAACCGGTATTCAAGCGCGGTGGGACGGTTACTGCGGGGAATTCCAGCCCGATTAACGACGGAGCAGCTGCTGTTCTGCTCGCGACGGGTGCAGCCGTGGATCGGCTCGGCTTGGAGCCGATTGTTCGTGTGGTGGGGACGGCAGTCGCAGGGGTAGAACCACGGAGAATGGGGATTGGTCCGGTTCCCGCTATGGGCAAGGCCCTGGCCAGGGCGCGCTGGAAGCTCGATGAGCTTGAAGTGGTGGAGCTGAACGAGGCATTCGCGGCACAGAGTCTCGCGGTTATCCGGGAGCTCGGCCTCGATGTCTCCCAGGTGAACCCCCTCGGCGGTGCCATTGCTCTCGGTCACCCGCTCGGCTGTTCAGGGGCCCGTATCCTTACTACTCTGGTTCATCAGCTTGCTACCCAAACCCCAGGAACGAAGGGTGCTGCGACAATGTGCATCGGCGTTGGGCAGGGGATCGCTACGCTGGTTGAGCGCGTCTGAATCTACGCCCCGCTGCTGGGCGATAGGTAGAGTCATACGGCGCGTCCGGGTGCCAACGCGAGAATGGCGAGGAGCGTGAAGGATGTCTGAGACGAGAGGGACTGCCCTCGATGACGCGGACCGGAGGATAATTCACCGGTTAGCCGAGGGTGTGGAACCGGAGCTTGACAGTGTCGCGAACGATGCTGGGGTCCCCCTCGGGGAGGCTAGGCAACGCTTCGAGCGACTGCGGACGTCCGGGGTAGTAAGGGAGTGCGCCGTGCGTATCGAGCCGAGTGCGGTTGGGCTGCCGGTCACGGGGTTCCTGCTTGTACGGGTCGCGCAAAACTCGGAGAACTACGAGGCGATCTGCCAGATGGTCCGTGACCTCGAAGAGGTCGAGGAAGCTCACGCGGTGAGTGGAGACTTTGACTGGCTGCTCAAGGTGCGTTGTTGGTCGCTCAACGATTTGCAACGTCTTGTGATCGACCGGCTCTCGCTGCTCCCAGGGTACATCCGTTCGCAGACGTGCATCGTGCTCGATACGGCCTGTGACTACGCAAACGCTGACGTGGTGACTAGTGCAGGCTACTGATACTGGTTCGGGTTGGGCTGCTGGGGCAGTGGTGCGCTGGCGATGACTGTGTGGTCAGTGCCTGAAGAGGATGTTGCCGCCGATGTCCATATGGCTACCGGAGCACGTTACGCAGCGCGGACGGTAGCGCTCGTTGGGTTCATGGGAGCGGGAAAATCGTCGGTCGGGCGGCAGCTCGCGCACGTGCTCGGCCGTCCCTTCCTCGACACGGACTCGATGGTGGAGCGCGCCGCCGGGCGGCTGATCCCAGACATATTCGCCGAGGACGAGGCGATCTTCCGACGTTTTGAAGAGGAGGCGGTGTCGCAAGCCCTCGCCAGCCCACCGTGCGTGGTGGCACTTGGTGGCGGGTCGTTCGAACGGCCTGCCAACTACCGGCCCCTTCTTGCTCAGGCACTCGTAGTTCATATTCATGTTCCGTGGAAAGTGTTGCGAGAGCAACTCCCCGGTCTCGTGCGGGGGAGGCCTGTTATCAGCGACTTGACGGTGAGCGAGATCCATGATCTCTACCTACGCCGATGTGCCGGTTACCGTCGGGCGCACCTTCGCTTGTCGGTTCCGCGTACAAGCGTCGAGGACGCGGTCGGTGTGATTGCTCAGGTGCTCGGTACGTTGCCCCCGCAGGCGGTGCAAGACTGAGGCTATCGGCATCGCTGGTGCCATTCCTTCGAGTCAGGACGTGAGTTGGATGCCCGGGGGGGCATAACCCCAGAGGAAGAGGAGATCCTCGTCCTGGGCGGCGCGATGCATGTGCCATTGATCGGGTGGGATTACATTGAGCGATCCACTCGTGATCGGCTGGGGTGGGACCAGTTCGCAGCAGAATTCGCCGTTTCCCTCGAGTACGAAGACGAATTCCTCGTGGCCCGTGTGACGGTGCCAGGGAGCAGCCTGACGGGCAGGGATGCGTGCCATGCCTATTGCAATGTGGGCGTTACCGACGCTGTCGGGCGTCGCTAAGAGGGTGACGGAGCGCCGAGTCCACCGGAGCCGCTCGCCGCGCCACTCCCAGGAGTAGGGGGGAGACACAAGGAGGGGGGCGAACGGCTCCGGCAAACGGTGTCTTACCTCAGGGGTGGACATCTGCCGCATGTCTACGTATCATATGGAGTTACGGACCTCCAGTCAAGCGACCACTCGATGGTGGCAGTGCGGCCAAGTTGGATCCACATGCTCATAGGCGACACGAGAGAGGAGTGTGCATGGTTTCGAGCGAGGACAGCGTGGCAAAGGAGCATATGACAGGCGCTCAGGCGGTGGTCCGAGTTCTCGAACTCGAAGGGGTCAGGCAGGTGTTCGGGTTGTGCGGACATACCAACGTCGCGGTGCTGGCTGCCTTGGAGCATTCTCCTGTCCGGTTCGTCGGCGTGCATCATGAACAGATGGCGGGCCATGCTGCCGACGGACTCGCCCGTGTGACTGGGGAGGTGCAGGTTGTTCTTACCCATCTCGGGCCGGGGCTGACCAATGCGTTGACGGGAGTGGCGAACGCGAGCCTTGACTCCATTCCGCTGGTCGTGCTCACCGGAAATGTCCAGAGCTATTTCTTCGGCCGTCACGCGCACATGGAGACATTGCTTAGGGCGGACGCGGATCAGGCCCGGGCGTATGAGCCGTGGTGTAAGCGGGTGTGGAGGGTGGAGCGCCCGGAGGCATTGGTAGGGGTGCTCGACGCGGCCTTTGCGACGGCGCGTTCCGGACGGCCGGGCCCCGTGCTGGTTGATGTGGCCATGGATGTCTTCAGCCGCGATGTGGCATTCGATGCAGACTGGCGCCCG
>JAJZJN010000099.1 GCA_021851165.1 Actinomycetes bacterium
CGCAAGCGCCCGCAGCACACTGGCCACACCCGTGCTGGCCACACCTGTGCTGGCCACACCTGTGCTGGCCACACCTGTGCTGGCCACACCTGTGCTGGCCACACCTGTGCTGGCCTGAGGGAGCCCGGCTGGAGGCTTGGCCTGCTCCCCGCAGCAGCCGCCATCCGGGCTCACCGCCGGCATCCGCGTCACGTCGCGCGCGATCCCGATGGCACGCGCGGCAGTAGGTATGCCTCACGGGACGGCTTCAGGGGGCGCATCAGCCAGTAGGGACGCCGCGTCCCATCGGGTGAGGTCTGCTCGGCACCATCGGCCATCTCGAGCCATCGCAGGAAGGCCTGATGCGCCTTCTCGGTGTCCACAGCCACGTCTCCAGGCTTGTCGCCAGGCTCCGCTCGCTTGACCCGAACAGCCTGGTGCCAGCAGTGCATGCCCGACACCGGGTCAGGGTGGACGGGGAACGTCATGTTCTGATGGACCCCGACCTCCGTCCACCAGATCCTGGCTGTATCGGGATCGGAGGACTCGTACGGCTCCACTCCGCGCAGGCGGTCAATGGCCCACCTCGTGCCCTGATGGTCGAGAGCCACCGTTGCCATCGCCTGGCGCTGCCCAGAATGACCCTCTAGCTTCCAGCGGCCCATGTGATGACTACAGGCCACCACGCCAGGGCGTATCCCCTCTGTCACCCATGCCCGCAGGACGAAATGGCCGATCTCGGTCTCGACGCGCAGGGGATCGCCGGTCTGCACCCCCATTGGCTCGGCGTCCGAAGGATGGAGCCAGAGAGGGTTCGTATGCGCGAGCTCGTCCAGCCACTTGGCGTTCGCCGAGCGCGTATGGATCTGAGTTGGAAGGCGAAAAGTAGAGATGAGCACCTTCTGCTCCGGACCAAGCTGCTCGCGATGCACATGCGAGCGGATGTAGGTCGGCACCGCCACGTCCCCACGTCCCCAAGCTGCAAGGGTCGACGACCAGAACTCCAGCTTGCCGCTAGGTGTGGGGAATCCCCGACGCACCACTCCGTCCACCTCCACCCCGACCGGGCGCCGCCCGGCAGCATCCGGATCCGGCGTAGCCACAGGGACGACGTTGGACGAGGCGGGCGACGGTGAAGACGTGTACACACGACCGTGGTCGCCCACTGCCGCACCGGCCAGCTCGTCGTCGCCGACCGGCTCCTCGTGGCGCGCACCGATCCCCCGCGCGATCTCGAACGCACCATAGCGTCGCATGTACTGCAGCGCCGTCAGCCCCTCGGCCTGCGCGGCCTCGGGCAGACCCGGCACAGAATTGTCGAATATCCAGCTGTAGTACTCCTCCACGCTCAACTTCTCACCAGGATGGGCCACAGATTCGTGGTACTTGCGGATACCGAGACTCCCGTCGGGGTCGATCCGCCACGAGAGGTCGATCCACATCTCGTTCTCCTCCCATACCTCCCCCGGGTTCACCTGGCGGGTATCGGTCACCACCTCGCCCAGCCGCTCGCGCGCTGCCCGCAGCACCGGCTGGCGGAACGCTATCCACTGCCCGTCGTACTGCTCGTAGGAGTGCAGGTCGTGGCGCTCCGAGGCGAGACCGACGGGGAGCACGTAGTCGGCGAAATACGACGACTCGTTCCATGTGGGCGTGAGCGCCACATAGCAACCGACCAAGGACTCGTCCGTCAACATCTCGATCCAGCTGAAGCCGTCGGGGTTGGTCCACACCGGGTTGTAGACACGCGTGAAGTAGACGTCCAGACGCCCGCGACCTTCCCGCAGCAGGTGCGGCAGCAGGAAGCTCATCTCGTTCATGGCAAGCGGGTAGTCGAGTGGCCAGGAAAGCTCGTTGTAGACAGTCGGGTGTGGCGGGACGTGGATCGGGCGCGGCACGTATTTGTTCCAGGCATTCGGGAACGTTCCGCCGTGTGTGGCCACGGCGCCGAGCAGTGCCGATATCATGAACAAGCTGCGCGACACCTGCCAACCGCCCAGGTTTCCCGCCGCCGCCGAGCGCCAGCTGTGGGCGGCGAACCTGGTTCCCGCAGAGGCAACCAGCTCTGCCACCTCCTCGAGCACGGACGCTTGCACACCAGACTCACGTGCAGCTAGGTCGAAGGTGTACTTGGCGTACATCTCGCCCAGGACCGCCTGGAACGCCTCGAATGTGACCGGAAGCTCCGGATGGCACTCCTCCAGGAACTCTTCCCAGTTCCACCAGCGCCGCACGAACTCCGTGTCATAGTGTCCGGAGCTGATCAGGTAGTTCGCTATGGCCAGGCATATTGCCGCTTCGGATCCAGGCCAGGGTGACAACCAGTGATCAGCGTGGGTTGCCGTGTTCGACAGTCTGGTGTCGAGAACGACCACCTTGGCTCCGTTGGCCCTGGCCTCGGTAATGCGCTGAGCATGGGGGTTGAAATAGTGACCCGTCTCGAGATGCGAGCTCACCAAGAAGATGACCTTGGCATTGGAATAATCCGGGCTTGGGCGGTCGATACCCATCCACCAGTGGTAGCCCGCCCGACCGCCCGACGAGCACACGTTGGTATGGCTGTTGTGACCATCCACGCCCCACGACGCGAGCACCCGCTCGGTGTATCCGTCCTCCCCAGGGCGCCCTATGTGGCACATCACCTCGTTGTTGCGACCCTCGGAGATAGCGCGGCGGATCCGGACTGCTATGTCGTCGAGCGCTTCGTCCCACGAAACACGCTCCCAGCGGCCTTCGCCGCGCTTGCCCACCCTTCGCAGCGGGTATAGGACGCGGTCGGGATCGGTCACCTGGTTGATGGTCGCAGGCCCCTTGGCGCAGTTGCGCCCGCGCGAGCCTGGGTGCTCCGGATTGCCCTCGAACTTCCTCACGGTAAGAGTGACAGGGTCGACATAGGCGAGCAGGCCACAGGCCGACTCGCAGTTGAAGCATGTGGTAGGCACCAGCATCGAGCGCTTCCCTACCTTCTTCGGCCATGAGCGCGAGTCGAGCTCCACCCAGTCGTCCCAGTGCTCTTTGGGTGGGAACGCCGCCAGATGGATGCGCGAAGCGCCAGGATAGAAGGTCTCTCCGCGCGCCTCGACCTCCATGCGCGTCACCTCCAGCAGGCTGGCCAGATCATCGAGATTCGTGGGTTCTACGGTCACCAGATCATTCCTTCTGGGGATGGGGTACTTACGAACGGCTTGGTAATGGGGTACTTACGAACGGCTTGGTAATGGGTGTCTGCCAAGCCGCCGTCATGCGAGTGGAACCGATTGGCCACCTTGTACGTAGGCATGCTCATAGAGCAGCACTCCGAGCAGAGCGGCACCTGCTCCCACAGGGCCGAGCAGCGGCGTGGCTACCGCAACCGCCAGGAGAGCCACGCCGGGCCAGAACCATCGGGCATAGGTTCCCCAGGAGATCTCCTCGGCCGCCAAGCGGGTGTGGGCAGTGACATGGCCCAGAGCCAGCTCACCTATGAGGAACAGCAGGTCGACCACGGCAACGTCGCCGAGCCCCATCCGGACATCATGGCCTGCAACGTGGTTGCCCAGGGCCTCGGCGGCAAACAGGGCAACAGCCGAGCCGAGCAGTAGCGCCTGGACGACCAGTTGCGGCGGCAGCAACGGACTCTGCCACAAGTCGCGCGCCTTGGCCTGAGCGAACAGATATGCGGTATACACCGCGCTCATGAGCGACAGCGGGATACCGAACACCGCCAGTACCTGCGACAGCCCTACCGAGCCGATCAGGCTTGCAAGAAGCTGGGCTGCGAGCACCATGCTGTAGGCACCTATCACGAAGGCGCCTCTAACCAGCCAGCTACGCCACTGATGGCGCAGGAAGATGAGGTAGAACCGCTCCGGATGCTCTAGGTCCCAGATGAGGAGCCCGCCTGTGGCCCCAAGCGCTCCCAGGGCCACCAGGGGACCCACCCACCTGAACAGCGTTGAAGACCATGAGAGCTGGCCGAAGAGCACCATCAGCAGTGGCACGAGATAGGCGCCGGCTGCAATGCCCTTAGTCCAGGTATAGAGGCTCACCCTCCAGTCCCATGGGGCTCTGTGGGGAACGTCGTAGGACACGACGGCAGCCGCCTGGGAGTTGTGCTGGCCGGGATGGCCGCTCGGCACATGCGAGTGGCCATCACCCTGCCCCGCCCAGGCATACAGGCCACCGGGCGGGCGCTCGGCACCGAGCGGATCGAGCGTAGCCTTGTGAGCACCCAAGTAGAACACCTTGGGACGCGTCTCCTTCTCGGGTCGCCGGACGTGAACGGGCTGGCGGTAGACCGTGGCAGACACCGGAGAGGCCGGGTCGCCGAGATCACCTATACGGATGGCCTCGGTGGGGCACACCACCACACAGGCGGGCTCGAGGCCCACCTCGAGCCGGTGAGCACAGAAGTTGCACTTCTCCGCGGAGTGGTCTTCGGGATTGATGAATATGGCGTCGTACGGGCACGCAGCCATGCACGCCTTGCAGCCGATGCAGATCGACTTGTCGAAGTCCACGATGCCGTCCGGCCTCTGATGCATAGCCCCCGTGGGGCAAGCCGCCACACACGGAGCATTCTCGCACTGGTTGCATCTCGTCACCTGGAAGGCACGCCGGACATTCGGGAACATGCCCACGTCCACCGACTTCACGTACGTACGCGTGACGCCTATCGGCACGGAGTTCTCCGACTTGCACGCCGTCGTGCAGGCGTGACAGCCGATGCAGCGCGTCTGGTCCAGGATCTTCGCCCAGTTGCGTGCTCCGCCCCCAGGCGGGAGCACGCTGGGCACACCACGTGGATCGGCAGGCGCGTAACCGGGAGGCATCAGCCAACGGTAATCGCACGAGCCTGCTCGTAGAAGGGGGATCTTTCCTCTCACGTCATAGATCTTGCCTATGACGTGTGCAGGACCCCTATGCGGGAGGCAGCACTCCGGACTCTCCCGTGCCGAGGGAAGTGAGGAACGAGCGGGCCAGGACGCCGGCCCCCCTTCCCGTCGGCCAAACGGCACAGAGACTGCGACGCAGGTCGATGCCCTCCACCGCTACACCGACAAGGGATCCGGTCTCCAGCTCGTGGATGACCGCCAGATGGCTGAGCACCCCAGGACCGAGTCCCCCTATCACCGCCGACTTGAGTGCGGAGGTGGAGCCGAGCTCCAGCACAGCCACTGGACGGGTCCCTGCTCCGGCTGCAACCAATGCCTGCTCGTAGGCCTCGCGAGTTCCAGAGCCGTGCTCTCGCAGGACTACCGGCGTCTCTATGAGCTCGCCGACGCTCACCGGCCTCCTGCGCCGCGCCCAGGGATGCCGCGGTGTGACCACTATGACCAACTCGTCTAGAGCCACCTGCCATGAGCGCATGTCGCCCGGCAGCTCGGGGCTCTCGACGAAGCCGAGATCTGAATGCCCGTCACGCAAACGGTCGAGCACGCGCCTAGAGTTCACCACCTCCAGCTCCACCTCGAGACGTGGATGCCGGCGATGGAACCGGCCGAGCCACTGAGGAAGCAGGTACTCACCGATCGTGTAGCTCGCCACCAACCTCAACCGTCCGGCAGCTTCCGCCTGCATGGACGCAACTCCTGCCATCAGACCGTCGAGCGCGTCGAGCGCCTCGCCCGCGAGCTCGATCACCCGCCATCCCTCCGTCGTCGGATGTGAGCCTGTGGGGCCTCGCTCGAGCAGGGTGAGACCGAGCTCGATCTCGAGTCCAGCTAGCCGGGAGCTGGCCGACGGCTGCGACATGCCATGAGCCCGAGCCGCGCGCGAAAGGCTACCCATGCGCGCGACGCTTACCAGCAGATCCAGTGACTCCGCGCTCGGCCAGCGGCCGGTCGACACGAAGCGGCCAGGAACGAGCCGCCCACCTACCGGCGCTGCAGCGCCCCTGCCACCGGTCTGCTCGCCCTCGGTTCCTGATCTCATGCCAGCCACTCCCATCCCAGGGTCGCGCATGCCGGGTCGGCTGTCTAACCAGGGATTACGACCACGCCCTCGATCGGTGGGGAATTCCAGGATGACAACAGGCTTGACAACAGGCTTGACTCATCTTTGTACGTACATTTATGCTGGACGGCGTGACTCCTCTCACCTTCGTCCTCGAGCTGTTCTTCATCTCCATCGCAGCAGGTGTTCTCGGCTCGCTGCTCGGCCTGGGGGGAGGTATCATTGTCATCCCTGCCCTCACGCTGCTGTTCCACGTAGACATCCGGCTTGCAATCGGCGCATCGATCGTCTCGGTCATCGCTACATCGAGTGGTGCTGCCGCCGCTTACGTGCGCGAGCGGATCACGAACATGAGGGTGGGAATGTTCCTCGAGATAGCAACCACTACGGGCGCTGTAACAGGTGCGTATATAGAGGGTCTCGTGAGCGCCAAGGTCCTCTACGTGGTGTTCGCGGTCGTGCTCGGCTACTCAGCTCTAGCGATGTTCCGCAAACGATCGAGCAAGGACACCGAGCATGTGGTGACGCCCGTACCCAAGGACAGGCTGGCAGATTGGCTCAGCCTCCACGACAGCTACTACGACGAAGCCGAGAAGCGCGAGATCGGCTACCAGGTCACACATACGCCACTAGGCCTCGGGTTCATGTACATCGCCGGAGCTGTGAGCGGGCTTCTCGGCATCGGCTCGGGAGCCCTGAAGGTTCCCGCCATGGACCTGGCCATGCGCCTGCCCATGAAGGTGTCCACTGCCACGAGCAACTTCATGATAGGGGTCACCGCAGCGGCCTCAGCCGGGGTCTACTTGTTCAGAGGCGACATCGACCCTCTGATGGCCGCCCCCGTGGCAGCCGGCGTTCTCATGGGGGCGACTGGAGGTTCCCGGGTGCTGCCTAGGCTTCACAACGAAGCCGTCCGGGGGATATTCGTCGCAGTTCTGGTCTTCATCTCGGTGGAAATGCTCCTGAAGGGAATCGCATGAACACTCCTGCTGACACACCGCCACCAATCGCCGATCCGCCCATCCCGGTATCATCACCCCTACAGGGATCCCCTGGACCCGGCGGAACCCACATCCAGGACCCGGCAACGCTCGCTTCTGCGCGTGACGACGAGCGTGTGAGGCGAGTGGAGCTCATCATATCGCTCGTCCTGCGTATCGGGGTGGTGCTGAGCCTGGTGATAGTAGCCATAGGGCTGGGGATCACGTTCGCCCATAATGCCGGCTACACCTCCTCGGGCCGGCTCTTGCATCACCTGATATCGTCCCGGGCTTCGTTCCCCCATACGCTTGGCTCGGTGGCCTCAGGGGTCGGGCACATGAACGGCAATGCCATCGTCGTGTTCGGCTTGATCCTGCTTATCCTGACACCGGTGATGAGGGTGGCAGTCTCGATCTTCACCTTCATATACCAGCACGATCCTCGCTTCGTCGTCATTACCAGCACCGTCTTGGCGGTGCTCATCACCTCATTCTTCCTGGGGCGTGCCGGGGCAGGATGAACTCCGGCAGCTCATCGGCCTCCGACGGCCACGCATCGCTCGCGCTGTGGGAGAAGGTTCTTGCCGACCTTCGCCAGCGGATCGCCGTGGGCGAGATCGACCAACGATTCCCGACCGAGCAGGAACTGGTCGCCACCTACGGCGTGAGCCGCCATACCGTCCGGGAGGCCCTGCGCCGGCTTCAGGACGAAGGTCTCCTGGAGCGGCGGCGCGGAGCAGGCAGCACGCTCGTCCCGCTGCCGTTGGAACAGCCACTGCGCAGCCTGTACAGCCTCGCTCGGTCTATCACCGCTCAGGGCCTCCACGAGCACAGCGACGTCAGGGTGCTCG
Source organism: Actinomycetes bacterium (assembly GCA_021851165.1). Lineage (GTDB taxonomy): Bacteria > Actinomycetota > Acidimicrobiia > Acidimicrobiales > JAJZJN01 > JAJZJN01. The sequence goes on from JAJZJN010000099.1 coordinate 7,745, forward strand.
AGCTCCGCTCAGCGGGAACCGCAGGTCCGGTGCTCGATGTCGCCGAAAGCGCTCCCGTCGTATTCCTCGAGCGGCTTCGCTTTGCTGGAGACGAGCCGCTCGCTCTAGAGGAGTCATGGCTGCCCGCAGACCTGTGCACTGCACTGCTCGAAGCAGATCTAGGCAAAGGAGCACTCTACGACATGCTCGCCCACACCTGCGGCATACATGTGACCGGTGGGCGCGAGCTGGTACGGGCAGCGCTTCCCGCAACTGACGAACGAGACCTGCTCGCGTTGCCCGACGGGGAAGCCGTCCTGCTCGTCGAGCGGGTAGCCCTCGCCGGCGACCGCGTGGTCGAGTGGCGCCACAGCATGGTCCGCGGCGACCGCTACCGGCTGGTTGCAGAATGGTCTTCGGCGGACCTCACCGTCCCCGGCGAGACCTGAGGCGCCGGCAATATGAGGCGCCGGCAATATGAGGCGCCGGAGCTCAGGTACCACCAAGCATGGAGGCGAGCACATTCTCCGTTGCTCGTGCCACCTCCCTCTCCTGCTCTGGTTCCGGCCGACCTTCGGCCCGGCCCTCCGACCGGACCTCCACCCTGCTCTCCGGCTGACCCTCCTCCGGCTGGCCAGTGCATGACCGAGTCTCATTGGTCTTCACCAGGACGTCACCAAGGCCTACTGCCATCGTCGCCATCTCCTCGTTCGCTTCGGCACGCTGCGACCCGGTCATGTTGAGCAGCGACGTCACCTCGCCGGGGTCCCAGACCGTAGGGGCGGCCGAATGGAACCAGGCACCGTACCGGTTGCGACGCTGGGCCACCCCGACCACTTTCCTGCCCCCCACCACGACCTCCCCTGGACCGATACCGGCAAAGCACACCACCGCTGACCACTTCGTCCGCACCAACCCGCCCCGATGAACCTCGATGTCCCCTGCACGGCCGAGACCGAGGGCGGCCAGCGCGCCGGCCCATAGATGCCCGAGCCACGCGGCTGCCTCCACGACGTCATCTCTCCACAGAGGATCCGAGCGTGGCACCCACGCGTCCAGCCACACCTGCCGGCCGGGTGCCACCTTCACCGCTCCTCCACCAGTCTTCCGGCGGACCACCTCCACGTTGCAGGCGCGCGCGCGCCCAAGATCCACCGATTCGATCGCCTGTGTGCTACCGATGACCAGCGCCGGCGATCTGACGTGACACACTGCCGCCCGTCTCTCGATCAGTGAGCAGCCCGCCCACGGCCACCCGGCATGAAGTGAGCCGGGATCGCCATAGCGGCGCTCTATCGTCCATCCGGTTCCCCGGGCATCGGATGTTCCGGCCCCCGCTCGGAAGCTCGGGGTAGCGTGGAAGGCGCTCGATGTATCGTCGGATCTCACGCGCTACGAGAGTCCCCATCGAGGTATGGCATCCACTCGTCCCGAGAGCCGCCGCTCAATGCCAGGAGCCAGATCCTGCGGCGCGGAGCGCGCGGCTCTCGCCTTAGCACGAGATCCACCTCGTGCAGCATCCTGTCTTCCTTACGTGTGTTGCAACGCCTGCATGCAGCCACCACATTGTCCCATGTATGAGTTCCACCGCGACTACGTGGAACGACGTGGTCGATGCTCTCGGCCGGAGATCCGCAGTACTGGCATCGATGCCCGTCACGGGCGAAAACAGTCCTCCGATTCACTGCCACCCCTCTGTCGCGTTGCACGTGGACGTAGTACGCGAGACGCACCACGGAAGGCTCTGGCATGGTCTCGCGCTCGGAGCGAAAGACGCGCCCTGTGGCATGGACGAGCTCGGCCTTCGTCTCGAGAACGAGCAGTAGAGCACGCCGACATGAGACAATCCCCAGCGGCTCGAAGCTGGAGTTGAGCACGAGGGCCCGGCCTCCCGCAGCGGCAGGATGCACGCGATCAGCGGCCCCTTTCATCGGCACCATCACCCAAGAGGCTACCGCCACGATACGTCTCGGGCGGTTCATTCCACGCAGTAAGCCCCGATCCTGCAGGAATCAGCGGCGAGCACACCAACGCAGATAGGAGATCACGTCGTCGTCACTAGGCGAGGTAGGACCATTCAGATC
>JAJZJN010000100.1 GCA_021851165.1 Actinomycetes bacterium
TGGAATCACCCGCCATTGCCCACATGAGCTTCTTGTCGACTTCCCCCAGGTGTCGGCGGGCGCTGTCCAACGCGAGTGTCGTGGACTCGACGGCTGCGTCCTGGGCGGCCTTGGCAGCCTCGATGATCGAGTCGGCCTCGTCCTCCTTCCATTCCCGTTTGATCAGCTCAAAGCGGAGTGCCTGCTTCGGCTCACGCTTCACGAAGAGGTGCACGTAGGACTCGCGCAGGGTCTCACCGTAGATGGTGCCGTAGGCCCGAAGCAGTGGAGCCCACGCGTCATCGACCTTGCCCTCGGTCGAGACGTAAACCTTTTTGGACGTTTTCCCAGCCACACCCTTGCCCACAACGCAATGATAACCAGGTTGGGAGAACATATGTGCGATGCCATCGCCGACCAGAATTGGCCCATAGTGACCCACAGCGTCGCCAACTGTTAGCGACCCGAGAGCCCAGTCCGATCGGCCAGTCCGATCGGCCAATCAGGCCCGCTGCGCTATCACACGTTCAAGCCGGGCCAATATCTCGCGATCGGTCGGATACGAGCAGCGCCGGCGCGCCTCCTCCAAAGGCAGCCAGGCCATCTCGTCTATCTCGTCGTCGGGAACGTGAGTACCGACTTCTACGGGCTCCATCTCGAAGAAACCGACCTCCTTCATAAGCGAGACCCCCGTACGCCGGTTCTGCTCGGCGTAACACACAGTGCCTAGATATGCCCCGGCTCGGCAGCGGATGGCGGTCTCCTCCCACACTTCGCGAAGCGCGCAGTCAAGGGGGTTCTCATCGACATCCAGCTTCCCCTTTGGAATAGACCAGTCCTCGTAGCTCAGTCGATGGACGAGGACAACCTCGGGTCCGCCCTGGCCGGCACGCCAGACGGCACCGCCATATGCCCGCACGACATCGTCTGCACGGCCGATACCAGCAGCAGCCACCGCGTGTCCCGCCGGGGGGTCTGCCAACATCGTCGCCACCAGCCCGTCAAGTATGTCCGACTCCGACACCAGGCACTCGTCGCACCCGAACGCTTCCATGACCGCCAATAGCACCACCACCCCGCCGACGATCACATCCGCCCGGCCCGGCTCCATGCAAGGACGCATGGCACGCGCCTTGGGGCTCTCGGTGCTCAGACGATCCAACCAGCCTCGAACCTGTTCCCTGGTCAGCACCGAATGATGGACGAGATCGCGATCGTAGGCCGCGAGCCCGAGCTCGATACAAGCGAGAGTGGAGACCGTACCCGCCAAACCGATCATCCTCCCACCGCCGGGATTCGCGGGCAGGACATCGACGGCTGCCTGCAGGGCTGAGTCCACCGCCTTGCGCGCCTCGGCAAGCTGGGAAGCCGACGGGGAGTCACCCAGCCCGAAGCGCTCGGTGAGCCGGACGCACCCGATATCGAGGGATATCGCTGTAACAGGGGAATCTCCCGCACCCGATGCACCCGATGCACCCGATGCACCCGATGCACCCGATGCACCCGATGCACCCGATGCACCCGATGCACCCGATCGGGATACTTGACCGGCCACGAGTTCGGTCGACCCGCCACCTATATCCACCACCAGCTCCAAGCTGGCAGCCGCTGCGCCTGTGCTACCAATACCTCCCCCACCATGCGCGATCCGAACCGGCAGGTCGGCGGTGGCGCCAGCAAAGGACAGGCGACCTTCCTCGACCCCTGAGAGCATCTCTGCCCTCACTCCTATCGTGGCCTCTGCGGCATCCAGGAACTCTTGGGCATTCAGAGCATCACGCACCGCAGACGTGGCGACAAGTCGGGCCCGCGTGACGCCGGAGTTATCCATACGCGAGCGATAGCCCGCCAGAACGTCGACAGTCCGGGCAATAGCCTCGGGCGCAAGGACGTGCTCGGCATCCACGCCCTGGCCCAGGCGGGTTATCTCCATGAGACGCTCCAGCGTACGACCCGATCCGTCGGCGACAAGAAGCCTGGTCGAGTTCGTGCCGCAATCGATTGCCGCTACGACCACTGGTTCATTCGCCACCGGAGAACTCCAGGATAAACGAGGCACGATCGATAGGGGGAACGAGGCTCCTGGCCACCCACAATCCCACCGGGTCTTCGCCTCCGGCCAGGAACCAGGCAAGGTGTGCGTGCAGACACTTCACCCCCCTGCGAGTACCCCCGACCCCGCCGCCCGGCCGGGGGCCCATGTGGCCTGCTGGCATCTCACGATCACGCTGTGCAGCGTAACGCTCGTGGGCGAGCGCAATGGCGTCGGCGCCCACCTCCTCTGCAGCACGGCCCACCCCACCGCTGGACTCGAGGCGGCTGACCTGCTGGCAGAGCACGCGGTCCACCAGCCAATACCTCGTAGGCATAGGCGTTCCATCGAACATCAGCGGATCATTGACGATTACCACAGGAGATCCGTTCGGGCGTCGAACGCCGACGGCGAAGTTCCCACCCGGGATACGCCCGAGCAGCAGCGCAACCATGGATACGTCGCCCTCCGAGGGCACGTTGTCGATCATGGAACCGTGGAGATCATCGGCTCGGGGTTCGGTGTTCAGTGCCAGAATTCAAGGGTTCTCGTCACCCGGGCCCAGAATCCGCGATCGGTTGCCGGCCGACCATCCTGAGCAGGGCCGCCGTGGGCCGATGCCGAGCCTCCGGAACCGGAGGATTCGGTGCCCGGAGCAGATGAGCCAGCAGGAGCAGCCCCCAGGCGTGCGGCCGATTCAGGGGATCCAGGTACCACAGGCCCCCCGCCGAGTGGCACCACCGCAGAAGACTCCCCCGATCCAGGCGCCGGTATGACGTTGTACACCTGCTCACCGGGAGGTAGGAGCCCGTAGTCGCGCGCAGCCAGATTGTCGACCGTCGCCGGGTTGGCCAGGCGGCGCTCCTGTGATGCCAGTGCCTGGTTTCCAGCCCGCAGCTGGCTCAGCTCTGCTGCAGTTGCGGCGAGCTGATGACGCTGGACGAGCAACTCCTGAAAAGGAAAGCTGGTTGCGACGACTATTGCAGCGAACACCGCCGATGCCATCAGCACCAGCCGCGTCCTCCTCGCGCCGCTGGCGCTGTGCCTGCTCCTCGCGCCGCTGGCGCTGTGCCTGCTCCTCGCGCCGCTGGCGCTGTGCCTGCTCCTCGCGCCGCTGGCGCTGTGCCTGCTCGGGTGGGTGGGACGGCTCATGCGCCGGTCCGGCCTCCGCCTCCGCCGGGTCGGGGAACTCCAACCTCGCCTCGCACACCGGTGACCAGTGCTGCGCCCCCGAGAAAGGCAGCCGAGTCCCCGAGCTCCTCCTCTATGCGTAGTAGGCGGTTGTACTTCGCCACACGCTCCGAGCGCGCCGGAGCACCGGTCTTTATCTGGCCCGAACCGGTCGCGACTGCCAGGTCTGCGATCGTGGTGTCCTCGGTCTCTCCGGAGCGGTGTGATATCACGCACGAATACGCGTTGTGATGCGCTATGGCCATGGTATCGAGTGTCTCGGTCAGGGTGCCTATCTGATTGAGCTTGATAAGTATCGAATTGGCAACCCCTAGCGAGATACCCCGCTCCAAGCGCTGTGGGTTCGTGACGAACACGTCATCGCCTATGAGCTGGACCTGTCCCCCGAGGGCGGAGCTGAGGGCAACCCAGCCGTCCCAATCCTCCTCTGCCATCCCGTCCTCCAGAGACACGATCGGATAGCGACCGCACAAATCCACCCAGTATTCGACCAGCTCGGCAGGGGAAAGGGTCCTACCCTCACCCTTCAGATGGTAAGAACCCCCCTCGAACAGCTCGCTTGTCGCCGGATCGAGCGCAATGGCCATCTCCTCCCCCGGAACGCGCCCAGCAGCCTCGATACCATCGAGCAACACCTTCACAGCGTCCTCGTTGGATGCGAGATCAGGGGCAAACCCACCCTCGTCACCCACCGTGTGCGACAGTCCACGGCTCTTCAGAACACCGGCCAGGGCGTGATAGGTCTCTACACCCCACCTAAGTGCCTCGGAGTACGAGGCTGCCCCCACAGGGACCAGCATGAACTCCTGAAAGTCCACTGAGTTGTCCGCATGCACCCCGCCATTGAGGACGTTCATCATTGGGAGCGGCAATATATGGGCATTCGTACCACCCAGATAGCGGTAAAGAGGGAGGCCTGCCTCGCTCGCAGCCGCCTTGGAAACGGCGAGCGACACTCCGAGAATGGCGTTCGCCCCGAGCCTGCCCTTGTTCGGGGTGCCATCCAGATCAACCAACGCCATGTCGATACCACGCTGGTCGTACGGATCGAAACCTTCCATCACGCCAGCGATCTCACCGTTTACGTGGGCCACGGCACCCAGCACTCCCTTGCCCCCGAAACGTTCTCCCCCATCGCGCCATTCCGCCGCCTCGTAGGTGCCAGTCGAAGCTCCGGAAGGCACTATGGCTCGACCGGCAGCACCACTGTCAAGGACTACCTCGGCCTCGATCGTCGGATTGCCGCGGGAATCGAGAACCTCGCGGGCGGTTACCTGCTCTATAGCGCTCATACGGATTGCCATCCCTGTCGTAGTAGTTGTAGAAGTTACTCGTTCGCAATGATCCAGGCGCGGAACCTAGTGGCCTCAGCTCGCAATGCCGTCTCCGGGTCCACCCCCATTCGCTGAGCCAGACCTGCCATCACAAACAGTATCCGGCCTACATCGGAGGCATCCTTAGACGACAAATCGGCCTGTGCGTCCGGCAGGTCTACACGGGCTAGCTCCTGGAGCCATCCGGCTAGGCCGGCCAGCTCCCCGTCCACGCCCGGAGCCAGCAGGCCGACCGACTCTGCCTTGCGCTGCAGCTTCCCGGCCAGCGCCAGTGCCGGCAACGCTGACGGGATGCCTTCTGTGATGCTCTTGCGCCCCTTCTCGGCCTTCTTCAACACTTCCCAGTTCGCTGCGACCTCTTCAGGGGTCTCGGCCACTACGTCACCAAAGACATGCGGGTGGCGACCGACCAGCTTCTCGCGAACGCTCCTTGCCACGTCCTGTAGCGAGAACCATCCCTCCTCGGCCGCGAGCGCAGCGTGGAAGTAAACCTGTACCAGCAGGTCGCCCAGCTCCTCTTCAAGATGCTCGACCGCCGGCTCGCCAAGAGTCGCCTGCCCAGCACCGGCCTGCCCAGCACCGGCCTGCCCAGGCAGCTCGTCTATGGCATCTATCGTCTCGTAGGCTTCCTCGAGCAGGTGGCGTGCGAGCGATCTGTGAGTCTGACGCCTGTCCCAGGGGCACTTTTCACGCAGCGTCCGCACCAGATCCCACAGAAGTGCCATCTCACCGGCTACAGGTGCCGCCAGCCTGGGTATCCACAGGGTCGTCAGGTGATCCGGCCTCACTACCCGGTCCAGGTCATTCCATGAGACGGCATCAATAGACTCGTCGGCAAGACCGAGATGGTGCAGCACCGTAACGGTTGCCCCCACAGCGCCGGAGTCACCCCCGTCATCTACCGCGAGCTTGATGTCGGATAGGACCGCTGTGCTGTGGCATTGAGCCACTATGAGTGGGCCTCGCTCACCAGCCGCCTCTGTGGCGAAGCGCGTGCCGTCGACAAGCCGGACGCCTGCAGCAAGAGGATCGACGCGGAGGCGCTCCCAGCACAGATCGAGGAACGAAAGCGCTGGCAGGATCTCGAGGTCAACCCGCTCGTCCTCACGTAGCAGCTCAACCGTACGCTCGGCCACGAGCGGAGAGCCGGGAACCAGGTACACGATATACGGACGCGCCCGAAGAGCCCCCGGGCCCTCGGGAGCCCGTGCCGGCGGGGAGTCCCGGCACTCGCCCGAAGAGCCCCTGAACACCTCAGTGGCTCCTGCCACCACATGCTCTACGATGCGCCGGTACACCTCCTCGAACGTGGAGGAGTCCTCGTAGTACCTGTCTAGGTATTCAGCCGGACGGCCGGCAGCATCGTGCAGTACATCATCCCTCAGCCCATCGACGGCCGGATGGCGCTCGGTGCGCACGTAGAGCCGCCCAGCACCAGCGACAGCTTGCCGCACAGCCTCGGACAGCAATTCGGGCCCCGCAGGACCGAGTCCGGCCACGACCACTCGAGGCAACGAGAGCCCATGGTGCATGGCTGCCCCGGCTCCGCTGGCGTTACCAGCCGCTGCCGGCACGTCTCAGCCGCCCGCTGTAGGTGTGCCCTGCGGAGGAGAGATCAGGTCCCGGGCTGGTGGCGGCACCGGGGGGACGACTCCGCCCGCCGCCTTCCAGTGTCCGTACCTGGGGTCTACCGTGACCTTGGCGCTGTGAACGAGAGAGGTGAGCTTGGCCTGCAGGATGTTACCGTGAGCACCGAGAAGCTGCCTACGTATCTGGCCTGACACGTGCGACAGCGGGCTTACCGGCCGCCCGGTCACCTGCAGTAGGACCCAGCTCCCCGACGGGCCGACCTGAGCCTCGAACAGAGGCTGGCTCACCTGGCCAATGGACAGTGCAGCCAGTGCGGACACCAGGGAGGGATTGGTGATCTGGCTTGTCGGGAGGCATCCGAGCGCACCGCCTCCCGACGCTGTCTGCTGGTCTAGCGAATGAGCCTTCGCCTCGCTCGCGAAGCTGCCCCCCGCTTCCACCTTCGCCCTGATCTTCGCCGCCTCGGCTTGAGTCGCAACCACTATGTCACTCAGGCAATCCTGTTCGAACAGCGACCGATGCGAGTCGTAGTAGCGGCGGATTGCCGCTGGTGAGATGTCGATCCGCGCGACGCTCGCCAGAAGGCTCTCCACCTGCGCCTGGAAGAGCACCTGCTGGTGGGCAAAGCTCGGGGGCAGAGCAGCCAGCAGCTGGGCACCCTCCATACCACATGGCGACGGAGATCCCCCGGGTGGTGGCATCAGCTCGGCTGCCACGTCCCGCTTGGCAGCAGCCAGGCCGGAGGAGCTCACCGTCAGATGGCGACGCGCCAGTGCCTGGCCAACCAGCTCCTGCTCGATGAGCGTCGACAGCTCACCTGCAGCGAAGCCGGAGGTGACCGTGGACGCCCCGGATCCCTTCAACGCCGGAAGCGACGCTCCTTGGAGCTCCAGAGCGCACTGTGCTGTCCTGCTCGAGGAGAGCGTGGCCAGGTCGGCGTCGAAACGCGCCTGGGTGATCACAGCTCCGTTAACGGTCGCAGCGGAAGGCGATATGTTACAGCCGGTAGCGGCAGCCGAAACCGCACCTAGCAGGGCAATGATCACTAAGCGTTTCACGAGAAGTGAATCCTACCGGTGCAAAGGTGCCGTTTACTATTCGGCCTGCCGCTCGCGTTGCTGGTCGGCCACCGGCACGGCGAACAGCTTGCCCAGGAGATCGGTTATCGCCTCTACCGGCGGTACGCCATAGGCCAGGGGAACGACGAGCTGGTGCTGGTCCTCTTTGAACACAGCGGCTGGCCACAGGCGGCGCAGGCGCACCGTCGCACTGGCAGGAAGCTCAACTGGCGACAAGCGCGCGACCATCCCTCGATGTCCTGCCGGGGCACCGGCAACCTGGCCGGGTCGGGCCGGGGTCACCGACACCTCGCTCACCCCGGTGCGCAAACACTGCACGCGGAGCCGTGCTACGTCGAGCAAGGCCACCGCCGGGTCGGGCAGTGGGCCGAAGCGGTCCTCCCACTCGCTGGAGATGTCCGCGACCTCGTCGTAGGAAGCAACGGCGGCAAGACGGCGGTAGGCCTCGAGACGAAGGTCCTCCCGCTCGACGTATTCTGCTGGCAGATGCGCATCTGCTGGGATGTCCAGGGCGACCTCGATCCGGCTCTTGAGCGGCTCACCTTTCATGTCTGCAACAGCCTCGGCCACCATCTGCACGTACAGGTCGTAACCGACTGCCGCGATGTGGCCGGACTGGTCCCTGCCCAGAAGGTTCCCGGCGCCGCGTATCTCCAGGTCACGCATCGCGATCTTGAAGCCACTGCCCAGCTCCGTATGCTCCCCGATGGTCCGGAGACGTTCGTAGGCCACCTCGCTCAAGGTCCGGTCCACCGGATGGAACAGGTACGCGTAGGCTCGCTGGCCTGCACGCCCCACCCTCCCTCTGAGCTGGTGAAGCTGGCCCAAGCCCAGCCTGTCGGCTCGGTCCACCACCAACGTGTTCACTGTCGGGATGTCGATACCCGACTCGATGATCGTCGTGCAGACGAGCACGTCGAATCGTTTCTCCCAGAAATCCAGCACCACCTGCTCCAGAGTCCCCTCATCCATCTGACCATGGGCGACCGCCACCCGAGCCTCGGGAACCAGAGCCCTCAGGCGACCGGCAACATCCTCGATGTCGCGGACCTGATTGTGAACGAAGAATGCTTGTCCTTCACGCAGCAGCTCGCGACGCACAGCCTCGACCACGGCAGCCTCTTCGTACTCGCCCACGTAGGTGAGTATCGGCCGGCGCTCGGCCGGCGGGGTGTTGACGAGCGAAAGGTCGCGAATCCCGGTAAGAGCCATCTCCAATGTGCGAGGGATAGGGCTGGCCGTGAGCGTCAGGACATCGACGCCCTGGGTAAGGGACTTGATCGCCTCTTTGTGGGTAACGCCGAAGCGTTGCTCCTCGTCGACGACCAGCAGACCCAGATCCTTGAACCGGACGTCTTTCGCAAGCAGGCGGTGTGTGCCTATGACCACATCGACGCTGCCTTCAGCCAGGCCGGATACCACCTTCTTTGCCTCGGCAGCGGTAAGGAACCTCGACAGCATCTCCACCCGCACCGGGAACCCGGCAAGGCGATCGGAGAATGTCTGCGCATGCTGCTGGGCGAGCAACGTCGTAGGCACGAGGACCGCGGCCTGCTTGCCTGCCTGAACGGCCTTGAACACAGCTCGTAGGGCGACTTCGGTCTTGCCGAAGCCAACGTCCCCGCAAACAAGGCGGTCCATCGGTCGCGCGGACTCCATATCCGCCTTGACCTCTTCAACGGCGCGAAGCTGGTCAGGGGTCTCCACATAGGCAAACCCGTCCTCCATCTCCCGCTGCCATGGAGTGTCCGGGCCGAAGGCGTAGCCCTCCACCTCCAGGCGCTTGCGATACAGCTCGACGAGCTCACGAGCCACTTCATGCACCGCAGCGCGCGCTTTTGCCCGCGTGCGCTGCCACTCGGAGCCCCCCAGACGATGGAGGGTCGGGCTGTCTCCACCGCTGTAGGGGGTGAGGCCGTCGATCTGATCCGATGGTAGGTAAAGCTTGTCGCCGCCCCGGTACTCGAGTAGCAGGTAATCGCGAACCGTCCCGTTCACGTTACGGGTCACCATGCCTGCGTAACGGCCCACGCCATGCTGGCGATGCACGACCAGAGCGCCTGGCGCGAGATCGTCGAAGAAGCCGTCGACCGGACGCGCCCGGACCCGCGGACGCCTGTGCGGCCTGCGACGGCCGGTCAGATCGGACTCGGCTATGACGGCAACCTTCACCCCGTCCAGTACGAAGCCGCGATCCACTGAGGCCACGGTCACTCGCACGCCAGGTGCTGCAAGGTCGTCTGCGGCATCCCGGGGCATCCCTGCCTCGTTCAGGCGGGCGGCGGTCGCCAAACCCTCGTCGGCAAGTACTCCGGCCAGACGATCCGCTGAGCCGAGCGTTTCCGCGCACAAGGTGACGCTGAATCCCCCGGCTGCCATCCGGGAAAGCCGCTCGGCAAGCTGTTTGGCATCCGCGCCAGGTGGGGTATCCCACCCGTGCGCCTCCACCGCAGGGATCGAGGGCCTATCGGCTACCGGAACCATCGACAGCACCGGGGCGTAACAGCGGGGCAGCAGCCGG
>JAJZJN010000101.1:0-1513 GCA_021851165.1 Actinomycetes bacterium
CTCACGATACAAGACGGTAAGGGACTGCTCATCTCCATATGCCGACGGGTCGGATTCGACGAGCTGGTCGATCGCTTGGGTCAGTACCGCCAGGTCCACGACTCCAAGTGAACCATGGGGGTGTGACGGTCATGACTGGACTCCCAATAGTCATAGCTCAGGGAACGACAGCATCGGCTCATCGCTCTGGGATCGACGCACCGGCAAGCACGGCAGCTGGCTATTGGCAACCCGGCCCGACCGAGGATCAAGTCGAGCGGAGACGGCGAGGCGCGCCGGGCTCCTGAATGGGCATGACCTGCACAGGCGGCATCGGGTAGGGCGGCTGGTTGTTACGTATCTCTATGAGATCACCCGGTTCACACCCCATGGCAGTCACCTCTGCCACGGTATCCTGCGAGGTTGACGGCAGCACAGGCGAACCCGGGTCGGCCTTACCCATGTGCAAAGCCGCGGTCAGATCTCCCACCGTTGAGCGCCGCCACTGTGAGATGTTCGGGGCACGAACGCCGAAACGCTGCTCCAAGAACAACAGCTGCGAGGTGTGATCGAACGTCTCGGAGCACACGTATCCGCCGCGACTGAACGGCGACACCACGAGCATCGGGACCCGGAATCCCAGTCCTACCGGGCCTGCCACACCGCGGGCATCAGCAGGCAGGGGGTTGACCGTCACATATTCACCGGGTGTTCCAGGTGGCGGTACCGGCGGTGGAACGTGGTCGAAGAACCCGTCGTTTTCGTCGTACATGATGAACAGCACGGTCTTGGACCAGACGTCGGGATTCGAGATCAAGGCCTTCAGCACCTGATCGGTGAACCACTCTCCCAGAGCCGGCGGTGCAGGCGGATGTTCGTCATAACCGAGGGGCGGGATTATCCAGGACACCTTCGGGAGCGTGCCGGCGTGGACGTCAGCTTCGAAGTCGGCCGGGAAGGTCGGGATGAATGCCTTCTGGTAGAGCGGCGACGACGGATTCGAGTACTGCTTGAAATAGGGCAGGATGGCATCCGAGACGAACATCACCTCCGGGAAGTCGACGCGGTACATCGAGCCTGGAGGCGTGTACACCTTCCACGAGATACCCGCGTCCTCGAGCACCTCGGGCATCGTCGGCCAGTCGACGCTGAAACGCGCGTCGGGAGATGCGCTGGTAATGAGAACCGGACCGCCATGATGACCGTCGGGGTCGATCGTCCCTGACAGCGACATCAGGCGGTTTGGATGCGTGGGCCCGAGCAAGGAGCAGTGATAGCCGTCGCAGATTGTGAATGCATCGGCCATGGCGTAGTAGTAGGGAAGGTCCGAGCGCTCGTAGTAGCCCATGGTGAGCAACCCGTACTCGGGTCCCTCGTAGTGCGGCAGCGTGTGGGTCGCGACGAAACCGTCCATGGCCCCGTTGTTGCGGCACAGATGCTGCGGCAGCCAGTTGTGCGTCAGGTCGTGGGTGCACTCTGCCACATTTGTCGCCGTATCGAGGTGAAATGGCAGCTGGCGTCCCGTGGGAGGTCG
>JAJZJN010000101.1:1523-9678 GCA_021851165.1 Actinomycetes bacterium
GAGAAGGCGCCGAGGCTGTTCCTCGGGTGGTCGTCGAACCCGCGCACGCCGCGGTAGGTGCCGAAATAGTGGTCGAATGACCGGTTCTCCTGCATGAGGAACACGACGTGCTCGATAGCGCCCAGATCCGAGCCGGCCGGTGCCGTTGCGGCAGCCTTCTTGACAGTGGCGCCGGACGCACACGACGCGAGCAGGGTGCCGGCTCCGGTAGCCAGGGCAGCCTCTAGGAACTTACGCCTGTCAATCCGTGAGCGGTTGCCAGCGCCAGTGCCGTCGCGAGTGATGCTCTCCCGGTTGTAGCCCATCTATATGCCCCCCTGTCGTAACTTGTCACCACAGCCTGCCCGTCGCTCGGCTGCCGACCCCGGTCGTAGTCTGGTTGCGCAGCTAGATTAGCCAATCGGTGGACGATCCCCTGGCCATTGTCAGAAGTGCCGCACGTGAAGCGGGTGGCGGGCTTTACCTGGGACAGGGAGCGGGTGGGCTGTGCTGGGCACCACCCGAGCAGTCGGTCCTGGTACTGGGACCACCACGCTCGGGCAAGACCTCCTCGCTCGTCGTCCAGGCCCTTATCACGGCTCCTGGAGCAGCCGTGTCGACGTCGACCAAGCCTGATGTCCTTGCCATAACCGCCCGGGCGAGGGGCAGGCTCGGACCCTGCTGGCTCTACGACCCGAGCGGGACCGTGGTAGCGCCCCCGGGGGTCGAAAGACTCCGCTGGTCGCCCATCACCTCGTGTGAGACGTGGGACGGGGCAAGGTTCACCAGCGAAACCATGGTTGCAGCAGGGAAACCCTCTGCAGGAAGATCTGGGGGGTCCGTGTCGGGATCTGGGATAGATGACCACTGGAGTGAGAGGGCATGGGTCGTGCTGGCCACGCTCTTCCATGCGGCGGCCCTCTCCGGCGCGCCGATGTCCAGCGTCGTGTCATGGGTCGATCGCCATGAAGCCTCCCCTGCCATGGACATCCTCGAGACCAACCAAGCGCGTATTGCCTATGACGAGCTGGCCGGGATCGCCGTCACCGACCAACGCGAGCAGAGCGGTATCTGGTCTACTGCTTCGGGCATTCTCGCTGCCTACCACAGCGAGACGATATTGGGAAGCACTGAGGGGGCACGCTTCGACGCTCGGGCGTTCTGCGATAGCAGTGGAACCTTGTACATATGCGCTCCCGGCCGTCACCAGGAGATGCTGAGACCGCTGGTGGTCGGCCTTCTAACCGAGATCCAGGACGCCACATACGCCCGTACAGCCGAAGTCGACCTGTCCGGCACGGCAGGACCAAGAGCACCGGCAGGACCGGGAGCACCGGCAGGACCGGGAGCACCGGCAGGACCGGGCGCACCGGCAGGACCGGGCACCCAGCCTCCAGTGCTCTTTGCTCTCGACGAGGTAGCCAACATCGCTCCCCTTGCCAGGCTGCCGGCCATGGCAAGCGAAGGTGGCAGCCAGGGGATATCGCTCCTCGCGTGCCTCCAGGACTTCTCTCAGGCTCGCGTTCGCTGGGGGGCTGCAGCCGAAGGATTCCTCTCGACGTTCGGTACCATCGTTGTCTTGCCTGGCATCGGAGACGTCCGCACCCTGGAGGCCATATCACTTCTCGCTGGCGACGAGGAGATACCCACTCGTTCAGTCACCATAGAGGGCCGAGCCCGGGGTCTCGGAATCCTCGGTCGCCGATGGCCACCGGGAGGCTTTCTCCGGCAGATGGCCACTGGTGCAGGCAGGCCCTCGTACACTGTGGCAGCTACCTTGCGCCGCCGGCTGCCGGTCGATGCCATTTCACGCGGGCAACAGCGAACAGCCATAGTCCTCGATGCGACAACTCGAGCATGGCGGTTAGAGCTGACTCCCTGGTATGCCGGCGAGCCCTGGCGCTCTGCCGTGCTCGGCCCACCCAGTTAGGCTAATCGAACACCTGTTCGATATACTGGAGGCGTGAACGGCACAGAGCATTTCACCACGCGTCTCACCAAGCCATTAGAGCCTGCCCTCGCTGCGAAGGTTCGGCCAACCTCTCCCAGCCAGTCGCACCTGCTGGATGTACCAGCCCCGCTGGCACCCCTGCTGCCCGGTGGAGGCCTGCGCCGAGGCATGACCGTGCTGGTCGAATCGACAAGCGGGTCTGGGGGAACCGCCAGCTTGGCCACAGCTCTGATGGCTGTCGCCACCGCCTCGGGGATCTGGTGCTCGGCAGTCGGCGATGCCGCCAGCCACCCCCTTGCCGCAGTGGGGATGGGGGTCAACCTAGACCGCCTGGCCCTCGTCCCGCGGCCTGGTCCACGGTGGGCTGAAGCCGTCTATACCCTGCTAGACGGGATGGCAATAGTGGCAGTACGCCCTCCCGCCCCACCTAGCCAGATGGTCGCCAGGCGCCTGAGCTCACGCGCCCGTGAGCGGCGAGCGGTCCTGCTGCTGCTCCCGCCGGGATCGTCACCGCCGGGACCAGAAAGCACCATGGCTGGAAAGCGGCTCGCGACGGGTAGCCCCTGGCCGGATGCACCAGATCTACGGTTGGCGATATCAGCAGGCATCTGGGAGACGTCGGGTGACACCTCTGGGTACCTGGGTGGTCGCCGGGTGGAGGTGATCGCCATCGGTCGTCGCCAAGCAACCAAGCCGGTCCGCCTACCATTGTGGCTGCCGGACAGTTCCGGTGCCGTCATACCGGCATGAGCCCCGGCCTCTCGGGGCAGATGCAGCGGATGCTGGTTGCATATTGCCCTGGATTGACCGACGAGGGGGAGGACGGCCGTACGAGGCGCGCTTTCGAGATGGTCGTGACGGCTGCCGAGGCCTTCTGCCCATGGGTGGAGCCGGTCCGCCCTGGGCTGCTAGGGATGCCGACACGGGGACCAGCACGGTATTTTGGCGGCGAGCGGGAGTTGGCAACCAAGGTCGGCACAGCGCTAGCCCAGGTGATGGCTCGGATCCGCACGACCGGAGCGCCCGACAGCACAGCGATCACATCAGTAGCCGAGGTAGGCATCGGTATCGCCAATGGGCTATTTGCCGCCACACTGGCAGCCCGGTACGCCGTCACTCGCCCCGGAGATGCACGGGTGGTAGTGCCTGAGGCGCAGACCATCGCTTTCCTGGCGACTGCGCCAATCTCGGTGCTCGGCCACCCCGAGCTATCCGACCTGCTCCCACGACTGGGGATCCTCACCCTGGGGGATTTCGCGTCCATTGCTTCATGCGATGTGCTTGCCCGCTTCGGACTCGACGGCGCTGCCTGCCACCGGGTCGCGTGTGGGATCAGCGGAGAGCTACCCAGCCTGCGCAGGGCACCTGCTGCAATCCGACCACCTGTCACCCAGGGTAACCAGGAGGGGTTTTGGCACGAGGACGCCCACAGTGCCAAGGCGATCCATGCCCTTTCCAAGCTCCAGCAGATGCTCGGCCATGAAGCAGTGCTGATAGCCCGCCTGCAGGAGGGGCGCTCGCCCGGCGAGCAGTCACGCCTGATCCCATGGAGCACCGCCACTGGTCCCCACACCAGCCCCCACACCAGCCCACGCACTGGTCCCCACACCAGCCCCCACACCAGCCCACGCACTGGTCCCCAGGCCGGAACGGACCCGCCCTGGCCAGGCCGCATCCCCCCGCCCCCGCCTGCCGTCGTGCCAGCTCAACCGTCACCGGCGACATTGGTCGACTCAGCAGCACGACCCGTAGGAGTCAGCGGCCGAGGGCTGCTGACGGCGACCCCTGCCCGTCTCCAGGTGAGCGGTGCTCCTTGGCAGGAAGTGACCTGGTCAGCAGGTCCATGGCCGACCGAGGAGCGCTGGTGGTCCTCCACCAGGCGCCGCATCGCCCGCCTCCAGGTTCTTACCAGCACCGGTGGTGCTCACCTCCTTTCCATAGAGCAAGGTCGCTGGTGGTTGGAGGCCACCTACGACTAGATCCTCACCATTCAGCATGCACACCCCATATGCCGAGCTCCACTGCCACTCGAACTTCAGCTTCCTCGATGGCGCTTCCCATCCAGAAGAGCTCGTGGCGGAGGCCTCGCGCCTTGGCATGAGTGCCCTGGCCATCACCGACCATGACGGGTTGTATGCAGCAGTACGCTTCTCTCTGGCAGCCAGGGAGGCGGGCCTGCCCACCGTCTTCGGTGCCGAGCTCAGCCTCTCCCCCAACGGGCCGCGCACCGGCACCCCTGATCCTGTGGGGTCCCACCTCGTAGTGCTCGCTCGCGACCCGACGGGATATGCGAGCCTCAGCCGCGCCATCGCAGAAGCCCATCTGGCCGGTGGGGCAAAGGGGCTCCCCCGGTTCTCACTCGAAGAGCTGGCCGGCAGGGCGGCCGGTCATTGGCTGGTCCTGAGCGGTTGCCGGAAGGGTCTCCTGCCCGCCACACTCATGGCCGAGGGGCCGGCTGCCGCAGGAAGGGTGCTCGACAGGTTGGCCGCCGAGTTCGGCAAGACCAACGTAGCCGTGGAGATATGGGACCACGGTGATCCACTCGACATAGCCCGTAACGACGCCCTGGCAACTCTGGCAGTGTCAGTTGGGGTGGACACGGTGGCCACCAATAACGTCCATTACGCCATCCCCTCCAGGTGGCGACTGTCCACAGCCCTCGCTGCGGTGCGCTCGCGCAGGGTGCTGAGCGACCTGGATGGGTGGATACCCCCTACACCCTCCGCCTGCCTTCGCTCAGGTGACGAGCAGGAACGCCGGTTAGCTCGCTGGCCCGGGACCGTCGCCAGGGCAGCCGAGCTGGGGCGGTCCTGTGCGTTCGATCTCCGGCTCGTCTCGCCGGGACTACCCGATTTCCCAGTACCGAGCGGCCACAGCGAGCTGAGCTGGTTGTCGACCCTGGCAAGTAGAGGTGCTGCCGAGCGCTACGGCCCCCGTGGCTCCGAGAGGGTGCCTGGTGCCTGGGCCCAGATCGACCACGAGCTGGAAGTCATAGGCAAGCTTGGGTACGCAGGGTACTTCCTGGTGGTATGGGACATCGTCGAATACTGCAGACGCAACGACATCTACTGCCAGGGACGAGGCTCAGCTGCCAACTCCGCGGTGTGCTACGCACTTGGAATCACCCGTGCTGATGCAGTGGCACTGGGTCTGCTCTTCGAGCGCTTCCTCTCCCCCGAGAGAGACGGCCCACCCGACATCGATGTCGATATCGAGTCATCCCGACGCGAGGATGTCATCTCCTACGTCTACGCACGCTACGGGCGCCACCACGCAGCACAGGTTGGAAGCATCGTCTCCTACAGGCACCGGTCGGCAGCACGCGATATGCAGCGAGCTCTTGGGATCTCGCCTGGCGGACCCGAACGAGCTGGCCAGGACTCGACGTCGAGGCTGAGCGACTTACTTGCCAGTGAGGTCATCGGCTTTCCCCGGCATCTCGGCCTGCACTCGGGCGGCATGGTCATATGCGGAAAGCCAGTAGTGGAGGTCTGCCCCGTCGAATGGGCGCGTAGGCCGGGCCGCACGGCACTGCAGTGGGACAAAGACGACTGCGCCGCCGTGGGAATGGTCAAGTTCGACCTACTCGGGCTGGGGATGCTCGATGCCTTGCACCGCGCTGTCAACCTGATATCCGAGTCCCATGGCATCGTGATCGACCTGGCATACCTCCCCCAGGAAGACGCTGTCTACGACATGCTTTGCCGTGCAGATACGGTAGGGGTGTTCCAGGTGGAAAGTCGTGCCCAGATGGCCACCCTGCCACGCGTGCTCCCCCGCTGCTTCGCTGACCTGGTGATAGAGGTAGCGCTCATACGCCCTGGACCCATCCAGGGGGGGTCGGTCCATCCCTACATACGCCGGCGCCAGGGAGCCGAGGCTCCCGAGTCCCCCCACTCGCTGCTCGACGATGCTCTCGGCAAGACCCTGGGTGTCCCGTTGTTCCAGGAGCAGCTGATGCGCATTGCGATCGATGCTGCCGGGTTCACACCGGCCGAGGCCGACGAGCTACGCCAGGCGATGAGCGCCAAGAGGTCGACCGAACGCATGGTCAGGCTGCGTGACCGCCTCTTCGCTGGTATGCACGCCAAGGGGATCACCCAGCGCAGTGCGGAGGAGATCTACGCCAAGCTCTCCGCCTTTGCCAACTTCGGCTTCCCCGAAAGCCACGCCATCTCCTTTGCCTACCTCGTTTATTCGAGCGCCTGGCTGAAGCTCCACTACCCTGCTGCCTTCCTGGCGGCACTGCTCGATGCCCAACCAATGGGCTTCTGGTCGCCCAATACTCTCGTAGCCGACGCCAAGCGCCATGGGGTGGAGGTACGCCGACCGCATGTGAACACATCTGGCTCCACGAGCAGACTCGAATGGGGCGGCGGTCACCGGTCTCAGCCAGCCCTACGTCTAGGCCTGGCCGCGGTACGCACGATCGGCAGGGAAGCAGCCGGCCGCATCGCCCAGGGACAGCCCTACTCCAGCATCGAAGAGCTGAGTGAGCGTGCCGGCCTGTCGCGTGCCGAGCTGGAGGCGCTGGCCACAGCGGGTGCCCTCGATGACCTACCGCCGATCCAAGCCAAGGATCATCCCTACATCCCCGGAAGCCCGATGGGATGCCGCGAGGCGCTCTGGGCCGCAGGACCCGTCTCTCATGGCCAGGCGCGCCGGCTACCCGGCATAGTAAGCGGTGGGCTGGCGCCGCCACTGGTACCTGCCGGTCCCCTGGAGCAAACCGCCTACGACATGTGGGCCACCGGAATCTCGGTTGGACCCACAGCGATCGAGCTGGCTCGAAAGCGTCTCACAGCCATGGGAGTTGCAACGGCGGCCTCACTCGTAAGCATGCCGGACGGCTCGAAGATCACGGTGGGCGGCATGGTGACCCATCGCCAGCAGCCAGCCAGCGCGCGAGGAGCGGTATTTTTGAACATCGAGGACGAGACAGGATTGGTGAACGTGGTCTTCTCCCGCGGTGCATGGGCACGCTGGGGAGGCTATGCCGGGCAGCTCCCTGCCATGCTGGTCCGCGGTCGCCTGGAGATCGACCACGATGCCGTGAGCATCATCGCGGAGCATATATCGCCACTCGAGCTCTGAGCCTGCCGATGGACACCCGCCCAAGCCGTGGGCCTCTTCAGGCTCCCATCCGCAACGAGAACTTCTCGACCAGCTCGCTTGCCGGCACCGGACGGGAGAACAGATACCCCTGAGCCAGGTCGCAGTCCAGGCGTTGAAGCTCGAATAGCTGCTGCTCCGTCTCTACCCCTTCGGCTATCACGCGAAGACCGAGTGCATGTGCAAGGTTAACTACCGCAGCAACTATCTCGGTCCCCTCCGCACTGACCCCGAGCGCGTCGACGAACGACTTGTCGACCTTCAAGATGTCAAGGGGGAACCGCTGAAGATAGCTGAGCGAGGAGTACCCAGTGCCAAAATCGTCAATAGCGAGAGTCACGCCCAGGTCCTTCAGCGCCCTCAGCACATCGAGAGCACCGGCAGCGTCTCCCATGAGCGCGCTCTCGGTGATCTCCAGCGTGAGGCTCGCCGGGGCCACGCCGGTCTCCGACAAGATGCGCTCCACCGTCGCCACGATCTCCGGGTGGTCGATCTGGCGCGCCGACAAGTTGACCTCCATAGCGCTGTCAGGACCGCCCCAGCGATGGGCCATCCACGACTTGAGCTGGGTGCACGCTTCGTGGAGAACCCACGCCCCAATTGGCACTATTAGGCCACTCTCCTCCGCCACGGGAATGAACCTGTCGGGAGCAACGAGCCCCTGGTCCGGATGCTGCCATCTCACCAGTGCCTCGACCCCGATGGCCCTCGTCCCGCTGATCTCCACCACAGGCTGGTAGAAGACCCGGAGCTCCGAGCGCTCGAGGGCTCTATGGAGCGAATGCTCGGTGCTCATCCGCTCGAGCACCTTCACCCTCATCACGTCTCCGAACACCTCATGACCGGCACCGCCGCGTTGCTTGGCCTGGTACATCGCCGTGTCCGCGTTTGACAGCAAAGCGGTCGCCTCCGATACCACCTCGGTGGTGCACGCAATGCCCACGCTCGCCGTCACGAACACTTCGGCACCCGCGGCCATGATAGGAAGCGACATCTCCACTTTGACCCGCTCGGCAAACGCTACGGCCTTCACCAGGGCATCCTCGCCGCCGAATAGGACCAGGAACTCGTCGCCGCCCAGGCGCGCTATCACTTCGGCCGCGCCATCGGCCA
>JAJZJN010000102.1 GCA_021851165.1 Actinomycetes bacterium
GCAGCGTCGCCGCGCGCTCGGCCGGCAAGGCGCAGGTGCTAGAGCTCGGGGGCAACGGGCCATTCGTGGTCCTCGACGACGCAGACTTGGACCTCGCTGCCAGTGCCACCATGGAATCAGCCTTCCTCTGCGCAGGCCAGAGCTGTACTGCCGGCGAGCTCTTCCTGGTACACCGGAAAGTGCGCGCCGAGCTGGTAGAGCGTATTGCCGCGATGGCAGCGGAGATCCGCCTCGGTGACCCGCTGGACCCGGCCACCACCATGGGGCCGCTCAACAACGAGCCCACCGCATCGAAGTTCTGCCGCCATGTGGATGACGCCCGCGACCGCGGTGCGCGGGTAGTCATCGGCGGCTCGCGCGCCGGCGGCTTCCCAACCGACCTCTACGTAGAGCCGACTGTGCTCGATGGCGTGACCGCCGAGATGGCCGTCTCCCGCGAAGAGACGTTCGGCCCGGTCGTCCCGATCATGGAGGTGTCCTCCGACGCCGAGGCCCTCGCGATCGCCAACGGCTCTCCCTACGGGCTCACGGGTGCCGTGTTCACCGGCGACCTGGGTCGCGGGCTTCGCTTCGCCGAGACGCTGCGGACCGGCTGGGTCAACATCAATGCCTCCACCAACCATTGGGAGTCGCACCTGCCCTTCGGCGGGCGCTCGGGCAGCGACAGCGGCATCGGACGCGTCGGAGGCCGCTACGTGATGGAGGCCTTCACCGAGCCGAAGACCGTTATCTTCCCGCTGCCTCCCGAGCCGCTCGGGAGATGACGCGCGCGGCACTGACCGCGTTCTGCAGAAGCCATACGTCGGTAACCGGACCTACACCTCCGGGAACCGGAGTGATCGCACGAGCACGCGACGACACTCCGGCGAAGTCGACGTCGCCGACGAAGCGCGCTTTGCCGCTGGCGGGATCGTGAACGGGATTGATCCCGACGTCGATCACGATTGCGCCAGGACGCACCAGCTCGGCACCGATCAGTCCCGGGACCCCGGCTGCGACTATCAGCACGTCGCCCTGACGCGTGTAGTCGCCCAGACGCCCCGTGAGAGAGGCGTACTGATCGCAGGAGATCACGACCGAACGCCGCGCGAGACCAAGCGCGACAGCCGGTCTACCTACGTTGTTGGACCGTCCAACTACGACGATGGTCGACCTCTCGAAGAAGCTCTCGGGATCCTCACCGGCATGGTGCAGCCAGGTATCGAGGAGGTGGTAGCAAGACGACGGCGTCGACGGCACGTAACGTGGCATCCCCAATGCCAGCAGGCCGGCATTCTCGGGGTGCAGGGCCTCTATGTCCTTCAGCGGATCGAGTGCGCCGAAGACTACCGCCTCGTCGACCTGGGATGGCAGAGGCCTCAGCACGACGATGCCCGAGATGCTCGTGTCACGGTTCAGCCGATCCACCGTGGTGAGCACCCCGGCAAGATCGATCCCGGCATCGAGCCGCTCGTTCACGTAGTGGACGTCCAGACTCGCCGCCAGGCGCCTCACACGCGCCTCGTAGGCGAGCGAGCGCGGATCTTCCCCCACCACGATCGTCGCGAGACCAAGACTTACGTCCTGGCTCGCCAGCTCCTTCACCCCTATTGCCAGAGCCTCGTAGAGCTCTGCCGCAGCGGCAGTCCCGTCTATGATCTCCGCGTTCACGATGCCGGCCCTCGGGTGGAGCCTGGGAGCCTGGGTTGCACAGCCATGGCAGGCCCTAGGCCAAACCGACTATCTGACCCGACTCGTCGATATCCATTCGCTCGGCGGCTGGATGTGAGCCGAGTCCAGGCATGGTCCTCATGTCGCCACAAATCGCGTATATGAACCCCGCCCCCACCGATGCACGCACCTCGCGCACCGGGAGCCTCCATCCGGTCGGGGCGCCCTTCAGCGTGGGGTCCGATGAGATCGATAGGTGAGTCTTGGCTATGCACACGGCAAGATTAGAGAACCCATGGCGCTCGTAGCCATCCAGCTGGCGATTGCTGACGGGGCTGTAGTCCACACCGTCGGCCCCGTAGATCTGCGTGGCGATGGTCTCGATCTTCGTGCGCAGGGGAGCATCGGTGGGGTACAGCACCTTGAACGCGCTCGGCCGCTCGGCAGCCTCGGCCACCTTCTCGGCGAGCTCCACCGCTCCACGGCCACCGTCGGTGAAGTGGGTGCAGATTGCGGTGTCGGCACCCATGGAGGACGCGATCTCCCTGATCGCCTCGTGCTCGGAAGGAAAATCGCTCGGGAAGGAGTTGACGGCGACGACAGCCGGAATCCCGTGGCGGGCTATGTTCTCCAGCTGCTTGCGCAGGTTGGCCCCCCCGATGTGGACCTCGTCGGGGTTCTCGGCGAGCAGCGCCGGGGGAAGCTCGCGGCCGGCAACAATACGGTGTCGACCCGAGTGGGCCTTCAATGCCCTGACCGTTGTCACCACTACCGCTGCGTCTGGTGCCAGCCCCGAGGTGCGGCACTTGATGTTGAAGAAGCGCTCGGCGCCCATGTCGGCGCCGAAGCCGGATTCGGTGATCAAGTAGTCCCCGCCATGGATGCCGATCAGGTCGGCGACCACCGAGGAGTTGCCGGTTGCGATGTTGCCGAAGGGTCCCGCGTGGACGAGTGCGGGGGTGCCCTCGAGCGTCTGGAGCAGGTTCGGCTCGATGGCGTCACGCATGAGCACGGTCATGGCACCTGCCACATGGAGATCCTCCGCCGTCACGGGATCTCCCTTCTCGGTATAGCCGACCACCACACGGCCGAACCGCGCGCGTAGGTCCTTGAGCGAGGTCGCCAGGCCGAGAATGGCCATCACCTCCGAGGCAGCCGTGATGTCGAACCCGCTCTGGCGGGGAACGCCATCCTCCGCGGCGCCGAGTCCTATGACAATGTTCCGAAGGGAGCGGTCGTTCACATCGAGGACCCGCTTCCAGGTGATCGAGTGCGGGTCGATGCCGAGCGAGTTGCCATGGTACAGATGGTTGTCGAGCATCGCCGAGCACATGTTGTGGGCGGCGGTCACGGCGTGACCGTCACCGGTGAGGTGGAGGTTCAACTGCTCGAAGGGGACGACCTGGCTGTAGCCGCCTCCGGCGGCCCCACCCTTGATCCCGAATGTCGGACCCATCGATGCCTGCCGGATCGATATGGTCGCCCGCTTGCCGATGTGCTTGAAGGCTTGGCCCAACCCGACGGTGGTGGTCGTCTTGCCCTCGCCTAGAGGGGTCGGCGTCACCGCGCTCACGACGATGTACTTGGCCTTCGGGCGCTCGGCAACCTCCTCGATCGCGTCGAGCGAGATCTTCGCCACATGCTCGCCGTAGGGGCGCAGCAGGGACGCGGGTATCCCCATCTCTGCCGCTACATCGACCACCGGCCGTAGCTTCGCCCCTCGGGCAATCTCCAGAACACCCGGCATTCCTGCCCCGTCCTCGGAACCTGCCATCTAGCCATACCTCCTGGTTGTGAGGGGCCCGGTCGCCTGAGGACGAACCAGGCTCGTTGTGAGGGGCCCGGTCACTCCATGGAGCGAAGCAGCAAGGGCACCTGCCGATAGACTTACGGGATACTGATCGACTATTAGTATATCTCTATTCAGACCAGCCGGGCGCGCCGGCTCAGCTGGCACTGTTGCTCCCGGCAGACTCGAGCTCACGAAGCAGTTCCCCAGCCCGAACGACAATCGGATCGAGCCTGCCGTCATCGAGGTTCGCCAACAGCTCCGCCCGCATCGGAGGTGCCCAGAACCTCTTCAGATGAGCTGCGACCTCGCTGGCAGCCACCTCGGGACCGTGATGCAGGAAATTGGCGGCTATCTGATTGGCCATCTGTACCAGATCGTTGCGAAGCGGCACCGCTCAGGCACCCCTGTGAAGAGCCGATGCCGGTGCCCGCAACGCTCTCACCTCGACGGCGGTGACCTTGTACTCGGGGCAGTTCGTAGCCCAGTCGGAGTGCTCGGTGGTCACCACGTTCGCGCCGCTCACCGGATGGTGGAACGTCGTGTAAACCACTCCTACAGGCACCCTTGGCGATAGACGGCATCGCAACTCGGTCTGCCCGACACGGCTCGTCACCGTCACCCAGTCCCCATCGGAGATTCCACGATCCTCGGCATCGTGGGGATGGATCTCGAGTACGTCCTCAGGGTGCCAGGCCACGTTTCCTGTCCGGCGCGTCTGGGCACCTACGTTGTACTGGGTCAGGATCCTCCCTGTGGTAAGGATCAGCGGGTACCGACGGCTCGCCCTCTCCTCGGTCGGGACGAACGGGGTCTCGAGAAAGCGGCCTTTGCCTCGCACGAACGTCCCGACATGCATCGTGGGGGTCCCGAGCGGAGCCGCCTCGTTGCACGGCCACTGGAGGCTCCCGAGCTCGTCGAGCTTCCTGAACGACACCCCGGCAAACGTCGGCGTGGTTGCCGCTATCTCGTCCATTATCCGGCTCGCATTGTCATATTGCATGGGATAGCCCATCGCAGACGACAGCTCGCACACCACCTGCCACTCCTGCTTGCCGTTCCGCGGCGCCATTACCGGCCGGACTCTGTTGATCCGACGCTCCGCGTTGGTAAAGGTGCCGTCCTTCTCCAAGAACGAAGTGCCGGGAAGGAACACATGAGCGAACGACGCCGTCTCGTTCAGGAAAAGATCCTGGACTATGCACAGTTCCAGGCTCTCGAGCGCCGCCTTCACGTGGTTGACATTCGGGTCCGACTGGGCAATGTCCTCTCCCTGCACGAAGAGCGCTCTGAAGGTGCCCTCGATCGCTGCGTCGAACATGTTGGGTATGCGAAGCCCGGGCTCCGGATCCAGGGTCCGCCCCCACAGCTCCTCGAAGACATGACGCACCGTATCGTCGCTTACGTGCCTGTAGCCCGAGAACTCGTGAGGAAACGACCCCATGTCGCAGGAGCCCTGCACGTTGTTCTGCCCGCGCAGCGGATTCACCCCCACACCGACCCGGCCGATATTGCCGGTCGCCATCGCGAGGTTGGCAAGGCCCATGACCATGGTCGAGCCCTGGCTGTGCTCCGTCACGCCGAGGCCGTAGTAGATGGCGGCGTTCGGAGCGCCTGCGTACAGCCGCGCAGCCGCGCGAACCTCCCCGGCGGGAACCCCCGTTATCGGCTCGGTCGCCTCGGGGCTGTTGATATCAGTCGAGATGAACTTCTCCCAGACGGCGAAGTCGTCCATCTCGCAGCGCTCGCTCACGAAGTCACGATCGACGAGCCCCTCTGTCACCACCACATGCGCCATCGCGTTGATCAACGCCACGTTGGACCCTGGCTGCAGCTGGAGATGATGCGACGCCTCGATATGGGGAGCTCTGACCAGATCGATGCGCCGCGGGTCGACCACCACCAGGCGAGCCCCTTCGCGAAGGCGGCGCTTCATACGCGATGCGAACACCGGATGGGCCTCGCTCGGGTTGGCCCCCACGACCATGATCACGTCTGCCTCGGCAACCGAAGCGAAGTCCTGAGTACCTGCAGACGTACCGAAAGTCTGGCTCAGCCCGAAACCGGTCGGAGAGTGGCACACCCTGGCACAGGTGTCGACGTTGTTATTGCCGAAGGCCGCCCGGACCATCTTCTGGACCACGAAGACTTCCTCATTGGTACAGCGTGAGGAGGTTATGCCGCCGATGGACGCCACACCGTATGTCGCCTGTATCTCACGGAGGCGACTTCCCGCATACCCTATCGCCTCCTCCCAGCTCACCTCTCTCCAGGGATCTGTGATCGCCTCCCGGATCATCGGCTTCACCACCCGTTCACGATGGGTGGCATAGCCCCAGGCAAACCTTCCCTTCACGCAGGAATGGCCTTCGTTGGCCTGGCCACTCTTCGATGGGACCATGCGCACCACCTCGTCGCCTCTGAGCTCGGCTCGAAACGAGCAGCCAACGCCGCAGTAAGCGCACGTGGTGAGCACACTGCGATCCGGAACGCCCATGTCGATGACCGACTTCTCCTCCAGGGCGTCCGTGGGACACGCTTGCACGCACGCCCCACACGAAACGCATTCGGAATCGAAGAAGTTGCCGGCCGGCCCCGGCGCCACCCTGGAGCCGAAACCCCGACCGGTGATCGTGAGCGCAAAGGTGCCCTGGGTCTCCTCGCAGGCCCTTACGCAGCGCGAACAGACTATGCACTTGGCGGGATCGAACGCGAAATACGGATTGGTGGTGTCCTTGACCTCGCCCAAGTGGCTCTGTCCCGCCTGGCCGTAGCGGACTTCCCGGAGCCCCACCGCCCCGGCCATGTCCTGCAACTCGCAGTCGCCGTTGGCCGCGCACGTGAGGCAGTCGAGCGGATGGTCGGAGATGTACAGCTCCATCACGTTGCGCCTGAGCCTCTCCAGGCGTGGCGTCTGGGTCGAGACCTTCATCCCCGGCGCAACCGGCGTAGTGCACGATGCCGGGGTGCCTCTGACTCCTTCGATCTCCACGAGGCACAAGCGGCACGAGCCGAACGCCGCGAGGCTGTCGGTGGCGCACAGCTTCGGCACGCCTATGCCGGCAAGAGCGGCGGCCCTCATGACCGAAGTCCCCTCGGGAACCGCCACGGCCATCCCGTCTATCTCCAACTCCACGCTCGGCGAGCCGGACACCGCTCGGGTGCCGAGGTCACGCTCCTTTACCAATGGCATCACTGACCTCCTGATGTAGTTCGCTTGGCCCGGAACCCGGAACCGGTCTGGCTCATCGGAAGGACTCGGGCAGGGGAACGGTCCCTGGCCGCACGTCTCCACGGGCGAGGTCCTCCGGGAAATGGGCAAGAATGCTGCGCACGGGCATGGGAGTGAGCCCACCCATCGCGCACAACGAGGCATCGGTCATCGTCTCGCACAGCTCGTCGAGCAGGGCCAGGTTCACCTCGCGGTCATCCCCCGCGAGTATGCGGTCGATCACCTCCACCCCCCGCACGGACCCCAGCCTGCAGGGCGTGCACTTCCCGCACGACTCGGTGGCACAGAACTCCATCGCAAAGCGGGCCTGCCGACCCATGTCGACCGTGTCGTCGAACACTACGACACCGCCATGGCCTAGCATCGCCCCTACGCTCGCCAGGGTCTCGTAGTCCATCGGCGTGTCGAAGCGGTCTGCAGGTATGTATGCGCCCAGAG
The DNA here is from genome assembly GCA_021851165.1 of Actinomycetes bacterium. GTDB lineage: Bacteria > Actinomycetota > Acidimicrobiia > Acidimicrobiales > JAJZJN01 > JAJZJN01. The sequence goes on from JAJZJN010000102.1 coordinate 7,110, forward strand.
GCCCGCCCACCTGGACGGCACGCACCGGCCGGCCGCTCGCGCTTCCCCCTCCGTAGCCCCAGACCAGATCCCCCAGGGTCACACCGAAGGGGACCTCCACGATCCCTCCGTAGCGCACGTTACCGGCGAGCTGGAACACCTGGGTTCCCCGCGAGGTCCCTACCCCGATCTCGCTGTACGCGGCTGCGCCGGCGGTGAGGATCGAGGGCACTGCAGCGAGCGAGAGCACGTTGTTCACTATGGTCGGGCAGCCGAACAGTCCTTGGAGCGCGGGCAGAGGCGGCTTGGCCCTGATCACGCCCCTGCGACCCTCGATGCTCTCGAGCATCGCCGTCTCCTCACCGCATATGTAAGCCCCTGCGCCTACGCGCACGTGCAGATCGAATGCATTCCTGGTGCCGAGCACCGAGTCTCCGAGCCACCCGTTGCCGTACGCTATGGTGATCGCCGCCTGCATGGTCTCTATTGCTCCGGGATATTCCGAACGTATGTAGAGATATCCCTCGGCAGCCCCGACCGCGATGCCGGCGATCACCATCGCCTCCACGAGGAGGAACGGATCCCCCTCCATGAGCATCCGATCGGCATACGTGCCGCTGTCACCCTCGTCGGCGTTGCAGCATACGAACTTCACGTCTCCAGGGGCATCGAGAACCGTCCTCCACTTGATGCCGGTGGGAAAGCCTGCACCTCCCCTGCCGCGAAGCCCTGAGGCCACCACCTCATCGACTATCTGGGACCGTTGCATCTCGAGTGCCCGCTCGAGCCCCACGAGCCCCCCCGTCGCGATGTAGTCCTCCGGCGACAGCGGATCGACCAGACCCACGCGGGCAAAGGTCAGCCGCTTCTGTCCTGCCAGGAATGCAGCGTCCTCCGGCGCTCCAAGGAGCAACGGGTGCTCGCGGCCCTCTAGCGCTCCAGAGGAGACCAGGCTTGCCGCGTCCTGGGGTGCAACCGGACCGTAAGCGACGCGCCCCTGTGGCGTCACGACCTCGACGAGCGGCTCGAGCCACAGCATCCCACGTGATCCGTTGCGGACTATATCGATGTCCCTGCCTGCCGTGGATGCGACTCGTAGGAGCTCTTCAGCGACCTCGTCGGCACCGACAGAACGCGCCGCTGAGTCCCTCGGGACGAACACCCTCACAGCATCCGGGTGATCTGACGGATCCGGGTGGCCTGGCAGATCCGGGTGGCCTACACGGCGGGGCACAGAACCGGGCATGGAGTCGGCGGCGCTCACGGCTGGGGCTCCCCCGACGCCCTCGCCCTCGCCCTCGCGACCAGAGCGTCGAAGCGCTCGCTGTCGACCCTGCCGACCAGCTTCTCGTTCACCATCACTGCAGGTGACAAAGCGCAGTTACCGAGGCAGAACACCTGTTCCAGCGTGATGGAACCGTCAGCAGTGGTATCGCCCAAGCCGACCCCGAGCGACTCGGTGGCATGCCGGGCGAGCGCTTCTGCACCCATCGACTGGCACGCCTCGGCACGGCAGATCCGAATCACCGAAGCACCAGACGGTGACGCCCTGAAATCCGGATAGAAGCTCACCACTCCGAAAACCTCGGCCTGCGACAGGTTCAGGTCGCAGGCAACCATCGCAACAGCACGCTCGTCTATGCAGCCGAGCTCTCCTTGGATGTCATGGAGAACGGGCAAGAGCCCGCCACGCTCTGAACGGTGGGCATCGAGCACCGCCCGCACCCGCTCCTCGGAGAACTCGGAGCTCGTCCCCGGCGCAACCTCGCTCATCGAGCGGGCTCTTCTGGCTCTTCTACCTGGTCTACCTGGTCTACCTGATCTACCTGGTCTACCTGGTCTACCTGACTGGCAGGGCGATCCCTGCGGAAGAACTCGACATGCTCCGGGGGAAGCGGGGTGTTGCCGAGGATCAGGTCGGCTGATTTCTCAGCGAGCATCATCACCGGGGCATAGATGTTCCCGTTGGTTATATAGCGCATCACCGATGCGTCGACTACGCGGAGCCCCTCGAGGCCATGCACCCCCATCGTCGCCGGGTCGACGACCGAAGTATCGTCCGTTCCCATCCGGCAGGTGCACGAGGGATGAAGGGCGGTCTCTCCGTCCCGAGCAACCCAGTCGAGGATCTCCTGGTCGGTCTCCACCGAAGGGCCCGGCGAGAGCTCGCCTGCATCGAAGCGTCCCATCGCCGGCTGGCTCAGGATCTTGCGCGCTATGTGGACAGCCTCGACCCACTCGCGCCTGTCCTGCTCGGTCGAGAGATAGTTGAACCGAAGGGCCGGCTTCACACGGGGATCCCTGGAACGGATCTTCACCGTCCCCCTGGCATCGGAGTACATGGGGCCTATGTGGACCTGGTAGCCATGGCCCTCTGCCGGAGCCGACCCGTCGTAGCGGATGGCAATGGGAAGGAAGTGGAACATGATGTTCGGGTAGACCACGTCGTCGTTGCTACGGACGAATCCCCCACCTTCGAAGTGGTTGGTCGCCCCAGGGCCGGAGCGCATGAGCAGCCACTCGAGCGCCACCCACGGACGGTTCCGCCACTTCAGGGCGCGTTCGATCGACA
>JAJZJN010000103.1 GCA_021851165.1 Actinomycetes bacterium
ACGCTCGGCGGGTGCATCGTCCATGGACGAGCTGCGTAGGAGCCTCAGACGCTCCGACGCTTGGATCCTGGAAGGAATCGACTCCTTCGACGATCTGTGGAAGGCCGAGCTGCGGTGGTGGGCCAGGATGCAGGCGGATGCTTGGCGCATGCTGGGTGCCTCTCGTCCTGGACCCGGTTCGCTCGTGGGGGCCGTTGGGGCGCTTGCAGCCGATGCTTGGAGCATCCAGGCCGCCCTCGAGCTAGCGGCGCGAGGAGGCGGCACCCTGCCTGGAGTATCGGGGGCGGGCTTGGGAATGGCACACGATGCGGTGGCGTGACGTCCTCGAGCCGGCACGCATGGCCAGGGTGGCGATAGTCGCGCCGTCGGCGAGGATGCGCCGGGTGCTGGTCGAGGTGGCCGACTCGGGCCTGGTGGAACCAGAGAGATTCCCTGAATTGCCGCCAGGGCCGGCCTCCCAGGCCCTCGAGCGTGCAAGGCGATCCGTACCGGTCATGGCTCGGAGCACCTCGGGTGCTGCATCGGCTCCGGCGGCCGGGTCCGAGCCTACGCGCCATGGGCCGGTCCTGATGCTGCAGGCCCCCGACATCGCCCGCCTGGAGCAGGCGGGCGATGTCGATCTCCTCGCGGGTGAGGCCGATTTAGAGCAGGTGCGAGCAGGCGCGCTCGAGGACGGGTCCGTCGGAGCCGTGGCGGGTTGGTGTCCCTCGCGCGTGGTGTCCGGCCTTTCGGATCGCCTCGCCTCCAACGGCGGTGCTGTGGTGCGCCTGGAGATGCCGAAGGGGGACGAGCCACCCACCCAGATGGCGGGCCGGGGAGCGGCTGGAGCGTTCCAGCCTCTGGTCGACACCTATGCCACCGTTGCGTACCGCGATATCAACCCGTCGATCGTGGCGGGGGTGGCCTACATGGCCATGTTCGGGATGATGTTCGGTGACGCTGGTGACGGTGCACTGCTCGTGGCCGCAGGGGTAATGCTATGGCTCGGGTACCCGGCATCTCTGAAGCGGCTTCGATGGGCAGGGCCGTTCCTAGCCGGAGGTGGGCTTGCGAGCATCGGGTTCGGGTTTGCCTATGGAGAAGCCTTCGGCCCAACCGGCCTGGTGCCTGTGCTGTGGCTCAGGCCGCTGGCAAACGCTACGGAGCTCTTGGCAGTGGCGGTTGCGGCGGGAGCAGGCCTGCTGGCCGTCTCGTACGTGCTTGGCACGGTCAACCGGTGGCGCGAAGGAGGTGTCGGCAACGCGCTGCTGGCGGTGTCGGGGGCAGCCGGTATAGCGATGTACCTCGGAATCGGTGTCGTCGGGCTTGGCTGGTATCGGCACCTGGACCCTCTCATGCTGGTCGGGGGCGTCCTGGCAGGTGCCGGGGGCATCCTCGGGTTCGCTGGCTTTTTCGCCCAGAGTGCTGGGAGCACGGGGGGAGCCGTCCAGGCAGGGGTTGAGATGTTCGATGCCGTCGTGCGTCTCGGGACGAACACGGTTTCCTTTGCCCGCCTTGCCGCGTTCGGCCTTACCCATGCGGCTCTGGGATCGATCGTGTGGTCGGCTACGGCGGGCCTGTGGCATCGTGGCGGGGTAGTGTCAGTGGTGGCGAGCGTGGTTGTCTTCGCTGTGGGCACTGCCGTGGCGTTTGCGCTGGAGGCGCTGGTGGCAGGAGTCCAAGCACTTAGGCTCGAGTACTACGAGCTGTTCTCGCGTATCTTCGATGTCGAGGGTCGGCCCTTCAGGCCCTGGCACGTCCCCACATATTGCTCAGAGGAGGTTCCATGATCGCTTGGCTGATCGGCTTGCCCGTCCTCGCTGCTGTGGTCGGAGGGGTAGGTTTACAGCTGCGCCGCCGTCCGCGGGGAGCGCTCAGAATGCTGAAGGTTATTAATGTCGTGCTCATGGCCGGGGCAGGCGTTCTGGTGTTCCTGGCAGCGTCGGCCAGCCCAGGTGCTGCTGCCACGGCCACGGCGTCGGCCACGGCGTCATATGGAGGCCAAGCGCTGATAGGAGCGGCGATAGCTGTGGCAGGCTCCTCGCTCGGTGCAGCCATAGCGGTGGCCTATACCGGATCTGCCGCACTTGCTGCGATGAGCGAGCGGCCCGAGCTGTTCGGTCGCGCGATGGTGATAGTCGGCCTGGCTGAGGGCATAGCAATATACGGGCTGGTAGTTGCGGTTATCCTGATCGGCAAGGCGTAGACCGTGGGTCGGATAGCAGTCATCGGAGAGAGTCCGCGTATCGACGCATTCGCCTTGGCCGGCGCCGACCCGCTCAGGGCAGACAGCGGAGCTGAGAGCCGCGCGGCCTGGGACGGATTGCCGGAGGACGTGGAAGTGGTGCTGCTGACTCCCGCCGCAGCCACGGCAATCGGTGAGCAGGTTGGCAGCAGGCCAGGCGTTATCTCGGTGACCTTGCCGTCGTGATGATCGAGCTACGCAAGGGCGCCCTCGGCAGCCCATTGCCAGGCAGCCCATCACTTGCCCCGGTAGCGGCTGCACTGATGTCGGATGCCGAGAACGACGCCCGTGTTGTGAAGGCAGCCGCTGCGGCGGATGCCCATGACGCTGTTGCGGGAGCCCGGGCCGCTGGAGAGCGTCAGGTGGAGTCGGCTCGAGCCGAGGGTGAGGCTAGCGGGGCTCGCGCGCGATCCGACCTGCTGGCAGCGGCGCGCCGTGAAGCCCTGGGGCTGGTGCTCGCGGCGAAGCGCCGCGCCTACGAGGCCTTGCGCGAAGCCACGGTGGCCGAGCTCGACAGGCGCCGTGGTTCACCAGAGGCAAAGGCACTGTTGAATCGCCTGGCCACCGACGCGCGCACGGTGCTGGGGGGCGATGCCGAGGTTCTCTACGACCCGGATCACCTCGGAGTCGTGGTCAGCGCCAACAGGCGCAAGGTAGTGATAACAGCGCCGATGCTCGTGGACAGGGAGCTCGACTCGTCCGAGGGCGGCTTGGAGAGGCTGTGGGCTTGAACACCTCGGAGGGTCGCGTAGTCAGGGTGAACGGCCCTCTTGTCGAGGCCGAGGGACTGGAAGGAGTGGCTGCCTCGGACGTTATCGAGATCGGCCCGACCGCCCTTGCCGCCGAGGTCGTGTCGATCCGATCAGGGCTCGTAACCGCGCAGTGCTACGAGTACACCGGCGGCCTGAAGGTCGGGGACCCCGTGGTAGGGCTGGGGCACGCGGTCTCGGCTCGTCTGGGTCCCGCCCTTCTGGGTGGGATCTTCGACGGGCTGCTGCGTCCTCTAGCAGGCGTCGCGACGTGGCTCACTCCAGGGGTGCTACGCGACAGCCCTGGCGAGACGGGCAGCGATCCAGCCGGCCAGCAGCACTTCTCGTTCAAGCCGAGCGCACAGGTTTGAAAAGCCATGGACGCCGGGGAGATCCTAGGCACCGTGCCGATGCCGGCAATCGACGAGCACCGCGTGCTCGTACCTCCCGGAGTGTCGGGCGCGCTCGAGTGGATAGCGAGCGAGGGCGAGCTGACGGACATGGAGCCCGTGGCGCGCATCGCCGGCCAGACGGTTACCATGAGCGAGCTCTGGCCGGTGCGCAAGGCCAGGCCCGTGAGGGAGCGGCTGGACCTTACGGAGCCATTGGTAACCGGGCAGCGGGTGGTGGACCTTCTCTTTCCTGTTGCCAAGGGGGGAACGGCGGCGGTGCCAGGCGGGTTCGGCACCGGCAAGACGGTGCTCCTCCAGCAGATCGTGAAGTGGTGCGACGCGGAGGTCATCGTGTTCGTGGGCTGCGGGGAGCGTGGCAACGAGCTCGCGGACTCATTGGGGTCTCTCGCCGAGCTGGTGGACCCGCGGAACGGACGGAGCCTGCTCGAGCGAACCGTGGTCATAGCCAACACCTCGAACATGCCCGTCATGGCCCGCGAGGCGAGCATATACACGGGCATGACAGTGGCGGAGTTCTACCGGGACATGGGCTACGGTACCGTGCTGCTCGCTGATTCGACCTCCCGATGGGCGGAGGCGTTGAGAGAGTTCTCGTCGCGTGCCGGGGAGCTGCCTGCCGAGGAAGGCTATCCGGCAGGACTGTCCTCGGCGCTGGCCGCCTTTTACGAACGTGCCGGTAGGGTCACGACCCTCGGAGGCCAGGAAGGTTCGGTGACGGCCATCGGGGCAGTCTCACCCCCGGGGGGCGACATGACCGAACCGGTCACCGCACAGACCGAGCGCTTCGTACGGTGCCTCTGGTCACTCGACAGGGACCTGGCGTACTCACGGCACTACCCGGCGGTGACGTGGCGGAGGTCCTTCTCCCGCGACGTAGACCTGGTTGCAGCGTGGCATTCGGGGCAGGATCGATCTGGATGGGCGAGGGACCGGGCACGGACGATGGAGCTTCTGACTGAGGCTGATCGGCTCTCGTCGGTAACAGAGCTTGTGGGGCTCGGTGGTCTCCCGCCTCGGGAGCGGATGGTCCTTCTAGCCGGTCGCCTCCTGCGAGAGGCGGTGTTGCAGCAGAGTGCTTTGAGCAGCCATGACGCGTACTGCAGCGCGCCGAAACAGGCGGCGCTCGTCGAGATGGTGCTGGCGATCTACGATCGGCTGGTCAGCCTGGCCGATGCCGGTGTTCCACCCACTACGTTGGAAGACTTCGACTTGTCGGGCGTAACCAGGGTCCGTGACGAGGTACCTCCGGACGATGCATCAGGAGTGGAGCTTCGACGCGACGAGGTGCTCGATGCTCTTCAGAAGTTGCAGGCCGAAGTCTTGCCGTCTCCTGGAGCAGGGCCATGACCGTAGAGGAACCGCTGGCGGTGGAGTACAGCGGGGCCAGGGACATCCAGGGTCCACTGCTCGTGGTGAGCGGGGTGAAGGGAGTCGGCTGGGACGAGCTCGCGTCGGTGAGGCTGCCAAGCGGAGAGAGCCGGCGTGCTCTCGTGCTGGAGGTTCACGACGATCTAGCTGTTGTCCAGGTCCTCCAGGGAACCTCGGGCATCGATCCCGGCGACGTCGGCATAGCGTTCGAGGGCCGGCCACTCGAGATCCCTGTCGGGCCAGGGTGGTTGGGCAGGGTTTGGAATGGCATGGGAGAGCCGCTCGACGGGGGTCCGCCGATGATAGGCGACACGATGCGGCCGGTGGCCGGTGCGCCGATCAATCCTTCGGTGAGGGAGGTGCCGCGTGACCCCATATTGACCGGAGTATCCGTCATAGACGCGCTTACCACGCTCGTACGAGGCCAGAAGCTCCCGCTGTTCTCATCTGCCGGATTGCCACATCTCGATCTGGCCTCCCAGATAGCCGCGCAGGCGAACGTGGGGGGCGAGCCGTTCAAAGTCGTGGTGGCGACCCTTGGCCTGACCCACGCCGACGCTGCTGCCATCCGCAGGGCCCTGGAGGCCCGGAGCGCTGCTGGTGACCTGGCTCTGTTCCTCGATACCGCCGACGACCCGGTAGTGCAGCGAATCCTGACCCCTCGGGTGGCGCTGACGGTGGCCGAGCATCTCGCGTTCGACCTCGGCCAACATGTGCTGGTCGTGCTGGCGGACATGACGAGCTATTGCGAAGCTCTGAGAGAGGTGTCCTCCGCCAGGGGGGAGGTTCCAGGCAGGAGGGCATATCCGGGCTACCTGTACAGTGATCTCGCTTCGATCTACGAACGCTGCGGGAGGATACGCGGCCTGCCCGGCTCACTCACCCAGGTTCCGGTGCTGACGATGCCTGCCGGGGACATCACACATCCCGTGCCCGATCTGACCGGCTACATCACCGAGGGCCAGGTCGTTCTCTCTGCTGAGCTCCATGGCGAGGGCATCTATCCACCAGTGGACGTACTCGGCTCGCTGTCCCGCCTGATGCGCCAGGGTGCTGGTGAGGGGCGAACCCGTTCGGATCATCTGGCGCTCTCGGCGCAGTTGGTCGCTGCTCTGTCAAGAGCACGCCAGGTGAGAGACCTTGCAGACTTGATCGGTGTAGCGGCATTGACGGACACTGATCGCAGCTACCTCGCATTCGCAGACTCGTTCAATGCCGATCTGGAAAGCCAGCGGGTGGACGAGTCGAGAACGTTCGACGAGACGTTGGACAGAGGTTGGACGGTCGCTTCGAAGCTGCCGGCCAGGGAGCTGACGATGGTTCCAGCGTCGGACATCGCCGCGCACTACATTGCGGCCGGCGATTCGAAGCCTGCCCCGGGTGATGGCGGTGAGTGAGCAGATTCCCCCAGGCAGGGCGGGAAGGCTGTGGCTTCTCGACCGCATAGCCGCGGCCCGGCGCGGGGCCGACATCCTCGACAAGAAGCGGCAATTGCTGCTTCGGGAGCAGCAGCATCTGGCGGGGATGCGCGAAGCGGCATTCGGCGTGTGGCAGGACTCGTGCAGGGAGGCCGAGGAGTGGGGTCTTCGCGCGGGCGTGCTCGGCGGGCGGGCGGGCGTGGACCTCGTCGCTTCGGGAACGGCGGCCAGGGCCACCGCAGATGTCGTCTGGCACAACACCATGGGCGTTGTCCATCCCGAGACCTGCGACGTTCAGACGCCTGGATTGTCGCCGGAAGAGCTAGCTGGTTCGAACAGCGCGATGGCGCCTGCCGCAGGCGCTTACAGCAGAGCACTGGTCGCTGGTGCAGCCTATGGCGTAGTGGACCGGGCCTGGCGGGCAATCAGCGCGGAGGTGCTGGTAACCAGGCGGAGGCTGAGAGCAATAGAGCGGCATCGCCTTCCAGAGCTGGAGGCTGCCCTGGCAAGCCTGGAGCTACGCCTGGAGGAGACCGAACGCGAAGAGCGGATGGTCACACGCTGGGCTGCGCAGCATCGACACGGGTCGAGTGCTTGAGGCCGGTCCGGGTCCGCTCTCCCTTGGCATCGTCGCGGCCGAGCGGGATGGTTCGAAGCCTCAGGCCGGTTCCTCGTGGCTTGCCGGTGGGCCGGGTGCCGGTTCTATTTCCTCTACGGGAGGCATGTTCCGGAAGAAATACCAGTAGAGCGCTCCGTTCATGAGCTGGAATACTCCAGCGATCTCGAAAGGGATGCTGAGGCTGACCTCGTCGATCAGGTACCCCGCCGCCAGAGGGCTCAGCCCCATCGCCACCTGGCTGGGCACGTTGGAAAGTGCCGCCACCGACGACCGTTCCTCGGGATCGGCCATGGCCACCACGTACGACTGGCGGAGCGGCATTCCAGCGCGCTGAACCACCATTCGGAACATGTAGGCCACCCCGGCAAGGATGAACGTAGGTGCCAGGACCATAGGCACTATGAGAAGCGCCGTCAGAGCCCTGACAATGGCTACCGTGCGGACCAATCCCCACTTGCGGGCCAGCCCGGCAGCCGAGAGCGTCGAGCTCATGCTGACGGCGTTGACCGCCGCGTACAGCAGGCCGATCTCCTTTGGGCCGGCTCCGAAACGCCGGTAGAACCAATATGTGAGGAACGGTCCTATCATTCCGACGGCAAGGCCGTTGACGGAGTTGGTGGCCCACAGACGCATGAGCAGGGTACGGGATTTGACGGGCAGCCGGGGGCGCCCCTTGGGCCTCGCAAGCTCGGAAGGGCGCTCCGGCTCGGAGATGAACACAGCGAGCAAACCGGCAATTAGCGAAACGAGCGCCGTGGCGAGGAAGGCCATCCGGAATGCTGCCAACGCGGCGTTGGGGCTCACATTGTGGGCGTGGGCCAGCATTGCCAGCAGCGATCCGACGAGGGCACCGATGGAGGAGCCGAACTGGAGGCGGCCGAATGCCGTGTTGCGCCAGTACGACGGCGTCACCTCGGTGACAAGCGCCGACTCGGCCGGTTGGTACGGTCCCACCGCGCCGGCGCCGGCCCCCGAGCCACGCCCGAAGCTGCCGGCCGCGGCTGCCAGGAAGAGCAGGGGTACCGAATGGATGGTGGCGAACACCACGGCAGCGCCCGAGGTGATGATCGGGAATGCCACGAGGAAGGGCTTCCTACCGATACGGTCGGAGAGGATGCCGACGCTTGCCGACATGAGCGCGGACACGAGCGCTACGGCGACGAACAGCTCTCCGAGCTTGAAACCGGTGAAGCCGAGCTCGGCGAGGTAGAGCGGGGCGATCACTCCTGCGAGAGCGCGCCCAGCGCTCATGGATACCCTGGCAGACCACACGAGGGTGAGCGTTCGGTTGACCCACGACGGGTTGAGCGCTTCGCGGATCTTTGATGCCGGTCCAGTGGTCAACTCGGCGGGCTTCCTCTTGAATCGCCTTCCATCCAGGTCATCCGTGTCTAACGGAGCCTGCGGCGCGCCCGCATGGAAGGTCGCAGCCGCCGGAGCGGTCTCGACTTCGGGGGGTTGCCTATGATCTCGCCTTGTGGGGGACTATGACCAGGGGGCACGGCGTGTGCGACGCGAGGTAGGCGCTCACCGACCCGAGGAGGAGCCCGGTGAAGCCGCCCCGACCCCTGCTGCCGACGACGAGCAGCCCTGCTTCCTTGGCTGCCTGGAGGAGGGTCGGAGCGCTCTGACCCTTCATGACGACCTGCTCGATTGCAACGGGGGGATTATCGCCTACAGCCCCCTTCACTGCGTGCCTCAGCTCCTCGGCGATCAGGGTGGCATAGTCGGATCGCTCCGGAACGTGCGGTAGCCATGCATCTGGGTTGAGCTCGTGCCAGCACATGACGGCACGCAGGGGTGCCTGGGTCGCATGAGCTTGGCGCACGGCCCAGCGCAGGGCCTCTTTGGAGGGATCAGAGCCGTCGACGCCCACGACGATCAAGTCGCTGGCTGATCCCTCGCTGGCTGATCCCTCGCTGGCTGATCCTTCGCTGGCTGGTCCTTCGCTGGCTGGCATGCCGCCTCCCTCATGATGGTCGTGGACGCTGATGTGCTACGTATCGTTGCCGAAGCGGCCCTGCCGATCAAAGCCTGCCGGCCCTCGGCACCGGGGTGGGACGGATGACGCGCATCAGCTGCCTGGGGTGGTAGGTGAGCTTGGTGGTGGCGCCGAGGCGATCGGTGTGGCCGGAGTGGCTGGTCCTCCCAGGTCTGGCGTTCCTGATGCTCCTGATGGCACAGCCGGAGGGGTTGGCGGCCCCCCCGGGCGTCGATGGGGGAGTGGAGCGAGAGCGGGGCGACCCTTTGCGCGCTCGGGAGCAACTGATTCGAGCAGCAGCCTCCACTCGGCTTCGGCGATGCTGCGACGCACGGCGGGCACTGCGTCAGGGTTGACCGACACCGAGGTGATGCCCAAGCGGACCAGCTGCTCCGCGAACTCGGGCCGGTTGGACGGTGCCTGCCCGCAAAGCGACGACGTGATCCCGGCCTGGTGGCATCCGTCGATGATCCGTGCGATGGCGTCGAGCACAGCGGGGTCCGACTCGTCGAATAGCTCGGCGCAAATCTCCGAGTCCCGGTCAACTCCGAGCATGAGCTGGGTGAGGTCGTTCGAGCCGATCGAGACACCCTCGATTCCTAGGCGGGCATATTCTGGGATCCAGTAGGCAACCGAGGGAACCTCGGCCATCACCCATACTGGTAGCGATCCCGCCACGGGGCTGTGGTCGATCACATCCAGGCAGGCCTCCAGCTCCCAGCGCGTGCGGACGAAGGGGATCATGAGGCGGACGCTCGGTGTCTCGGCTAGTACATTGGCGAGCACCTGCAGCTCCAGGCGGAACAGGTCAGGCTCTCGTACGTACCGGTAGCATCCTCTGTAGCCGATCATGGGGTTGTCCTCGTGGGGCTC
>JAJZJN010000104.1 GCA_021851165.1 Actinomycetes bacterium
GCCTAGAAATCCCGCACTGCCGAGCATTATCACGAGCCCAGCCCCGAGAACTACACCAGCATCTATAAACATTGTTCGGGACCTACGGACCTTCACACCGAGAGCTAGGAGGCCTAGCCCCGAGGAATACGAGGCCATGTCGGTCTCGGCGAGCATCCCCCCGACGGCTACCAGCAGGTAAGGGGCGGCCATCCAGGCAGGAAGCGCCGAGCCCAGTGTCCGGATCGGGTCGAGGGCGCCGGCGAGCCCGCCGACATCGCTTGCCAGGAGGTAACCCGCCATGATCAGGACCACTGTCGGAAGGGTGCTCGCCAGTGCCACCCACCACACTATCGACCGCGCACGCTCGGAATGAGGAAGGTAGCGGCTGTAGTCCGCCCCCAGGTTCACCCAGCTGATGCCGGTACCGGCCGCGACGATGCTCGCCGCGGCAGCAACCGCCCCAAACGGCGCTGGATGGGAGGTGGCCACCACGTGCCAGTTGGCTTTGGCTACGAGGAATGCCAGTACCGGCAGCGTGAGGCCGCCGAACACGTAGGCCGCAACTCGCTGGAATCGAACGATGGCGTGGTGGCCGAGCACGCCGAGTGCCAGTGAGGTTGCCACCACGGCGAGCAGCGACAGGGTGTCGATCAGGCGGGTAGGGATCCCCACGGCGACCAAGCCGATGAGCGCGGCAAGCGACCAGGCGGCGATGACCGACGTGACGACTTCCCAGCCGAGCACGTTGACCCAACCGAGCGCCGTGGGACCGAGATTGCCCAGACGGCCAAAGGCGGCTCGTGACAGGGTGAGAGTAGGCATGCCACCCCATTTGCCTGCAACGGCTACGAGTCCTACCAGCATGAAAGAGCCGGCAGACCCGATCACCGTGGCACCGATTGCCTGTAGGACATCCAGGCCAAGCGCGGAGATGACTGCTCCGAAGACGAGGGACAGGATGCCGATGTTGGCCGCGAACCAGACCCAGCCGAGATCGGCGGAGTGCCCATGACGCTCGGCGGCGCCGACCGGCTCGATACCGCGTCGCTCGATGGATCTCCAAAACGGCATGTCTCGTCCCTCCTGGGCTCAAGGTCGACACGTATCGTGCGTCGGGGGCACCTTTGCTATCACTTGGCTGGGGTTGCTGTCACTTGGCTGGGGTCCGGCCTGCTGGCCGGGTCGAGCATACGGCAGCGGGCCGGAGCCAGATGACCATACGAGTTCCGCGTTCTTCGGCAACGGGTGATTCGGCCCGAACGGTAGCCCCCATTGCCTGGGCGAGCTCAGCCACGATGGCAAGGCCGAGACCAGAGCCGAGCTTGGCTCCTGCTGCACGGTCGGAGCTGTAGTGGCGGTCGAAGACGCTCGGCATCTCTGTAGCCGGGATGCCTGGTCCGTCGTCGACAACCCATATCGCGACCGAGGAGCCGACTGGCCCGGTTCCGACCACTACCTGGTGAGAGGCGAACCTCAGGGCATTCTCGATGAGGTTGGCCACCATCTGGGCAAGCCTGTCCCGGTCGGCGTCCACCCACAGCGGACCCTCTTCGGGGATGGCTTCTGTGACACATAGGTTGCGAGCAGCTGCCTCGGGCATGAATCCGCCTGCCAACTCGCGCACGACCTCGGTGCAGTCGATCCGTTCGATGTGGAGGGAGAAATGCCGCGAGTCGAGACGGGCCAGGTCTAGCAGGTCCTGTACTAGACGCTCGAGCCGACGCGACTCGCCTGCAATGACTGCGGCAGCACCCGCGACATCCTCGGTAGCTCCATCGACGAGCGCGTCGGCATATCCGCGGATCGAGGTGAGTGGTGTGCGCAGCTCGTGGGATACCGAGAGCAGGAACTGCCTTTCCTGGTCCCGAGCACGGGCAAGGCTGTCACCCATGGCGTTGATTGCGCTCGACAGCTGAGCGATCTCGGGGTAGTCCCTACTCGTGGTCGGGACGCGTGCATCCAGGTGGCCGCTCGCGATCCGATTTGTGGCGTCGAGGGCCTGAAGGAGTGGAGCGGTCGTGCGTCTCGCCAGGATAGCGGCAACCATGGCCGCCATGGCCAGCGCTGTCGCTGCCACCAGGACGAAGTAGGGCAACCCGTTGAAGGGACTACGGACCGCCCGGGTCACGAGGAGCACCGGTGAGTCGCGAAGTGGGATGCCGCGAGCCGCTAGGGAACGGCGTTGCGCGCTGGTGAGGGAGAGAGGCACGGCAGCGAAGACGACATGGCCCTCGTTGCCCATCACCGCCTGGGAGGACAGGAGGGCAGGAACGTTGAGCAGGGAGGTGCTGAGAGACCGCGGCAGGCCAGGGACGACCATCCCGTCGGGCGACACGCCCACGATACCGAGAGTGGCATACCCCCCGATGCGATCGAGCAGCCGGATGGTGGCAGGTCGTGTTACTCGTGCGTTGCCGGTGGATACTGCGGCAGCGATCGCCTGGGCTTCGCCGGCAAGCTCGCTTTGTGCGGTGGAGGTCGCCGCGTGCCGGACGAGGAAGAGGCTTCCGGCTGCTGTCGCGGCCAGTGTTGCCGCCACCACGGACACGATTGCGATTGTGAGCCGGCGCCTCATCTGTACCCGATGCGACCGTCACGCCAGCCGGTAGCCGACGCCCCATACCGTGGCAAGGGGCAGAGCGGAGCCGAGCTTGCGTCTCAGCTGCCGGACGTGGACGTCCACTGTGCGCTCGTCGCCGTACCAGCCCGATCCCCACACGCCATCTAGTATCTGGCGCCGGGACATCACCAGGCCGCGGTTGGTTGCCAGGAAGGCCATCAGGTCGAACTCCCGGGAGGTGAGAGGCACCGGGCCGTCGGGTCCACGGACCTCATGCCTGCCGATGTCCACTACGAGGTCGCCGACCTCGACGACGGACGACTCGTGCCGCATGCCTGGAGCGGATCGCCTCAATACCGCGCGCACTCTGGCAACCAGCTCACGCGGGGAGAAGGGCTTCGCGACATAGTCGTCAGCACCGAGCTCGAGTCCGAGGACCCGGTCGAGCTCGTCGTCGCGAGCCGTGAGGATGATGATCGCAGTCTGCTCCCTGCCGGCCAGGCGACGGCAGACGTCGAAACCATCGAGTGATCCCGGCAGGCCGATATCGAGCACGACAAGGCAGGGGCTCTCGCGCTGGATGACGTCGAGTCCCGTCTCGCCATCATCGGCCTGGAGGACCCGGAACCCCTCGCGACGAAGATACATGGCGACCAGGTCGGATATGTGGTGGTCGTCCTCGATCACCACGATGGGGGCGCATTGGGCAGTCGTCACGTCCGCAAGCATCGCACCTCCAGGCAGTGTGCCTACGGCATGGTACTTCGGGGTGATGGGAGGCGCCTATCCCTAAGAGGGCCCAGGCATCCGTGACGTCGGCGCAACGACCGGTAGGCTAGTGCGCAGTGCCACCAACTTCCTACCTGGACGCGATCCTACGCTCGCATCGTCTGAATGCGGCCGCGGACGATCGGGACCTCGAAGCCCTGGCTGCCGAAGCAGCCGGCGCGCCGGCGCCCCGGCCGTTCACCGAGTCGCTGCGTCGGGAAGGATACGGGGGGTTGCCGGCGGTAATAGCCGAGGTGAAGAGGTACTCCCCATCGAAGGGTCCCATAGCCCCCGATCTGGACCCTGCGAGCGTGGCCCGGGAGTACGAGGCCGGGGGTGCAGCATGCCTGTCAGTGCTGACTGACCAGGAGTTCTTCGCGGGATCGCCTGCGGATTTGGTGGTGGCGCGTGCCGCATGTGGACTGCCTGTGCTGCGCAAGGACTTCACCGTGAGCGCCGCCGACGTGTTCGATGCGCGCATCATGGGCGCTGATGCGGTGCTTCTGATAGCGGCGGCCCTAGACGATGCTGAGCTGGCGGCGCTCAGGACCCTGGCAGGCGAGCTCGAGATGGCTGCACTCGTGGAGATTCACGACGAGGACGAGTTGGCCCGTGCCGTTGATGCCGGGGCGGAGCTTGTAGGTGTCAACCAGCGCGACCTTTTCACCTTCGAGGTCGACACGGAGCGTGCCGTGCGCCTGGTATCGCGAATCCCCGATGGGGTGCTGGCCGTGGCGGAGTCGGGTATCGCGGGCCCAACCGACGTCCATGTCCTTGGCGATGCCGGTTACACTGCGATCCTGGTCGGCGAGTCGCTGCTGCGTGCACCCGACAAGCGCCGGGCGGTCGAGTCGTTGGCCCGGAGAGCTGGCAGCGCAGCAGGGAGGGCTTGAAGTTGCTGGTAAAGATCTGCGGGATCACCAACGAGGCGGACGCCATGCTGGCCGTGGGCCTCGGTGCTGATGCCCTGGGCTTCGTGTTTGCTCCATCGCCACGCCAGGTGTCGCCTCAGGTGGTGGGGCGGATCATAGAGCGGTTGCCCAGGGAGATCCTCACTGTCGGCGTGTTCAGGGATGAGTCGCCCGAGCGTATGGTCGAGATCGTCAATGGAATAGGCCTGGGCGCGGCTCAACTACATGGCAACGAGTCGTCCGAGGCGACGCGCTACGTCGCTGACCGGGTGGCTATGACGATCAAGGCGTTCCCCGCAGGCCATCCCGGGATCAGGCGGGCTGTAACGCTCGGTGTGGACATGGTACTTGTCGATGGTGCGTCTCCTGGTTCAGGCGAGGTGTTCGACTGGCGTCTTGCCGAAGGGGTGGTCGATCCTGCCCGCCTGATCGTCTCGGGTGGTCTACACCCGGGCAACGTGAAAGACGCGATAGCCCATCTGCGACCGTTCGGGGTAGACGTCTCCTCCGGAGTCGAGTCGGGTCCCGGCCGGAAGGACCCGATCAAGTTGAGACGGTTCGTAGCTGCCTCGCGGGAGGCCGAGGCGGCCCTGGCCGAGGCGGGTGGTTGGGAACAGCTCGATGGCGACGAGAGCGATGGCACCGGCAGGCAGCGTTCCTCCGATGTCGCAAACTCCGACGCATCGGGGCGCTCGGGGCACTGGGCAGGTGCCGGTAGCAGGATGACTCCTTTCGACTGGCAGTCGGACTGACGGTGTCGGATCGATGGTAGAGCCAATGCGTGGAGGATGGATGCCCGCGCCCGGGCCGGACGGGCGCTTCGGCGAGTTCGGAGGGCGCTACGTTCCCGAGTCCCTGGTGCCGGCTTGCATGGAGCTGGAGGGAGCGTTCAGGGATGCATGGGCCGACCCGTCATTCCACGCGGAGCTCGATGGCATTCTGAGGGACTACGGAGGACGGCCGACCCCGCTGACCGAATGCAGTCGCCTTTCGGATCGCCTCGGAGTCAGGCTCCTGCTCAAAAGAGAGGACCTCGCTCATACGGGCTCCCACAAGATCAACAACGTGATAGGTCAGGCGCTGCTGGCCAGGCGCATGGGGAAGAGACGTCTCATAGCAGAGACAGGAGCGGGCCAGCACGGTGTCGCCACGGCAACGGCAGCTGCTCTGTTCGGCATGGAATGTGTCGTCTACATGGGCGAGGTCGACACCGAGCGCCAGGAGCTCAACGTGTTTCGGATGGAGCTGTTGGGCACGGAGGTGCGTCCTGTCCGCACCGGCAGCCGCACATTGAAGGATGCTGTCAACGAGGCGCTGAGAGACTGGGTCGCCTCGGTGGAGGGAACGCATTACTGCATCGGGTCTGTGATGGGTCCGCATCCCTATCCGTGGATGGTGCGAGAGTTCCAACGTGTCGTCGGGGACGAGGCGCTGGACCAGTGCCGAGCCATTCTCGATGGTGGCGAACCGGACTGGGTGGTGGCATGCGTAGGCGGCGGATCCAACGCTGCCGGGACGTTCGCGGGCTTCGTGGACACTGGCGCTGCGCTGGTGGGTGTCGAGGCAGAGGGGGGAGCGGCGATAACCAGGGGAACCCCTGGCGTGCTCCACGGTATGCAGTCGCATCTGCTCCAGGACGAGGATGGGCAGATATCCGAAGCCGAGTCGATATCAGCGGGCCTGGACTACCCGGGCATCGGTCCTGAGCATGCGCATCTGGCCGCCTCGGGGCGTGCCAGGTACGAGCGGGCTCAGGACGCCGAGGTCGTCTCGGCATTCCGGCTGCTCGCCGAGACCGAGGGAATTATTCCGGCTCTGGAGTCTGCTCATGCCATTGCCTGGGTGGTGAGGGAAGCCGGCAGATCCATACCCGAGGGGTCTACGGTCATGGTCACCCTATCGGGGCGCGGCGACAAGGACGTGGCGCAGGTGCGGGATCTTGTGGGTCGGGAGGGCAGTGCAGCCGATGGAGCTTGAGCCTCATCTGAGACAGGCCCGTGATCGGGGCCGCAAACTGCTGATTCCCTACGTCACGGCAGGCGCGACGCCCGACTGGCCGGACGCCGTGCGCGCCATAGCAGACGCGGGCGCGGATGCCATCGAGATCGGCATCCCGTTCTCGGACCCCATGATGGATGGTCCTGTCATCCAGCAGGCGTCGCTGGTCGCGTTACAGGCAGGGACTACTCCATCCGGTGTGCTCGACACCCTTGCCTCGATGGAGCCTGGCGTTCCGCTCGTCGTCATGACGTATTACAACATTGTGTTCCGCGCGTCCGAGAGGCGATTTGCAGGTCGCTTGGCGGAGGTCGGGGTAAGCGGCGCCATATTGCCCGATCTCCAACTCGACGAGGCGGGCTCATGGTGTGAAGCAGCCGACGCTGCGGGTGTGGCGAGCGTCCTTCTGGTGGCGCCATCGACCCCCGATGAACGCGCAATGGCGATATGTTCGCGCTCGCGCGGGTTCGTCTATGGTGTCGGCGTGATGGGGATCACCGGCGAGCGTGCGTCCCTCGCGACGAGTGCCAGGCAGGCTGCGACCAGGCTACGACGATTTACCGACCTGCCGGTGTGCATAGGAGTCGGGGTTTCCACACCCGGTCAGGCTGCTCAGGTGTGTGCGGACGCCGACGGGGTGATCGTTGGATCGGCGCTCGTGCACCGCATGTTGGACGGCGCCACCCCTCAGGATGCAGCAGACTTCGTCGGTGCCATACGCAAGGCGCTCGATAGTTTGTAACACTTCAGGTGCCCCAGTGGTCCAATATCAAAAGAAGGGCCGAAAGGAGCACGCGTGCTGGCGTTCACCTTCCCAGGACAGGGATCTCAACGGCCCGGAACGGGTCGGGCATGGGTCGATCACCCCTCTTGGGAGGTGGTAGGCGAGGCATCGGAGGTCGCTGGGCGCGATGTGGCGCACCTGCTGCTCGATGCAGGTGCAGACGAGCTCGCGTTGACGGCGAATGCTCAGCTGGCCACCTTCGTATCCAGCCTGGTCGTGCTCGATGCCATCGAACGCGTGGGGCTGGCGCCGACGTTGTGCGCAGGACACAGCTTGGGCGAGTACACGGCTCTGGTGGCAAGCGGGGTGCTCGGTTTCGATGACGCGGTTCATCTCGTTGTCGAACGTGGGGAGGCGATGCACCATGCATCGCTCGATTGCCCCGGGACCATGCTCGCGCTGATCGGGATCACCGATGACGCCGCCGAAGCCGCTTGTGAGCGCGCAGAGGGAGAGGCGTGGGTCGCGAACTACAACGCACCAGGTCAGGTTGTGATAGCCGGAGAGGCTGGCGCATTGGAGCGTGCGGGCATCTTTGCCAAGGAGATGGGCGCCCGGAAGGTGCTGCCGATCCCAGTTTCCGGAGCGTTTCACACCACGCTTATGGCCGCTGCCCGGCCCCGGCTTCGCAAGGCACTGGCGAGTGCTCGCTTCCTCCCCGGCGAGGTTCCCGTCGTGGCGAACGTCGACGCGCGAGAGCATGGAGATCCAGCAGAGTGGCCCTCGCTGCTGTCGGCACAGCTGTGCAGCCCGGTGCGCTGGAGACAGAGCCTCGGGACGCTGGCCGAGCTCGGTGCAACTTGTGTAGTGGAAGTAGGACCCGGAGGTGTTCTGACCGGTTTGGTGCGGCGAGTACTGCCCGACGTGCACGCGCTGGCTGTGTCGAGTCCTGACTCGATCGACTCATTGGTCGACGCGGTTGCCGGTGGTGGCCCCTGGCATTCATATGCCGGGCTTCACCAAGGGGAACATCTTTACGCGTCCGAGCGCGTTGTGGTATCCCCTGCGGCAGGAGTGTTCAAGACGCGCAGCGACCTTCAGGCTCCGGCACCCGGTGCGCGCATCGTGCAATCAGGCTTCGGTGACTCTGAATCGGGTTTCGGCGGATCGACCGTCGAAGGTCCACGGCGCGGCGGTGGTGAAGGAGCTGCCCCGGTCGAGGTCTTCGTTGGGGATGTGGTGGGCATGGTTGGCGACATCGAGGTACGAACACCCTTCGAAGGGCACCTCGTCGGGTACATGGCCCACTGTGGCGAGCGTGTCGTAGCAGGGCAGCCACTGGCCTGGCTCAGGGTTGGAAATCCGTCCACGCATTGAAGTGCTGGTGAGAGCTCGGGTGTGGATGCACCCATTATCCCTGGAAAGGCAACATGGAACCGGAGACCGCCGACGTGCTCGCTGTAGCTTTGAATGACCCCTTGCGGGTGCGGCAACCGGCAGCTGGAACCATAACCGGTTGGGGATCGGCGCTGCCTTCCACCGTGATATCCAATGCAGACCTCGAGAAGCGGCTCGATACCACTGACGCATGGATCACTACTAGAACCGGCATACGCCAGCGGTGTGTGGGCGGCTCCGTATCGTCTCTGGCTGTCGAGGCCGGGCGGGCAGCCATTGCTGCTGCGGGAATCGAGCCGGCCGAGATCGGGTTACTGGTGCTCGCCACGTCAACCCCGGACCGGGTGTTGCCGGCAACCTCGGCTACTGTCCACCAGCAGTTGGGTCTGGGTGGCGGGGCGTTTGACTTGAATGCGGTGTGCGCCGGATTCGTCTACGCACTACTCGTTGGACATGGGGCAGTGAGCACGGGCATGGGAAATGTGCTGGTGATAGGGGCGGATTGCTTTTCGGGGATCACCGATCCGAATGACCGCTCCACCGCCGTGCTGTTCGCCGACGGGGCGGGAGCGATCGTCCTGGAGCCTGGTGGGGAGGGTGCTCTCTACGGATTTGATCTCGGTGTGGATGGTACCGGCTATGACCTTCTAACCTGCCCCCAGGGGGGGTTTATCTCGATGGAAGGTGCGGAGATCTTCAGGCGTGCCGTGCGTGTCACGGAGGCATCAGCCCTCGTCGCGCTCGACCGGGCAGGGGTGGAGCCGAGCGAAATTGCTCTGTTCGTGCCACACCAGGCGAACCTACGGATAATCGAGGCAGCAGCATCCCGGCTGGGCATCGGAGCGGAACGGACTGCGATCGTGCTAGATCGCACGGGGAATACCTCTGCAGCGTCGATCCCCATGGCGCTGGCCGCAGCAGCCGACGCCGGGCGCCTCCACTCAGGCGACTACGTGCTGTTCTCCGGATTCGGAGCAGGCATGACATGGGCAAGCGCGGTGGTCCGGTGGGGGGCGGGCGACCGGTCGCCTGGCCTTGGCATGATCGGTGGACGGGGTGGTCCGCGTGAAGGTGGAGGCCAGAGCAGTGCCCTCTACAGCTACAGCAATACCAACGACAAGGGCCGAGACAACGGCCA
>JAJZJN010000105.1 GCA_021851165.1 Actinomycetes bacterium
TGCAGCGCCGGGCATTCGAGCTCCTGGGGGTCTCGCACCGTCTCGGCTACGCGTAGTCAGTATCCCTGGCGTTCTTCCTGGTCATCGAGGCGTGCGCTGGGTCGCAGGGGGAACTTCGGGTTAGTCGGCGTGAGCTCGCTCGAGCTCGCTGGCTGCCGCCTTGCCATCATCGCGCTCAGGGTAGAGCTTGGCCGTCGATCCCTCGGAGAAGTATCTCCGGTCAGCGGCAAACGACTCCTCGTGGGTGTCCATCAAGACGGCCCCAGCGCGGCGCACGAGGGCCGTCTCTGTCGGGAAGATGCCGACCACTCTGCATCGACACTTCAACTCGCGGTTCAACCGCTCCAACAGGTCGGTACTCCAGATCTGGCGCCGGTGGGCACGAGGGAAGACGGTCAAAACTACCTGGAACGTAGCGATGCTCCGGAGAGCAGTTGCCCGCGGCCATCTGACTGGCACCAGACATCGTGCTGCAGCTATGCCCACTCGTAGCCGACCATACGTCGGTAGAGCTCGTCCTCACGTAAATGACCGTGACAACCTCAGCTCACCAAGCCGTCCAGGGTGGTAGCCGATGAGGCCTTCCCGTTCGAACGGGACGGAGCAGCGGCCGGTACCAATATCTGCTCACCGGCCGTTGCCAACTCGTCATCAGCCGGTATCTCCGGTACAGGCGGTGCAAGCTGTGCCCGGATGCGCTCGTTGAGCTCAATCGTGATCTCAGGAGTATCGGCCAAGAACTGCTTGGCATTCTCCCGGCCTTGGCCCAGCTGCTCTCCCTCGTAGGTGAACCATGCGCCCGACTTCTTCACGAAGCCGAGCTCCACCCCTACATCCAGCAGCGAGCCCTCTCGACTGATGCCGGTCCCATACATGATGTCGAACTCCGCCTGCTTGAACGGTGGAGCAACCTTATTCTTGACTACCTTCACCCTGGTACGGCTACCGACGACATCAGGACCGTCCTTGATCGATTCGACACGGCGTATGTCCAAGCGCACCGAGGAGTAAAACTTCAACGCCCGACCACCAGGCGTAACCTCAGGCGAACCGTACATAACGCCTATCTTCTCCCTCAATTGATTAACAAAGATGGCTATGGTATGTGACTTCGACAGCGTCCCGGTTAGCTTGCGAAGCGCCTGGGACATGAGGCGAGCCTGCAAACCCACATGGGAATCTCCCATCTCTCCCTCAATCTCGGCTCGTGGAGTGAGTGCCGCCACTGAGTCCACTACCAGCACATCAAGCGCCCCCGAGCGAATGAGCATGTCTGCTATCTCTAGTCCCTGCTCACCTGTGTCCGGCTGGGATATGAGAAGATCGTCTATGTCCACCCCTATGGCTCTTGCATAGGTAGGGTCCATAGCGTGCTCTGCGTCGATGTAGGCGCAGATGCCGCCGTTACGCTGAGCCTCGGCCACCACATGCAGAGCCAGGGTCGACTTCCCCGACGACTCCGGGCCGTAGATCTCAACCACCCGGCCGCGGGGTAGCCCGCCGATGCCGAGCGCCAGGTCAAGCGCCATGGCTCCGGTCGAAATAGCCTCGACGTTCATCTGGACGTTGTCGCCCATGCGCATGATCGACCCCTTGCCAAACTGCTTCTCGATCTGGCCGAGTGCCACCTCGAGTGCCTTGTCCTTCTCCATTGGAACCTTCTCCTTGGCTCGTCCAGGGGCTTCCCCGGCGTCTACCTGTCTTGTAACTCCAACCTGCTCGACCCTATGGGAGGGGTGTGACTGTCATGCCCGGAGGTCCCCGGTGCACAGGAGCTACCTGGGGTACCACCCTGGCACCCTGGCACCCTGGCACCCTGGCACCCTGGCACCCTGGCACCCTGGCACCCTGGCACCCTGGCAATGCTGCTTGTCGAATGGAGCGTACTATAGCTACGAACACACGTTCTGTGGTGGATACCCACCACGCTGGGGAGATTGCTTGTTGACCACGCGTGATGGCGGTGTCGGAGCCGCGCTGGCCATGTATCGCGCAAAGCGGAAGGGCAGCACTTCGGAATTCGCAATGGTGGGATGGTCGCGAGCAGATCCTGGTGGGGCTCGACACTGTAGAGCGGTAGGCTCACCGGTAATTCCGAAAGCTCGTGAAACACAAGGTCACCCGCAGCCCGTGACCGAGCAGTCGGAAGCGGGCCGTGGAGTTGGAAGGCTGGCCTCAGGCCCCCGGCAGCATGAGAGGCACCCGGGCGATCACCTCGTATGCAGATCCACGAGCCAGGAGAGTGGAGGCAACAACCGTGATCTCCTCGACACGCCAGCTGATCTCCTCGACACGCCAGCTGGCCCGTTGCCGGGCACCGAGCACGTGGCCGGCCGCCGTCCGCAGGGAGTCGCGCCCGAGTCGAGCGACTGTGATATGCCCGATGAACGGGGGCGGGGGCGGGAGCGCCACGATGCCTGCCGTTGCCTGATGGACGGCAGCTGCCAGGCTATCCAGCCCGCTCACCCGCACTGCCAGGACACGACCGGCTCCGAGCAGCTCCATCGTAGGGCCCATGGTTGCCACCACGCCACCCGAGGGCATGCTCCTCGCAAACTCGTGCAGCCGGCATACGAGCTGCCTCGGATCCTCGAGCTCGCCCACGAAGCGCAATGTGACGTGCCACTGCTCCGGCGAGGTCCAACGCGTACCCGCAAGCTCAGGCCGCGCCAATCCGGCAAGAGTCCTCACTGCCTCGGGAGAAGGCCACACCGCGACGAACAGCCTCACAGCTCGGCACCTATGGATCCTTGCCACCGGCGAACCCTATGGCCTCCAGGTTCCGAGCCCCGCCTCGTTCAAGCCGTCTTGGCGATCAGCACATGACAAGGCGCATTATGAGCGACGCTGTTCGGCACCGAGCCGATCAGGCGGCGAGCGCCGTGCATCCCCTTACTGCCGACGACAACCAGGTCAGCTCCGGCATCCTCGGCGACTCTTACCAGCACTTCGGCTGCAGCACCACTGAGCACATGGGTATGGACCGTGAGCCCCTCGGCAAGCTCTGCCGCCTTGGCTAGCAACTTCTCTCCGGCTTCTTCCGAGATAGCCTCTCCCGCGCTCTCGTCGACTGCTGCGGCAGCTCCTCCATGGCCAAGCGAGACCGACCCCGAAGGAACCCTGAACGCATGGACGAGATGGAGAACAGCATCGTTCTGGCGTGCAATCTCCACAGCCAGCGACACCGCGAGATTCGCCGTGTCGGAGCCATCGGTGCCTACAACGATCTTCGAGAACACAACCGCTCCCCTCCACCTGGCTGGCGCAGCCCGTCCGGCATCAGAACCACATCACACGGCCGACCTTGCACCCGGCTTCTGCCGGCTGGACGGATCTACCACGACGTCTGTCGCGACGTGAGGCTAGCACCGCCTAACCGGTAACGCCGGGGAAAATCCGGTTCCCTGCCCGCGCTTCAAACAGTGAGCGAAGCCCGCCTCGACCGAGCCGTCCCGAACGCCACGAGCAACCCGGCAAGGACGAATGTGCCGGCCATGGTCACGAAGGCGGCATGGAAGTCGATGTCGGTGACCACCACGCCTATGACAGCCACCCACAGGGCGCCTACCGCCTGGGAGACCGCGAAGAATACCCCGAATGCAGCCCGAACGCTCTCCTGCCCTACGTAGTCGGCAAACAGCGTCTGGCGCAGCGACAGCTCCGAATACGAGAAGATCCCCATGAAAAGACCCACTGCCCCGAGAGCGAGGATCGACTTCCCCACGAAGGCGAAGCCGAGCAGAGCCACCGCGCCGAGGCCGTAGTTGCCCAGCAGCACGAGGCGATGGCTGATGCGATCTGCAAACGTGCCCATCAGCACCGGCCCTATCACCGCTCCCAGGTAGACGACGGTCAATATCAGGCCCAGGCTGAGAGCGCTGAACCCCAGACCGCTCTTCAGGTACGCCGGCGCGTACACACCCAGGATGCCGATGCCCTGCCCGCCAGCAGCAATCGTGCCGGCTAGGAGCAGGGTCGCCACAGGGCGCTGGCGCAGAAGGCCAACCAGCCCTATGCGGCTCCCATCCGAGTCGTCCTCGTGACGCCCGGCTCCGTCCACACCGGAGGGCATCCGCGGCACCGAGCGCCAGGGAACGCGCAGGCCGAACGCTACGACGGCGACCGTCGTCGCGAGCAGAATGGCGAGGAGGCCGAAGCCCCACTGCCATCCTCCTGAGGCTATGACGGAGGAAACCGCCAGGGGCGCTATCAGCGTGCCCACGTTGCCGGCAGTGATGTGCCAGCTCAGCACCGATCCCCGATGCTCCGGGTAGCTGTTGGATAGGTAGGCGCTTCCAACAGGGTGCTGCGGCCATCCCGTAATCGCCTGGAGGAACCGGCCGGCTGCGAAGACCCCTATGCCCGGAGCCAGCGCGGCCAATGCTGCACCGAGCATGGAGCCCGCATCCTGGCCCACCAGGAGCAATCGCGTCGACACCCTGCGAAACACGACCGCCAGGAGCTGTAGCGCGCTGCCCAGCATGGCGGCAACCGCCAGCACGACACCCATCTCGGCGTAAGACACATGGAACGCCGCTACCACGAAAGGGATCGCCACTCCGAGCCCGGCCATGTAGGCATGCTGGCCTGCATGAGACCAGCCCACCACGACCAGATCCCGCCACCGCCCCGCTGGCCGGGCAACTGCCGGTTGGCCGCTGTCATCCAACCGGCGCATACGGCACAGCGTAGAACGACACCTGGACACCTGAACCACTGGAGCCCAGCCCGTCCACCCTGACGCTCATCCACCGTACGGTAGGTGGGGTGAACGCAGGTGCCCAACCAAGGCCTGCCGGAGCTCTGAGCAGGTGAAGGTCTGCCGCGGTCCCGGTTACGAGACGGTATGCGGTCCCGTCAAGCACCAGGTGCTCAACAGGAGGCTTCATCAGCGTGCCGAGCACCAGGTCCAACACTGGGAGGCGCACGTGGTCGATGGAAACGGCGACGGCATCGTTCGCGGACCCCGGTCCGCTCGGATAGGGGATCTCGATGCGCCGCTCGAGGCCTGTGCTGACCGTGGCCAGCAGCTTCGGTGGCCCGCATCTATCGGGGATGCGGGCCAGCACCTGCCATCCTGGGGCACTGCCTAGCTGGCCGTAGTGACACATGATCGCGAGCTGGGTGTTCGGGGGGTCCATGAACGGGTCACGTCCTTCGATCGACTCCGGACCACGCCGGAGTATCCGCTCGGGTGCTCCAGGCCCGGCAAGTGCCCGGGCATCGAGGTTGTCCAACCACGGCGTGTAGGCGCTGTAGTCCTGGAGCACCGGAAGCGGGTCGAAGCGCATCCCGGGGTAGGCCCACAGCACCGACTCCGCCCACGGATCGACGAATACGCTGTGGCCGCGCAGCTGATCCACGAGGAGTCGGGGCAACGCATAGCTCCGCTGCATCTGATGGCGAGCTGACTCCATCAGAGCGTCGCGCCGGGATGCCGAGGCGAGCGTTCCGATCTGGTTCGAAGCAGCCCGGGCGCCGGAGAGCGGGTCGAGAGTGGGAAGCAGTCCAGTGCCAACCACGACAACCAGCGCAACCCCGAGCCCGGCCAGGCAAACGCTTAGCGACGTGGCAGGGTGCCACGACGGCCGGAACCCCGCGGCAAGCAGTACAACGAAGGCAAAGAAGGTGAACGCATGGTCGTTGTGAGCCACGAACTCCTCACGCATGATCGCATAGGTCGATCCAGCCACGACGAGGATGGCCCCCGCCCTGGCTCGCCTGCCTGCCAGGCGCGAGTCGGTCATCACCAGCACTGTGAGCACCCCGCAGGCCAGTCCCGCCCATAGGAAGTCCGACGCGGGACGCGCCTCGATCGCCATTGCCCCCGCGTAGCCCTTCATGAGCTCGTAGGTGCCACGCGCAAACGTCGGTAGCCCCCCAAGCGAGTTTCCCGTCGCGAACCATGCTCCGGCAAAGCAGGCAAGGAACCCCGACAGCCCCATCGCCCCACTAACCAGGCGCGTTCGAGCACTGCCGTTGCTGCCATTGCCGGCGGTGCTGCCGGCAGGGGAGAACAGCAGCGTTACCACGAGCATCCCGACTAGGACGGTTCCGACGTCTCGCTTCACGAGCAACCAGGTACCGGCGGTGGCCCCCATGAGCGGCCACCACCATACGAGCCAGCGACGCGGCACGTCTCCCCCGATAACCGCCACGCACCAGATGCCTGCCGCTCCGAGGCCATACTCGAGACCCTGCTCGCTGTGTGCGGCAAGCCCACCGACCACGAACGCCACCACTACCGCAGCGGGGAGGGTGAGCACCTTGCGGAGCGCCCACACCAGTGTTCCCAGTATCGCCGCGGTGTAGGTGAGCAGGAAGGCCGACGCCATGATCGCCGTCGAAGAGTGCCACAGCGAGCGGACTATCAGGAACCCGAGCGGGCCGAAGACGAAGGGATGCGTTCCGAGGGGAATGTGGTCCACGAAAGCCATGGACAGGCTCGCCTGCCATGACGGGTCCAGGCCGGTCGTCGGCCGCAGCGTATTGCCCGGCCACAGCAGCACGGCAAGCGCCAGGCCTAGCACGGGCGACGAGAGGGCTATCCTCATCCAACCATGTCGTCCCCACCCGGCGATCCGTTCCAGGCTCACGACCAGGTGTGCTCCCAGCCTCGTGGCGCCAGGGGCTCCCCCGCCAGGGTCCGCTCGGTGGGATCCTCGACGCAGACCCCGATCAGGACAGGCTCGGCCAGGCCCGATCCCGTGAATCGGGCCACGAGCCGGGCAGGGTCTGCAACGGCCATGATCAGCTCATAGTCCTCGCCTCCAGCGAGAGCCTCGTCGGCCAAGGCGCCCGAAGCCACCGGCACCTGGTCGAGGCGAAACCCTACCCCGGAGGCATCGGCCAGACGGTGGATGTCGAGCGCCAGGCCGTCTGAGACGTCGATCATGGCTCGGCACCCTGCGAGCCTGGCAGCCTCTCCTTCCGCGAGGCGAGCAACAGGACGCCTATGCGCCTCGATGAGACGTCGCGTGATCACATCGTCCGTTGATCCGGCTCTAGACGTTGAGCCGGTGGTACCCGGCACACCGTGTACGGCAATTGCACCGGCATCGGCACCGGCATCGGCACCGGCATCGGCATCGGCATCGGCATCGGCAATTGCACCGGCACCGGCATCGGCATCGGCATCGGCATCGGCAATTGCACCGGCACCGGCATCGGTTCCACCGATCGCTCCAGCCCTCCCATGCCCCTGGGGGGCCGCCTGGCGAAGAAGCCTCAACCCTGCTGCCGAGGCGCCGAGAGGCCCTGTGACGAATAAGAAATCGCCGGGCGTAGCTCCCGAGCGCAGGACTGCCTTAGGAACAAACCCCGTCACCGCAACGCATACAACGAGCTGGCCTGCATCCGAGAGATCACCACCCACCACCGCGCAGCCATGCCTAGCGGCCCCCAGACCGATGCCGTCGTACAACAAGTCCAGGTCTGTGTCGGGTGGGCCCGCCACTGCAACCAGAACCTCCCGGGGACGCCCCCCCATGGCTGCGACATCACTCACCGTGACCGCTACAGCCTTCCAACCCATGTCATCAAGGCCGACAAGGTCAAGGTCTGCGTGGACGCCGGCAACCGTCAGATCGGTCGCCAGAAGCATCTGCGACCTGATGCCGGGGAGCACCGCTGAGTCGTCACCGATCCACACCTGGCCAGGAGGCGCTCCTGGGAGCGCTGCCCGTATGCGCTCGATCGCGGCAATCTCTCCACCCTCGTTGGCCGGAGCCTGCCCGGCGTCTGTCCTGCCTGAAGCCGTCGAGTTGGGAATCGGCATCCAATATGCCTAGCATTGACGACGTCCACATGCCGTGCACGATGGTTGGCGCGCCCTGCCCTCCTTCACGCACGGCAGAGGTGACAACCCGGCCTACCGAGGAGGAACCTGGCGATCATGACAAATACCAACACTGATTCTCGCGCCCTTCCGACACGTAATGCGAAGCTGATCTCCTGGGTAGACGAGGTAGCCGCACTCACTTCGCCTGAACACGTAGAGTGGTGCGACGGATCGGATGAGGAATATGACCGTCTCTGCAACCTGCTGGTTGACAACGGAACGTTCGCCCGCCTGTCGGACACCAAGCGACCGGGGAGCTACTGGGCCCACTCGGACCCCGGTGACGTCGCCCGTGTCGAGGACAGGACGTTCATCTGCTCGAAGGACGAAGCGGACGCCGGCCCCACCAATAACTGGCAGGACCCCGACCAGATGCGAGCAACGCTCACGGAGCTCTTCCGTGGGTCGATGAAGGGGAGGACCATGTATGTGGTCCCCTTCTCAATGGGCCCGCTTGGCTCGCACATAGCCCACCTGGGAGTGCAGATCACAGACTCGCCCTACGTTGCGGCCTCCATGCGGATCATGACTCGCATGGGCGCTGGAGCACTCGGCGAGATAGGCGAGAAGGGGTACTTCGTGCCCTGCCTGCACTCCGTGGGCGCTCCTCTCGCCCCGGGACAGCAGGACGTCCCCTGGCCTTGCAACGCGGACCAGAAGTACATCGTCCAGTTCCCCGAGACGCGCGAGATCTGGTCGTATGGATCAGGCTACGGGGGCAACGCTCTACTCGGCAAGAAGTGCTTCGCCCTGCGTATCGCTTCGGTGATGGCCCGAGACGGGGGCTGGCTGGCCGAGCACATGCTGATATTGAAGCTGACCGGCCCCGACGGCGAGGTCCACTACGTCACGGGCGCCTTCCCGTCTGCTTGCGGCAAGACCAACCTCGCCATGATGGTGCCCACGCTGCCCGGATGGAAGGTGGAAACCATAGGCGACGACATCTGCTGGATGAAGTTCGGTGCCGACGGGAGGCTGTACGCGATCAACCCCGAGGCGGGCTTCTTCGGGGTCGCTCCGGGGACGAACTTCGAGACCAACCCGAACGCCATGCGCACGATGCACTCGAACACCATATTCACCAATACGGCTATGACCGACGACGGCGACGTGTGGTGGGAGGGGATGACCAAAGAGCCACCGGAGCACCTGACCGATTGGCGTAACGAGGAGTGGACCCCGGCCTCGGG
This sequence comes from Actinomycetes bacterium, assembly GCA_021851165.1. Classification (GTDB taxonomy): domain Bacteria; phylum Actinomycetota; class Acidimicrobiia; order Acidimicrobiales; family JAJZJN01; genus JAJZJN01. The sequence continues at coordinate 9,031 of JAJZJN010000105.1, forward strand.
AACTCCGGCTGCCCATCCGAACGCCAGGTTCACCGTCCCAGCCGATCAGAACCCTGCCTGCGCTCCCGAATGGGAGGACCCTGCCGGTGTTCCTATCTCCGCCGTGCTCTTCGGCGGGCGGCGGCGATCAGTGGTCCCCTTGGTGACCGAAGCCTTCGACTGGGACCACGGCGTGTTCCTGGGGTCGATCATGGCTTCGGAGACAACGGCAGCGGCCACCGGAGCCGTCGGCAACCTGCGGCGCGACCCGTTTGCGATGCTGCCGTTCTGTGGCTACAACATGGGCGACTATTTCGGTCACTGGCTGAGCATCGGCCAGATGTCGGATGCCTCGAAGCTGCCCCGGATCTTCTATGTGAACTGGTTCCGCCGGGACTCGGAGGGCCATTTCCTCTGGCCTGGCTATGGGGAC
>JAJZJN010000106.1:0-2679 GCA_021851165.1 Actinomycetes bacterium
CACATCACCTGGCCCGGGATCGAGTCCCGAGGGTTTCACCGGTGCGGTCGGTGTGCTCTTCAGCGGCCCCGGCGGCCCCGTGAGGTATTGCGTGGGCGCCCAGACGGCAAGCTTCTGCCACGACAAGGGTGTCCACCATGCGGTGAGCTGGGCCACCTTCGACGGCACGCGAGATCCCGGCACTGCAGGGACCCCGTACCCGTACTCGGTCAGCACCGCCGGTGTGATCCTCGGGTCGGGTAGGGTCCTGCTGGCCGATGTGTTCGCTGGTGAAGGCCCAGTGCCGGCGATGTCGGGGGTGGTCCCGGCTGCCTCGCCAGTCCTGCCAGACCAGCCTGTCTCGCCAGACCAGCCTGTCTCGCCAGACCAGCCTGTCTCGCCAGACCAGCCTTCACGGTCAACCCCGTCGCTCCGGACTGTCTCGTAGAGCATCATGCGCACCTCGAGGCTCGTCGCAACGCTCGCCCTCGTGGGCACGCTCGGGACCGTGCCTGCGCTCGGCTCCCGGGGCGCTACGGGGACGCTGCCGGTTGGGGCGCAACCTGTGGCCTCGCTGCCGCTCCCGTCTGTTCCTGAAGCACCGTCTGTTCCTGCAATACCGTCTGTTCCTGAAGCACCGTCTGTTCCTGCAATACCGTCGCTGCCGAGCACTCCATCGGGTTCGTCTGGCCAGGACCAGGTGTCCGCGAACGGTCCGTCGGGTATGAACCTGACGGCCGCCTGGCAGCACTTCACGACCGGCAGCCCGGGAATCGTGATCGCCTATGTCGAAGGGGGGATCAACTGGCACCTAGGGGAGGCACGCCAGCTCGTGAACCGTATCTACGTGAACTTCCACGAGCTGCCGATCCCCTGCGTCGGCACGACTCTCGCCACCGCGACCATGACGGTGAACGGCGTGGTAGAAGCCTGCCGTCCGGCCTACAGCACCAATATCGCCAACTACGACATCGATCATGATGGAGTCGTCAACGCCGAGGAGTGGGCACACGATCCCCGGGTGAAGGATCTGAACGGCAATGGCTACATCGACCCCGAGGATCTGATCGCAGCATTCTCCTGCTATGACCGGTTCACCGAGACGATAGGGACGGCCTCGTGGCCCGGTGGCAAGCTCGCGTGCTCGAACGGTGCGCAGGGCATCTCCAATGACGGCAGCGCCTATCCTCACGCCATCTCCGGGTGGAACTTCTACCGGGGTGGCAACGACCCGGCCACGGCGGACGCGGCGTACACGCATTCCGACGATCAGATGTCGGCGATCCTATCGGCATGCCCGCAGTGCACGATCATGCCGATCAAGGCAGGTGCCGAAGCACTCGACACCACCAATGAGCTGGCCAAGGCATGGCTGTTCGCGTGCCAATCAGGGGTATCGGTCATCGACTCGGTCACGGCCGATATCGGATATTCGAGCTTCATGCGCAGCGTGATCTCCTACTGCCACAGCCGTGGTGTCGTGATGGTCCAGGCATCGAACGACTTCGACTCGACCGATCACCAGGGCGGTATGTACTGGCCACATGTCGTGCCAGGCAACGGGGCGGTGCCCGACCCTCAGGGGACCGGCTGGGTCCGCTCGGACTTCACCTCATGGGGAACCCATAGCTATCTGACGGTTGCCGGCTCCTCCACGACCTCGCAGTCGACGGCCGAGATGGGCGGTCTGGTCGGCCTGCTGCTCTCATGGGGGCTGAAGGCCTATTCCGAGCACCTGATCCCGCACCCGCTCACAGGACCTGAGGCTCTGCAGGTGCTGCGAGCCACGGCCCGGCCGGTGCATGACACACGCCTCACGTGGCCTGGCGCGCCGGGAGGATGGAGCCTGCAATACGGCTACGGGATTCCGGACCTCGCCAGGGCGATGCAGGCCGTGGCTGCCGACCGACTTCCACCCGTAACCTCGATCTCCTCACCCGACTGGTACCGGCTATACGACCCCACCCGGATCACGTCGGTTCCCATTACCGGCCGGATCACAGCTCCCGGTGGCGGCCGGTTCCACTGGGTGGTGCAAGCAGCCCTTGGCGCCCAGCCGAGCGGGCGCCTCTGGCGCACTATCGGAACCGGCCAGGCCACGGGCAGCTACTCGGGCAAGCTCGCCACCTTCTACCCGTCCATCGTCCCGAAGTCGTTCTGGGCAGCTCCGTTCCGCTTGTCGCAGAGCAAGCTCTTGAGCTCGACGGAGCAGTATGCCGTCACGCTTCGCGTGATCGCGACCGATTCGAGGGGACTTTCCGGCCAGTCACGCAGGGCGGTGAACGTGGTCCACGACGGTAGTTGGATGCACTGCTTCCCCATGGCGATCGGCTCGTCGGGTGAGAGCCAGCCTGCTCTGGTGGACCTGCAGGGAACAGGCAATCTTGACATCGTCTTCGGTACCTCGAATGGCCAGATAGATGCGATCGACCCCGTGACGTGCAAGGAGCTGCCGGGTTGGCCGGTGGACACTGCTCCCGTGAGTGTGGCAGGTTTGCCGCCTGGTTCAGGTATAGATCCCGGCCACCAGCCGATTGTCGCGGATGTAGCGGTCGGCGATCTGTTCCACACAGGGCATCTAGATGTAGTCGCGACCACCCTGGAAGGAGACGTCTATGCCTTCGATGCCCACGGCAAGCTCCTGCCTGGGTGGCCGAAGAGCGCCAATGCCAACGTGGCGGGGCTCGGCGTGCCGCGCCC
>JAJZJN010000106.1:2689-9365 GCA_021851165.1 Actinomycetes bacterium
GCCCGAACCTTTCCTACACGCACCTGACAGCCGACGGAACGATCGCTCCTCCGGTGCTCGTCCACCTGGCTGGATCACCCGGGACCCTGGATGTGGTGCAGGTGGCATGGGACGGCGAGATCCATGCGTGGACCCCTGACGGCCGTGACGTCGCGGGATGGCCGGTGAAGCCGCCGGCACCTAGTGGCCAGCTACCGCCGGGCTACGTGGCGCTAGACAACCAGAAGCTGATAACAGCCCCGGCGGTGGCATACCTGTTCGGCAAGGCTGCAGGGCCCGACTTGGTCGTTCGCAGCGAGGTCACCTGGGTCGACAATCAGACGAGTGGAGTGGGCGACTTCGCATTCGCGTATGCGTACTCCTCTTCGGGCAAGGAGCTGCCGGGATGGCCGGTGCGCCTGCCGGGGCTTCTCGAGCTGACCGACGACGCCATGGAGTTCCTCCTCGAGGGCTCCTACCAGCCGACTGCGGTTCCGATTGCCGCGGGCGTCGACGATGTGGCGATCGCTCCCGTGCTCACCCCGCCCTACCTTGTCGACGGGCTGGGCAAGGTAGTGGGCACCTACGGTTCGTTCGCACCCGGTGCCGCAGGCGAGCTCGGTTCGATCGGACGCGTGCTAGTGCACCCGGCGTCAGGTGCCAGCCAGGCCGGCAGGCGCGCTCAGGAATCGCTCTCCGGGGCCAAGGGATTCGTCACCGATCCGGGCATTGGCTCATCCGGCGGCATCGGAACGCCGGCGCCCGGGTCTCTCTCGCCGGACGTGCCCGTGCCTCTGGGCTCGTCGGGTGCCTTCGGCATGGTCGGGGGGATGCTCAGCTATGCACAGTCCGAGACCGGGCTCTACTCCGCTGCGGATGCTCTGCTGCTGCAACCCAACGGTGGGAAGGGAATCCAGCAGTACGAGTCGCTGTTCCCCTCCACCGGTGGGACCGAGCGGCCCGGGTTCCCGGCTCCGTTCCAGGGGGTGGACTTCTTCGGGACCCCCATCATGGCGAATGTTGCCGCCAATGGGCTCACCGATGTGGTGGAGTCCGGTGACTCCTCGGCGCTCGCGGCCTATGGCCCCCTCGGCACCATGGTGCCCGGTTTTCCCAAGTGGACCACGGGATGGTCCTTCTACGCCCCGAGCGCAGGCAGCCTGTACGCCAACGGCAGGACTGATCTGGTGCTCACGACGCGCGAGGGCTACCTGTTCGCCTGGTCTACGGGGGGACACAGTGTGGCGAACAACCAGTGGTGGCGCGCAGGTCACGACGAGTACAACAGCGACCGCTACGGCACCCACAGCAGGCCCCCGGGTGTGCCACGCCATGTCGAATGGCATCCCGGTGGGCATGCCGCGTCTGTGGTCACGTTCGAGGCACCCGGCTCCCGCTGGTACACAGGCCGCGTGGATCTCTACCGGGTGACTTTCGGGATGGGCAGGGCGGCACCTCGCTCCGAGCGTGTCCAGGCCACGGCTCCGGCCGGCGAGCGCCAGGACATCGAGGTGCCGGGCGGGGCGCACTCGGTGACGATCCAGGCTGTCAACCGATACGGCCTGCTCGGACGCCCGATCACCGTTCGCTGAGGCCGGGTGTAGGAGCTTTCGGCGGGATAGAAGCGCGGCGTGGAGCGGGGAGCAGAGCTTCGTAGCGCGCCCTACCGCAAGATCGCTTGACCCGGCGAGTTCCCGTTGCAGGTCGACAGGACGTGAGAGGCATGCGGGCGAGCGTCTGCGGGCCTGCGGAGGATCGCGAGAGGGCTATGAGCACGACACAGGGGACGGGAGCGAGCGTCGGTACGGCCCTGCGCGAGGCGGTGGCCGGCGTGCCGCTGTGGTACCACACGATGGAGCTTGCTCCTGGGGTCGTTACGCCGGGATGGTTCGATCTGAGATCCGTGGTGGATCGCGTTCCGTGGCCCGACGTGAGGGGACTGCGCTGTCTCGATGTGGCAACCTCGGACGGCTTTCTGGCCTTCGAGCTCGAGCGGCGAGGCGCAGCGGAGGTCGTCGCCCTGGACATCGAGCACCACGAGGACTGGGATTGGTTGCCGCGCGACCGCTCATCGGGCCCGGCGCACCTCGGCGGGCTTGCCGGGGAGAAGGGCCGTGGATTTTCAGTGGCGGCAGGGGCACTGGGCTCATCCGTGCAACGTCGCCTGTGCAGCGTCTACGACCTGGATCCCGAGACCATGGGAACCTTCGACGTTGTCGTGTGCGGTTGGCTTCTGCTGCATCTACGCGACCCCTTCCGGGCACTCGAGGCGATCCGGCGGGTTTGCGGCCAGTGGTTCGTCTCGATCGAGCAGATAGACCCGCGCCTCACGGTGCTGGACTGGCGCCGCGGGGCGATGAGCGTGCGCGGTGAGATCGGGCAGTGGCTGGTGCCGAGCCGCTTGGGGGTGAGCCGGATGCTCGAAGTGGCCGGGTTCGACATCCTTGATACGACCCGGCCTTATGCGACGCCCTTCGGCCCATCTCATCCACCGGTGCGCCGTGGACGCGGGCGAGTCGTGGGCGATCTGCTCTGTCGCGGCCGTGGTGTACCTACCGTTGCAGTGCTCGCGCGACCCGCACCGGGCCTGCCTGGCACCGCACCGGGCCTGCCTGGTACCGCACCGGGCCTGCCTGGCACCGCACCGGGCCTGCCTGGCACCGCACCGGGCCTGCCTGGTACCGCACCGGGCCTGGGAGACGGCGCACCATGACGCGGCGAGGCGAGGCTGCTTTCGACTGGCAGGGTCATCAGGTGCTCGTGACCGGGGCTACAGGCTTTCTCGGTGCCTGGCTTGTCAGCGTATTGCGGGGGGAAGGGGCCGGCATTATCGCCCTCGTGCGCGACCAGGTTCCCCAGGGCCATCTGTGGCCATCGGCGCGCTTGGAGGGTCTCGTATGCGTGCCGGGATGTGTCGAGGACATCACCGTGCTTGACAGGGTCATCAACGAGTACGAGATCGACACGGTGCTGCATCTGGCTGCACAGGCGATCGTTCCCTTGGCCAACCGAAGCCCGCTGCCGACGTTGGAGGCTAACGTGCGAGGCACCTATAACGTGCTCGAAGCCTGCCGCCGTAACGAGACGGTACGGGCAGTAGTGGTGGCATCCTCTGACAAGGCTTACGGGGAGCAGGTGCTGGTTCCCACCCCTGAGGATGCCCCTCTTCTCGCCCGGCACCCCTACGATGTGTCCAAGGCATGCGCGGACCAGCTCACCCTTGCCTATGCCGCGACCTACGGCGTGCCAGCATGCGTGACGCGTTGCGGCAATCTCTACGGGCCTGGCGATCGTAACTGGAGCCGCATAGTTCCAAGCGTGATCAGGTCGCTGCTTAGAGGCGAGAGGCCAGTCGTGCGCTCCGACGGTACGCCAGTGCGTGACTACCTCTATGTCGGTGATGCAGTCTACGGCTACCTGGCCCTCGCTGCGGCGATACACGAAGGCAACCAGCATGGTGAAGCATTCAACTTATCGGACGAGGATCCTGTGAGCGTGCTTGGTCTCGTGTCGGAGATCGTCGCGGCATGCGGCTCGGGACTCGATCCCGAGGTTCTAGGTACAGCCACCGGAGAGATCTCGCGCCAGTACCTGAGCTCGGCCAAGGCACGGGAGAGCCTTGCCTGGAAACCTGCCGTGCAGAGGCCGGATGGCCTGAGGCGGACTGTCTCTTGGTACCGGTCCTGGATCGAGACCGGCGTTGTCCTCACTCCGGAGGGCTTGTGAGCGTGCGGGCACGGCGTAGCTGGACCGAGACCCGCTCCTCTCCTGGGGGTGCCGTGCCGATCGAGCAGGAGGGCAACGTATGGGAACGCTTATAGCTGATACCCGCCACGGCATCACCCAGTTTGCCGGGATCTTAAGAAGGTGGAAGTGGCTTATCGTCGGTGGCGTCGTGATTGCTCTCGCTGTCGGGATCATCGCTGTGGCCGGCGCTCCGAGCGGCTACGACGCGAACGCCGTCGTTCTGGTCGACCAACCTGGCCTGAGCTCCACTCCCACGAACGGTGTTGCGAGTGCACAGGAATTGATCGACTTGATGCCTACCGTAGCGGCTGTGGCCGTGAGCCACGGCGTGCTCGACGGTGTCCGCAGCGAGGTGGGGCTGAAGGAGCCTGTCGCTGCTTTACGATCCCAGACGCAGGTGTCGGTGGTGCCCAATACGCTTACCCTGTCGCTCACGGTGCACATGGCCAACCAGGGCCAAGCCACCGCTGCCGCCCGAGCACTGGTCAACCAGCTCGACCTGGCTGTGGGCGTGCTTGGCGCCAGCGCCCACAGCGCTTCAGGCGGCACAGGCGGCACTGGCGGCATCGAGAGCGCCCCTGCCGGCACTGGCACTGGCGGCATCGGGGTTAATCGCCTGGCGGTCGTCCCCCTCGAGGAGTCCGCTGCCAGCCCGGTGCCGACCCACGCCAGCCTTACCATCGCTCTCGCAATCGTCATCGGCCTGGCGTTCACCATTGCCGCCGCGGTGGTCCTCGACCGCTCGTAGAGCTATGTGGTCCACGATCCAGAGACCTCTTCCACCCGCGGCGGAGCTGGGGCGCAACCGGCTGGGTGCTGTCGCTATGGTCCTGGTCATCGTCGCCGTGGCTGCCGTGGTAGGCGCCGTGGTCCCGAGCGGAGTGCTCGTCTTGGTGCTGGTTCTGGCTGGCGTAGCGCTTTGCCTGGGCAGCCCGTGGCACGGCACGGTTCTGGTCGTTGCCCTCACGCTGCTGTTCCCTACGCCATTCTCGGTGCACTTGGCCGGGGTTACTCTGACAATTGGGCGATTCTTCCTCTACGTCCTGGCGGTGGGTTGGGTGATTGCGCTGCGGCGTCCGAACGCTGCGATCAAGCTCCGTCGGAGCGCGCTCGATGTGCCGATCCTCGTCTTCCTCGGGATCATGGCTGCATCGACTATTGCCAATGTCCCGAGCTTCAGCCACCACGACATTGTCGGTGCCTTCCGTAGGATGCTCGTCTTCGGAGTCGACTACTTCGTGCTGTTCTGGATAGTCACCAGCATCCTCGACAGCCGCGAGCGCGCCGAGCAACTCGTCCGCATCATTGCAGGGCTCGTGGGTTTCACTGCGGTGCTGGGCGTTATCGAGCACTTCACGCGGAGGAATATCTTCCAGGAGCTCGCTCCCGTGCTCCCGGCGAGGGTAAATGCCACGATCGCAGCCATGGCCCAGGCGAGCGTCCTCGTGCGCGGAGAGCCGAGGGTCATCTCGACCTTCGTCCAACCGCTCGTGTTCGGGTCGGTTCTCGGTATGGGGCTCCCTCTTGCGATAGCCCTCGCGCTGGCGAGCTCCGGTCGCGAGCGCTCACTATGGGGGGCTCTGAGCGTGATCGACCTTCTCGCCATGCTCTTCACCTTCTCGCGCTCGGTGCTCGTCCTTGCCGCAACCACCTGGATCACGTTCATCGTTCTGGCCCCCAGCCGCAAGATGCGCTTGTGGCTGTTCGGAGGCTTGGTGGCTGCCGGAATCGTGCTCCTCGGTACACAGCCATCGGTGCGCCACATCACCTTCGCCATGTGGCAGCTCCGACCGGGATCCCAGGTGAGCAATACCGTTAACCACCGTTTGCAGGAGATAGGCCCGGTTCTCCATGTGGTGGCCAAGCGGCCGTTGCTCGGCTACGGGCCACGAACCTTCACCTCCGGCGAGCTGGCTCGTCACCATCTACTCCCCCCGCCAGGTCACCCCATCCTTGACAACGCTTACCTCGGTACCCTGGGAAGCGACGGGATCCTGGGCCTTGGCGCGCTCGGCCTCGTGCTGGTGGCGGCCTATGCAACGGGTTGGAAGGCGTTGGCAGCTACCGAGGATTTCCGTGGGCGCCTGATCGTCATTGCACTGATTGCGGTCGTCCAGAGCTGGGTGCTAATGGCGTTCGTCGCCGATGTCTACAGCTTCGATGCACCGCCTGAGCTGTTTTTCGTCTTAGCCGGGATCCTCGTGGTCTTCCGGCGTGGTTGGCCCGAGGCGTCTCGGGTGGAACCTCGACCTGGGTTATTTCACGGGACCCGCAAGGTAGTAGGTGGGCAGGGGTTCTCATCATGGGAGGCCTGAAGCCGCGCGCCGGGGACCGGCTCAGGCCCGACCGTGGTTGCGAACATCCATGAGTCGACAGGGGAGGAACGGGCAGCGGTAATGAGAGCGTTCGGTAGGGATCCTGCAGCCTCATCCGCCAAGCGAGCGGCAGCCAGCCTGCCCGTGGTCGTTCTATGCGGCGGGATGGGTACACGATTGATGGAGGAAACCTCGGTGATCCCCAAGCCTCTCGTGAGCATTGGCGGGCGCCCTCTGCTCTGGCATCTCATGCGGAGCTATGGCGCCTTTGGCTGCGAGCGGTTCGTGCTGTGCCTTGGCTATCGCGGCGAAGCCATCAAGCGGTTCGTCCTCGACTACCGCTTGATGCAGCGTTCCTTCACGCTCGAAGTCGGCTCTGGGCATGTGGAGCTGGTGGACGGGGGTACGGACTCGCCAACCGGTCCAGCATCCGGCTTTCCGGGGGAGAACTGGACCGTCTCTTGCGTTGATACGGGATTGAGCGCCATGACAGGTGCGCGCCTAGCGCGGGTGCGCCGCTTCGTGGATGGGTCACGATTCTTCCTCACCTATGGCGATGGGTTGTCGGACGTCGACCTTGACGGGCTGCTGGCTTTCCACGAGGCTCAAGGCGCCATAGTGACCCTCACTGCGGT
>JAJZJN010000107.1 GCA_021851165.1 Actinomycetes bacterium
GACAGGTGCGCGCCTAGCGCGGGTGCGCCGCTTCGTGGATGGGTCACGATTCTTCCTCACCTATGGCGATGGGTTGTCGGACGTCGACCTTGACGGGCTGCTGGCTTTCCACGAGGCTCAAGGCGCGATAGTGACCCTCACGGCGGTGGCTCCTACACCGCGCTTTGGCGACTTGGAGATCGATGGACCCTGGGTGGGTCGCTTTGCCGAGAAGGAGCGCCATGGCGGCACCTGGGTTAACGGTGGCTTCTTCGTCTGCGAACCGGAGGTGTTCGACTACCTCGACGACGACGACTCGTGCGTCTTGGAGCGGGAGCCGCTGGAGCGACTTGCCAAGGAGGGCCGCCTCGCTGCCTATAGGCACGACGGCTTCTGGCAGTGCATGGACACCATGCATGACCGCGAGCAGCTGGAGGAGATCTGGGCTTCAGGCGCACCATGGGCTGAGCGTTGGGATGAGACCTGAGATCGAGCCTGGGAGGAGCTGCTGATGCGTAAGGTGCTCGCGTGGCGCTGGGCAGTCAGGCGCTGGGTGTTCCTGGTGCGCCTCCAGCTCAAGGCGCGTGCTCTCGGAGCGTCGGTAGATGCCAAAGTGGCGGCTGGCGTGCGGATCTGGCCTGGGGTGCGTTTCGATGTCCTGCCTGGGAGTGCCAACCGGGTTGTCATCGGCAGCGGCTGTCGGATCCACGACGGCGTCCTCGTTCACCTGAAGGGTGGCCGGCTCGACCTTGGCGATGGAGTCGAGATCCGACGGGGGAGCATTCTGAACCTGTCGGGGACCTTCCGTTGCGAAGGGCACAACATAATCAGCTACGCAAACGTGATCCACTGTGCCCAGGAGATAACACTGGCGCCCTACGCCTCGACCAACGAGTTCGTGTCGATCATCGATTCGACCCATCACCATGATGGTGATCATGGCTTCTTCTACGAGAACGTGACTACCGCACCTATACACATAGGCGCCAACGCCTGGATCTGCAATAAGGCGTCCGTGCTCATGGGCGTGAGCGTAGGGCCGAACGCGGTGGTGGCCTCCCATGCAGTGGTCAACCGCGATGTTCCCGAGGCAGCTGTCGTCGGCGGTGTCCCTGCGCGGCTCCTGGCCGAGCGCCAGGTGGGTGCGGCAGCTCGGACGCTGGTCGCGGGGAGTTGAGGATGAAGGGCCTAGATCGGAGAGGTCACTCGCGGCTGGCGAGCCGCACGGCGGCCGTGCTCGGTTGGATGGCCTCACCCGTAGGTGGGCTGCTGCCCCCAGCAGCCATGTCCGAGCTCCTCTTCGAGCTCCGGGCATTGAGGGCCCGCGCCTCCAGCGTGATGGGGCGTCCACGACTTGGGCCACCTCCTTACCGTGTGGAGCTCGGAGCCGCAGGTCGCTCTATCGCTGGCTGGATCGGAGTCGACGTTGCGCCAGGATCAGATGTCATGGCTGACGTCCGTTGGCGGATCCCGCTACCCAACGGCTCGTGCGAAGCCATCTACTCCGAACATCTGGTGGAGCACCTGCGCTTTCGCGATGAGGTGCCGCAGCTGTTCGCCGAATGCCGGCGCCTGCTCCGTCCGGGCTCGCCGATTCGTATATCGGTGCCTGATGCTGCGCTCTACGTGCGCGGCTACGTAGAAGGCGACCTGAGCAGGCTGGCCAAGCTCCATCCCTGGGGCAGCACGCCTATGACTACTCTCAACTGGGCTTTCCATGGCTATGGGCATCGCTTTGGGTGGGATGCAGAGACACTTGTCGCGGTGATGAACGAGGCTGGCTTCGACTCGCTCGAGGTCCGCGAACACGGCGACTCGCGTTATCCGGGGCTCGCACTCGACCGCCCGGAGCGCGCGGTGGAGAGCACGTACGTTGAAGGGCGTGCCCCGGACCGGGTGATGACAGGGTGGGGCGGTAAGGCTAATTGAGCACACTCCATAACGTCGCCGTCGTAGTGCCGACCCATCAGCACAGGGCGTTGCTCGCGCATGCACTCGATGCCATAGCCCAGCTCGATCCTGCTCCCGCGGAAGTAATAGTGGCAGCCGATCGGTGCGATGACGGTACCGACAAGTTGGTCGCGGAGCGTGGGGCAAGCCTGGTGGTTCCTGCTGGCCCAGGCGCGGCGGCGGCGCGCAATGCAGGATGGCGAGCGTCCAGCGCGGAGATCCTGGCATTCACCGACGATGATTGCAGCCCCGAGCCCGATTGGCTGGGACAGCTCTGCGAGGGATTCTCGCGGCCAGGTGTCGGGCTTGTCCAGGGCCGGACTCTCCCGGCGCGTCCCCCTGGTCCGAACGACCGCACCATAGACGTGACGAGTGAGTACGGCCTGTACGAGAGCTGCAACATCGCCTACCGCCGCAGCGCGATCGTGTCTCTGGGCGGTTTCGATGAGCACTTCGCGGATGGAGTTAGAGCGCCACATTTCGGGGAGGACACCGATCTCGCATGGAGAGCGCGCAGCGCCGGTTGGGAAACAGCGTTTGCCCATGAAGCAGTCGTTCGCCACGCTGTGTTCCCGTCAGGCCCGATCGAGGCGCTAGCCCGGGAATGGCAGAAGGGACGGCTGTGCTATCTGGTCCGACGTGTCCCCGATCTCAGGGATAGCCTGCCTTCCGGCCGCTATTGGCTGCGCCGCCAGAGTGCCTGGGCCCAGCTCGCTCTCGGCGGGGCGATAGTGGCTATCCGACGGCCGGTGGTGGGTGCGGCCATGGCAGCCCCGTACGGGGTATGGCTTGCCAGGAACCGGCCGCTGAGGGAGATCCCGCGAAGCGCGGCGCGTGACCTGGTGGCCTCGGTTGCGCTCGTGACAGGGTCGCTGCGCCATCGGAGCCTGTTGTTGTGAGCGCGCCAGCCGTGTCGGTATGTGTGGCTACATTTAGGCGCCCCGACCGTCTGGGCCGCCTGCTTGCCTGCCTGGGAGAGAACGAGGCTCCACCGGGAGGGTTCGAGGTGGTGGTGGTGGACGACGGATCGCCGGTGGACGACGGAGTTGCCGGTGTTCTAGCTGAGGCGGGTCGTGAGCTCGCTGCCAAGGGGATCTGCATGCGCTCTGCGCGCCAGGGGCGCAACCGCGGTCCCGGTGCGGCCCGTAATGTGGCATGGCGCATGGCGGCAGGGGAATGGATCGCCTTCACTGACGATGATTGCCGTCCGGATCGAAAGTGGCTGGTCTCGCTGCTCGACGCCGCGCGTGGCAAGCCTGCCCAAGTGGTCGTGGGGCGCACCGTGCCGGATCCGGATCGGGTGGACCTTCTTGGATTGCCCTTTTCACGTTCGGTAGCGGTAGACGGGATGACGGGGTATTTCCACACCTGCAACATCCTCTATCCCCGGGAGCTCCTCGATCGGCTGGGTGGGTTCGACGAGGAGTTCCGGCTGATCGGCGATGACACGGACCTTGGCTGGCGAGCCCAGGAAGCTGGCGCGTCCCTGTCTTATTGTCCGGCTGCGATCGTGGTTCACGATGTCGTGGTGGGAGACTGGCACTCGGATCTGCGCAGTCGCCGCCGCTGGGCGGACGTGGTGCGGGTTATAGCCAAGCACCCCGGTGCACGGCGGCTCGCTTGGCGCCCGTACGTCTACCGTCGCTCGCATCTGCCCATCCTCGGGATTGCTGTCCTCATGCCGGCCCTGTTGGCTGGACGAGCCGGCAGGGTGCTGTTCACCGGTGCAGTCGGTGTGCTCTTGGCCGGCGACATGCTTCGAGCGGGGAGCATTGCCGGTGCGCGGGCCAAGATGCAGGGGCGGGTCTCCGATGCCTACGAGGTGGCGCTGCTCGTTGAGGCGAGCTGGCGCCAGGGCGCTTTGCTGCTGTGATCGGCGGCAAGCGCCTCGGCTGGTGCATCGGCATCGGCAAGCGCCTCGGCTGGTGCATCGGCATCGGCAAGCGCCTCGGCTGGTGCATCGGCTGGCGAGCGTCGCTGACCCTGGCGTATCTCGGTCTTTCCCTCTGGTGGACACCCGCGTGGGTGGTGCCACCGGCATCCCAGGCAGTGCCGGTAACGGCGGCGCCAGCCGCTGCTCTGGTGAGTTACACGTACCCGCGGAAGGATCGGGTTGGCAACACAGGCCCGGCTCACTGGCGATCGGGCGTGATGCCATCCGATCCGATTCGCCCGACTCACTACGCCTGGGAACCTGGTATTGCCAGGGGACCAGGAGGAGTGTTGTGGGCTGTAGCAGATCACTGCCAACTCGTACAGCAGTTCGGTGCCTGCCAGGTGACGGCTGCTGGGGCCCCGCGCCAGCCGGATGCCGTGTATGTCTGGCGTTCGACGGATGGGGGAAGATCCTGGACCTTCATAGCCGATCCGATCCGCATCCCCATGCTTACAGGCTCGCTTGGCGATGCTCCCGGAGGCATCGACACCGACATTGCGGTAGAGCCGCGTCGCGTGCGGGGTGGCCATGCGCTCGTATCCGTCGTGTCCAACTGGGGCGGCGGGGTTGAGATGGCCGTCTCTGCCGATGGCGGGCACCGGTGGGTGACGACCGAGCTGGACGGACTGGCCCTAACCGACCGGCCCTGGATTGCAGCGAGAGGCGTATGCACTCTGTACCTGACGGTTCACCCGGTCTCCGGCGCACTCAACCTGGCCTCGGTTCCCTTCGTTGCCCGCTACGACGTTTGTGCCGTAGTAGCCCGCGCCCGGGAGGGTCTGAGTGTGGCGCCACCCGAGTCGATCGTGCCTGTTGAACCGATTGCTAGCGACGTCAGCTTCACCAATCAGGACTTTGCCAAGCTTGTCGTCATCGGCCCGGATGTGTTTGTTCCGTATGTCGCCTGTGATGCTCCGGCCAGCGCCGTGGCCAGTGATCCGGGCTGCAACCAGCCCGGTGACACCGAAATCCTCGCGGTGGCCGCGAGCACTGATGGTGGGCGGTCGTTTCGAGACATTGTCGTTGCGAGAGGCGCCCTCGCCATCAACTTGAACGATGGGACATGGCCACTCTCCCTTGCCCTCGATCGATCCGGCATTGGAGTGCTCGTTGCAGACACAGGCGAGCGGCTACTGGTCTACGAGTCGTCGGACCTGGGCCGGTCATGGTCTGTGGCTCCAAGCCCTGCAACGGAGCTTGGATGGCCCTTTGCCGGCGTGCCCGCAGTGGCCGTGAGTGGGCGCAACGTCGCGCTCGGGTGGTACGGGAGCCCGGCGGCGCTGCCTGGGCTGCCACAGCGCTACTACCTTGTTGTGGCGCGCTGGCGGGTTGGTGAGCCCGGTGGTTCCGGTGGTTCCGGTGGTTCCGGTGGTTCCGGTGGGCCCGGTGGGCCCGGTGGTTATCCAAACGAAGGCAGTGGCGGCGGCACTGGCGGAGCAGGCCATCGGAGCGCTGGCACTGGCGGAGCAGGCCAGATTGCCGTCCTACCTGTCGTGCTCGCGACATTGCCATATGGCCAAGCTCTCGGTGACACGCTGTCGGACGACTTCGCGGCAAAGCTGGTTCACGGTCATCCCGTCTTCGTGCTCGTGGAGTCGTGCAGCGGCCATCCTTCATCCGACACGTCCTGCCCACCTCTCCCCGCGGGTATGGGACGTCCCCTCGTGGCCCGCTATGCGTGGCTAAGTTGAGCGGTCGTCCCGTCACTACAATTACCACTAATTGTGAGGATATTGACACGCTACATGGTGATCGACTATCATCCATGAGGCAGTATCGCTTCGGGGGGAGCGACGATCCAGGGGGTGCACATGAACGATTCGAGCCGGCTGTCCGGTGAGCTCACGGTGAGCAGGGACCAGGGGGCTTCCGTGCCGGTGTCGGCTGCGTGGCCCAGCGACGGTAGCTCGGGCCGCATTTACCGCGTGATGGGCAGTGTGACGCGTGCTGGTGTGGGGTCGAGGCTTCTGGCCGGGATGGCCGTGGTGGCCATGGTGACCGGCCTTACCGCATCGGCCGCATCGGCAGCCCAGGTCACGTCGGCTGCGCCATTCTCCACCTCCCAGGCAGGAGCGGTTCGTGCAACGACGACGACTCCTCCTCCCCAGCTCGCCTACACCTCCCTCGTGCCGTCACGCATAGCCGACACCAGGTGTGGCGGGGCGGCTGCTCCTCAGTCCTGCGTCGGCGAGTCGTTGCCCGCTGCCAACTCCGGCTTGACGATGCTCCCGGCCGGGAGCTACATAACCGTGGCCATGCCCTCCACTGTGCCGGCAGATGCCGGTGCCGTGGTGCTGAACGTCGCCGCCGTGGACCAGACCGGGGCCGGGTACCTCACCGTGTGGCCGGCTGGGACCACGATGCCGACGGCCTCGAACGTCAACTTTGCTCCCAGCCAGTCGAGGTTTGGCGTTGCCAACCTGGTGACAACTGCCCTCGGCTCGTCGGGTGGGACTCCCGCGGTGTCCATCTACGATGGACCGACCACCGGTGGGTCGGTCGATGTGGTGGTGGATCTCGAGGGGTATTACGCGCCCCAGGTGACCACATCGGCCACCTCGGGTGCCTTTCACGCCGAGAGCCCGACACGCATAGCCGACAGCCGCTGTACGGGTTCCTCGCCTCCTTCGCTGTGCAGCTCAGAGAGCCTTCCGTCAGCTAACAGCGGTTTCGTGACGCTCGGACCCGGTGCCACCGACACGCTTGCAGTGGCCGGCGTGGGTGGGGTGCCGTCCAGCGGAGCCGAAGCTGCGATCATGAACTTCGCTGTGACCGACACCACCGCCTCGAGCTTCCTGTCGGTGTACCCGGGGAGCACACGTCCTGAGGTGTCCAACCTGAACTGGATGGCCGGCGAGACCCTGTCGAACAATGTCCTCGTAGGACTTTCGACGAGCGGCACTGTCACCGTCTACAACAACAGTGGCACCGCCAACGTGGTGGTGGACGTCGAGGGCTGGTTCTCCAGCTCGAGCTCCAGCTCCACATCGACCGGCACCGGCACCGGCACTGGCACCGGCACCGGCACCGGCACTGGCACTGGCACCGGCACTGGCACCGGCACCCTGTTCACCCCGCTGTCGCCGGCCCGCATGGCCGATACGCGCTGCTCGTCCGGCTCGGCGCCGTCTTCATGTGCGTCTGAGCACATGCCGTCGTCAAACATGGGGCTCGCTGCTCCGAGAGGTGGGCAGTCGGTAGGCATCGGCATAGCCGGCAATGACGGGGTTCCCACCTCAGCTTCCGCAGCGGTGCTGAACGTGACCGATGTGGAGCCGACTTCGGGCAATTACCTCACCGTGTATCCGGCTGGGACATCGGCTCCGTATGCGTCGAACGTGAACTGGTCTCCGGAGAACCCCTACGACATCGTGCCCAATGCGGTGTATGCGGCTCTTGGCTCCGGCGGCGCTGTGGACGTGCTCAACGGTTCTGGATCTGGCGGCACCACAAACGTCGTGGTTGACCTGTTCGGGTATTTCTCGGTGCCGTCCACTACGTCGACTGTGACTGCCAGTCCCGCCAACCTGCCCGCAGTGAGCTCGGCTGTCTCTACAGTCACCACCACCCTGCTTGGCTCCGGTCTCCCGCTTGCCGGTATACCGGTAGTGCTCACCCTTGTCCCTAGCACGCCAGGATCCTGTGGAACCCTCAGCCCTGCGAGCGGCCTGACCAGCTCGACCGGGCAGCTCGTATCGAAGTACACGGCCTCGGCGACCGCAGGGACCTGTACCATCACCTCGCTCGTGGACGGGTTGACGGGATCGACCGTGATCACCCAGGCCGCCGGATCTGCCCTGGGATCGAACGACACTGTCGCTCTGCTGGCAAGCCCCACCAGCATCAATGTCGGGTTGCTCGACCTGCTCGGTGGCACGTCGACGATCACCGCTACGGTCGACAGTGCCTCGGGTAGCCCGGTGCCAGGGGACCAGGTCACATTTACTGCGTCGTGCGGGACCGTCTCACCGGGGTCAGGAACGACGAATTCCTCAGGCGAGATCACTACTACCTACTCTGCTCCCGCAGGCCTGACGGTAACCACGACATGTACGGTAAGCGCTACCGAGGCAGGCACAAGTCAATCGGCCTCGACCACTATCACCATCCTGCTTTAGGGCAGGTGACGGTTCCCTGATATCGCAAGCTGTCATGGCTCATCCGCGAGTCACGGAGCCGGCGCGGTAAACCTCATGACCTGACGCGCCCCGCAAGCCCCTGGCTTTAGCCATGGGATCGAACGAGCCTGAGGCGAAGTCGAGCTATACCATGACCGATGCTCCTATCGTTGTCAAGCAGCGAGGAGGCGCTTCGCCTTTGGGGCCTGTTCGGCGTGCTCATCGAGCCAGGCCACGTAGCGCCGGGCGAGTGCCGTGTCGTGCTTGAGTCCGCGTTCGAGTTCGGAGATCCGGGTCGGCCAACTGCCGAGGGCGTCGGCGACCGTCTGGAGACTGATGCGAGCTGCCAGCCGGACCGCCCGGAGGTCGCTGCCGGCAGGGACGGGTTCGGGGCGGACCAAGTGGCGGTAGACCTCCCGGGCCACGTGGCGCTTCAGGCACCGGACGATCTCTCGCAGGCTCTTGCCTTCAGCCGTGCGGCGCTCGACGTAGGCCTTGGTCGCCGGGTCACCGGTGCTGAGCCGCACCATCACGATCCGCCACAGGGCGTGGTTGGCCTGGCGGTTGCCAGAACGGTTGAGCCGGTGGCGCACCGTCTTGCCCGACGAGGCCTGGATCGGCGAGACCCCACACAACGCTGCGAACGCGGCCTCGCTCTTGAGGCGCTCGGGGTTGTCGCCGGCTGCGGTGAGCAAGATGGCGGCAACGTCCGGCCCGACACCCTTGGCGCCCCTCAGGGCCGGGTTGGCCCGGGCGGTGAGGTCATCGAGCGCGCTCTCAAGCTCGGCCATCTCGGCGCTGAGCGCCTGGTAGCGCTGGGCGAGGGTCCGCAGGGCCAGCTTGGTTCCCGCGACCGGGTCGCCCATGTCACTGGTGCACTGGAACCGGGCACAGCGTGCCACTCGCTGGGCGGTGGTGAGGGTCCCGAGAACGCCTCGGAGCACCTCTGGAGCCGTCACGACGAGGTCCCGGATCTGGAGGGCCACCCGGGTGCGCGAGTTCCGGGCCGAGGTGAAGGCCACCCGCAGCACCCGGATCGACTCGACGAGAGATCCCTGGGTCTTCGGGACGACCTTCGCCTCGCCGTTGAGAGCCGCCCGAGCGGCAGCCTCGGCGTCGACCGTGTCGGACTTGCCCCGGCGCCTGCGAGCCTGGCGATTGGGGCGGTTCACCTCGAGGACCTCGACACCCTCTGCGGTCAGGTGACGGGACAGGCCCGCCCCATAGGCCCCGGTCCCCTCGACGCCCACCTTGACGAGCTCGCCGAAGCTTTGCAACCAGGCCAGGAGCTCTCGATAGCCCCTGGTCGTGACCTCGAAACTCGCCGTA
>JAJZJN010000108.1 GCA_021851165.1 Actinomycetes bacterium
CACTCGAGCTGTTCAAGCCGTTCGTCATGAAGCGCCTGGTGGACCATGAGCTGGCTCAGAACATCAAGTCGGCCAAGCGGATGGTGGAGAGGCGCCGGCCGCAGGTGTGGGACGTTCTGGAAGGCGTCATCAGGGAGCACCCGGTGCTGTTGAACCGCGCTCCGACCCTGCACCGCCTGGGTATCCAGGCCTTCGAGCCGGTCCTGGTGGAAGGGAAGGCCATCCAGGTCCACCCACTGGTGTGCACCGCGTTCAACGCAGACTTCGACGGAGACCAGATGGCGGTTCACCTGCCTCTCTCCGCGGAGGCCCAGGCTGAGGCGCGGGTTCTCATGCTGTCCGCGAACAACATCCTGTCGCCTGCCACGGGGCGTCCGATAACGGTTCCTACCCAGGACATGGTGTTCGGGGCCTATTACCTGACGTTGGTGGTAGACGGTGGCAAGGGGGAGGGTCGCATCTTCCGCCATGCATACGAGGTCGAGCGCGCGCTCGACAACGGTGATGTGGATCTGCACGCGAAGGTGCTGATGCGGGCTCAGCCCGGAAGCTCGCTGGCAAACGTCCTGCTGGCGTTTCCTGGAACCCCTGGCCTGCAGGAGGGCGCTTCGGGTTTGCTCACGTTGGAGACGACCCCGGGGCGGCTGATCTTCAACGCGGCGTTGCCGCGGGGATTCCGCTTCGTGAACGACGTGGTGGGCAAGCGCAACACTCCTGTTGGCTCGGTTGTCGAAGAGATAGCTGCCACAGAACCGAAGCACGTCGTGGCCGAGAGCCTTGACCGGATCAAGGGGCTGGGATTCCGCTACGCCGCGCAGTCAGGGCTTACCATCTCTATCGACGACGTGCGCACGCCTCCCGACAAGCGGTCGATCCTCGACCGCTACGAAAACGAGGCAGACAAGGCCGAGACGCAGTTCAAGCGCGGGATCATCACCGACGACGAGCGGCGCCAGAAGGAGATCGAGATCTGGACATCGGCAACGTCGGAGGTCGGGCGTGCGATGGAGAAGAGCTTGTCGGAGATGGTCTTCAACCCTCTCGACATGATGGTGGATTCAGGGGCACGAGGCAACGCCCAGCAGATCCGGCAGATTGCCGGCATGAAAGGGCTGGTGTCGAACCCCCGGGGTGAGATGATCCCACGTCCGATCAAGTCCTCGTTCCGTGAGGGCTTGTCGGTCCTCGAGTACTTCATATCTACTCACGGTGCCCGCAAGGGATTGGCAGACACGGCCCTCAGGACTGCCGACTCGGGGTACCTCACGCGCCGGCTGGTGGACGTCGCTCAGGAGCTCATCGTCCGTCAGGAGGACTGTGGCAGCACGCGGGGCATCTGGATCGAGGACATCGTGCCTGACGCTCCGGGCAAGCGGTCGTACCTCGAGACGCGTGCCTACAGCCGGGTGCTGGTGGAACCAGTGACATTGGCCGATGGCGGGGTCCTCGATGCCGGAACCATGCTAGACGACGACCTGGTCGCCGGCTTGCGCGATGACCCGGGTGTGACCAGGATTCGCACGAGATCGGTCCTGACGTGTGACGCCGAGTATGGAGTCTGCGCCGCGTGCTACGGGCAGTCCCTGACTACCGAGAGCCTGATCGAGCTCGGCGAGGCGGTGGGCGTGATAGCCGCCCAGTCGATCGGTGAGCCCGGCACTCAGCTGACTATGCGTACCTTCCATACCGGTGGTGTGGTCGGTGAGGACATAACTCACGGCCTTCCTCGTGTGGTCGAGCTGTTCGAGGCCAGGACACCAAAGGGAGCCGCCATCCTCGCCAAGCACTCCGGCGTGGTGCGTATCGAGGAAGAGGAGAACGGCAAGCGCCTGACCGTGGTTGCCGATGACGGGGCTGAGGAGTCTGTGCTGGTGCCCGCTCGGGCACACCTCGAGATCCGGGAAGGAGACGAGGTGGCAGCGGGAGACGCCTTGGTCGAAGGTCCGAAGGATCCGAAGGAGCTGCTCGAGGTCAAGGGCATCCGCGAGACCCAGCAGTACCTCGTCGAGGAGGTTCAGAAGGTCTACAGGGACCAGGGTGTGTCGATCCACGACAAGCACATAGAGCTGATAGTCCGCCAAATGCTGCGCAGGGTGCTCGTAGCCGAGCCTGGCGACGCTCCGTTCCTGCCAGGGGAGCGGGTCGACTCCCGTGTCTATGCGGAGGTCAACCGGGAGCTGGTGCGAGACGGCAAGCGCCCCGCAGAGGGACGGCCGGAGCTGATGGGAATCACCAAGGCGTCGCTGGCGACGGACTCTTGGTTGTCGGCGGCATCCTTCCAGGAGACGACCAGGGTGCTCACTGAGGCAGCGATCGAGGGAAAGTCCGATCCGCTGTTCGGTCTGAAGGAGAACATCATCATAGGGAAGCTGATCCCTGCCGGAACTGGAATGGAACGCTACCGTAGTGTCGGGGTGGAGATGCCCGAAGCGGTCGGCACCTCGCTTCGTAGCTACGGCTATGCCGACGAGACGGAGGACCTCGCGGCGTGGCTGCGCGATGTGGGGGCGACGGCCACGGAAGGCTCAGATGCCACCGGGCGAGACGCTGCTGCAGGCTTCTTGGGCGGCAACGAGGCGAGTGCGCTGTACCCGGGATCGCAGGAGCAGGCCGGCGACCTGGACTCGGGCGACCTGGACTCGGGCGACCTGGACACCGGCGACCTTGAGGCTGGCGACCTTGAGGCTGGCGACCTTGAGGCTGGCGACCTTGAGGCTGGCGCATGACGGGCCGGGGCTGGTTTGCCCGGCGGCCCGAGCGCGTCTAAGATTGAAAAGCTACGCTTCACGGTGTCTGGCCGTACAGGGTGGCCTGAGGAAGGATCCGGCGGTCCTCTGCATTGTCCACTCTCAGACTCCCCGAGCCAGGTTTAGCAACCAACCAGTAACGAAGAGGTCACGCGTGCCCACGATAGAGCAGCTCGTCCGCAAGGGACGGGAGACGAAGCCATCCAAGACAAAGACACCCGCGTTGAAGGGGGCTCCTCAGAGGCGTGGAGTGTGCACGCGCGTATTCACCCATACGCCGAAGAAGCCGAACTCCGCCCTACGGAAGGTTGCGCGCGTGCGTCTTACGAGCGGCATAGAGGTGACTGCTTATATTCCAGGGGTCGGCCATAATCTCCAGGAGCACTCGATAGTGCTCGTCAGGGGTGGCCGTGTGAAGGATCTTCCCGGCGTACGGTACAAGGTGATCCGAGGAACCCTGGACGCTGCTGGAGTTCGCGAGCGCAGTCAGGCGAGAAGCCGCTACGGCGCGAAGAGGGAGGCCTGATATGCCCCGTAACGGCCCCGCACCCAGGCGTGATCTGGTTCCAGACCCGGTCTATCGTTCGGTACTGGTGACCCAGCTCGTAAACAAGGTGCTATCACGGGGCAAGCGCACGCTTGCAGAGCGGATCGTCTATAACGCCCTGGAGAGGGTCCACGAGAAGGCGGGAGTGGATCCTGTCGGCGTGTTGAAGAAGGCGGTCGAGAACACCCGTCCCGAGCTCGAGGTCCGTAGCCGGCGAGTCGGCGGGGCAACCTACCAGGTTCCTGTCGACGTGAGGCCGCGTAGAGCCACGACGCTGGCTATTCGCTGGATCGTCGGCTACTCGCGCCAACGCAGGGAGAAGACCATGGCGGAGCGCCTCGCCAACGAGATCCTCGATGCGGCCAATTCCACCGGAGCGGCCGTGAAGCGCCGCGAAGACCTACACAAGATGGCCGAGTCCAACAAGGCCTTCGCCCACTACCGCTGGTAGGGGCTTCAGATGGCAGACTTACCCCCCATTCGCGAGTTTCCGCTTGCCAGGACCCGGAACATCGGGATCATGGCCCACATAGACGCGGGCAAGACCACCACCACCGAGCGGATTCTGTACTACACCGGCAAGAATTACAAGATCGGTGAGGTTCACGAGGGTGCCGCCACGATGGACTGGATGGTCCAGGAGCAGGAGCGCGGTATAACCATCACGTCGGCAGCCACTACGTGCAAGTGGCGTGATACCTGGATCAACATCATCGATACCCCTGGCCATGTGGACTTCACCGTCGAGGTGGAGCGCTCCCTGCGGGTGCTCGACGGTGCCGTGGCAGTGTTCGACGCGGTCGCAGGAGTGGAGCCACAGACCGAGACGGTGTGGCGCCAGGCCGACAAGTACAACGTGCCTCGCATCTGTTTCGTCAACAAGATGGACCGCGTGGGCGCTGATTTTGCCAGGACGGTCGACATGATCCGTGATCGCCTCGATGCGAAGCCGGCCGTGGTCCAGCTGCCGCTCGGCGCGGAGGGCGGCTACCTCGGCGTGCTCGACCTGCTTACCATGCGGGCGCTCGTGTGGGAAGACGGTATGGGCGAGAAGTGGCGGGAGGACCCGGTTCCCGACGATCTCGCCGACGAGGCCGAGGCTGCACGCCATCAACTCGTGGACGTGTTGTCGAGCTATGACGACGCGATCACCGAGAAGTATCTCGGGGATGAGGAGATCACGGCGGAAGATCTCCGGCGGGCGCTACGGCGGGCGACGATAGCTGGAAACGTGGTGCCTGTTCTCTGCGGATCTGCGTTCAAGAACAAGGGTGTCCAGCCATTGCTCGACGCGGTGGTCGACTACCTGCCGAGCCCGCTCGACATCCCGCCGACCGTTGGAACGGATCTGAAGGGAAATCCCGTCGAGCGCAAGGCCGATGACTCGGAGCCCTTCTCGGCGCTCGCTTTCAAGATCATGACCGACTCCTATGTCGGCAAGCTTACCTACCTGCGTGTGTACTCCGGTTCGCTCGCCAAGGGCTCCACGGTGCTGAACTCGACCAAGGGCCGCAAGGAGCGCATCGGCCGGATCCTCCAGATGCATGCCAATCACCGCGAGGACAAGGAGTCGGTGTTCGCCGGCGACATCGTGGCTGTGGTGGGCTTGAAGAACACGACGACCGGGGACACGCTGTGCGACCCGGGTCATCCTGTGGTTCTGGAGGCCCTGGAGTTTCCCGAGCCGGTGATCCACGTCGCAGTCGAGCCGAAGACGAAGGCCGATCAGGACAAGCTGTCCAAGGCGCTCTTCGCTCTGTCGGAGGAGGATCCGACCTTCAGGGTCAGAAGCGACGAGGAGACTGGCCAGACGGTGATCTCGGGCATGGGCGAGCTCCACCTGGAGGTTCTGGTGGATCGCATGCTGCGCGAGTTCAGCGTGGATGCCAATGTCGGCAAGCCCCAGGTCGCCTACCGCGAGACCATCCGGAAGCCGGTCGAGAAGGTGGAGGCTCGATACATACGCCAGACGGGTGGGCGTGGCCAGTACGGTCACGTGGTGATCTCCGTGGAGCCGACCGGCCCCGGTGGCGGCTACGAGTTCGTCGACAAGATCTCCGGCGGGGTGATCCCGAAGGAGTACATTCCTGCAGTCGATGCCGGGATACAGGAGGCGATGACCACCGGAGTGCTGGCCGGTTACCCTACGGTCGACGTGCGCGTGCTGCTGACCTTCGGCTCTTACCACGACGTGGACTCCTCGGAGATGGCTTTCAAGATCGCAGGGTCCATGGCTGTGAAGACGGCGATAGCCAAGGCAAGCCCGGTCCTGCTGGAGCCGGTGATGGCAGTCGAGGTTGTGACACCGGACGAGTACATGGGTGACGTCATCGGTGACCTGTCCTCCCGCAGGGGAAAGGTGGAGGGCATGGATCAGCGAGGTGCCAGCCAGGTGGTTCGTGCACTGGTACCGCTTGCCGACATGTTCGGCTACGCTACAGATCTGCGTTCCAGGACGCAGGGCCGAGCGACATACACCATGCAGTTCAGCGCCTATCACGAAGTGCCAGATGCCATCTCGCGCGAGATAATCGCTCGGGCACGCGGCGAGTAGCCTCTGGCAAGCTCGCCACATGGCGGTTCGGTCGCCGCTATGGGACCACGATCACGAAGACGACCAGCACACAGAGCTTCAGGCATACACAGCTTTAGTCAGAACATAGAACCTAGGCGGCTCCCGAGGGGGTGTCGCCCGAGATCAGGGAGCTTTACCGACAGTCATGGCCAAGCAGAAGTTCGAGCGTAACAAGCCGCATATCAACATCGGCACCATGGGCCACATCGACCACGGGAAGACGACGCTCACCGCGGCCATAACCAAGGTCCTGTCGGAGAACAACCCGAATGTGTCGTTCACTCCGTTCGACCAGATCGACAAGGCGCCGGAGGAGAAGGCTCGCGGCATTACGATCTCGATCGCCCACGTCGAGTACGAGACGGCGAACCGGCACTATGCCCATGTGGACATGCCTGGTCACGCCGACTACATCAAGAACATGATCACGGGTGCTGCGCAGGTCGACGGGGCAATCCTGGTCGTGTCGGCAGCTGACGGCCCGATGCCCCAGACGAGGGAGCATGTGCTCCTCGCTCGTCAGGTGGGAGTTCCGAGCATCGTCGTGGCCTTGAACAAGGCCGACATGGTGGACGACGAGGAGCTTCTCGACTTGGTTGAGCTGGAGGTGCGGGAGCTGCTCAACCAGTACGAGTTTCCTGGCGATGACGTTCCAGTCGTGCGGGTAAGCGCGCTGAAGGCCCTCGAGGGCGATCCCGAGTGGACGCCCAAGATCCTCGAGCTCATGGATGCGGTGGACAGCTACATCCCCGAGCCCGAGCGTCCTATTGACAAGCCGTTCCTGATGCCCATAGAGGACGTGATGTCCATCACCGGTCGCGGGACGGTGGTGACGGGCAAGGTCGAGCAGGGCATGATCAAAGTTGGCGAGGAAGTTGAGATCGTCGGTCTCCGGCCTACCCAGAAGACCGTGGTCACCGGGGTGGAGATGTTCCGCAAGCTGCTCGATGAGGGCCGTGCGGGCGACAACATCGGGGCTCTGTTGCGCGGTACCAAGAAGGAAGATGTCGAGCGTGGTCAGGTTCTGGCCAAGCCGGGATCGATCACTCCTCATACGAACTTCGAGGCCAACGTATACGTGCTTACGAAGGAGGAGGGTGGTCGGCACAAGCCCTTCTTCACCAACTACCGTCCGCAGTTCTATTTCCGCACCACGGACGTGACGGGTAGCATCTCGCTTCCCGAGGGCACCGAGATGGTGATGCCCGGTGACAACACCGAGATGACAGTCGAGCTGGGCAAGCCGATCGCGATGGACGAGGGGCTGCGGTTCGCCATACGTGAGGGCGGTCGCACGGTGGGTGCCGGTCGGGTCACGAAGATCCTCAAGTAGGCAGTGACTCCAGTGCCGGTTCCAGGAACGAGGTAGGCAACGTGGCCGATCAGGCGCGCCAGAAGATCAGGATCAGGCTCAAGGCCTACGATCACGAGATCTTGGACCAGTCCACGGAGAAGATCGTGCAGACGGTTCTCCGGACGCAGGCTAAGGTCTTGGGTCCGGTTCCGTTGCCGACCGAGAAGCATCGGTACACGGTCATCCGTTCTCCTCACAAGTACAAGGACAGTCGCGAGCACTTCGAGATGCGTGTGCACAAGCGCTTGGTAGACATCGTCGATCACACACCGAAGACCGTCGATTCCCTGCAGCGCCTCGATCTCCCAGCGGGTGTGGACATCGAGATCAAGATCCAGAACGTCTGATTCCTCGCCTCTCGGGGCTTTCGGACTCGCTCGTTTGCAACAGCTGGGTTTAAAATTGCCAGGCTGATATCTTGGCGACAGCCAGGTTGGCATGTTGGTAATAGATGGTGTAACGTCGTTCGCCGGGTCGTAAACGGCCTGGAAGAGCATCGACGTCCCTGAGCGCCTGCTGTTGGCAAACGGCAGGGACCTCAGGGCAAAGCCTGAAGTGCGCTCCGCTCGTGTCATCGGGCGGAGCGTTGGTGTGCAGACAGGGTGCCGAGTGGCGCTCATCATCGTCGGGTGCACGGTTGCTGTGCGACCGCTTGCCCGCATGTTCACATGGAAGGACCTGACCGCGCTGTGGCAACGAAGGCGATCGTCGGCGAGAAAGTCGGCATGACCCAGGTGTGGGACGAAGACCACCGTGCCGTGCCGGTCACGGTGCTGAGGGTCGCACCTGCGCGTATCGTGCAGGTCAAGACGCCTGAGCGTGAGGGATATTCCGCTCTGCAGGTAACCTGGGGCGTAGCCAGGGTCGGCGCGCTCACGAAGCCGGAGCGTGGCCATTTCGACAAGGCGGGAGTGGAGCCGGGTCGCCATCTAGTGGAGCTCAGAATCGATGATTCGAGGGGCTTCGAGGTCGGCCAAAGTCTGGACGCAGGAGTGCTTGCGGCCGGTGAACGTGTCGATGTGGTCGCGGTGTCGAAGGGCAAGGGCTTCACGGGAGCCATGAAGCGCCATAACTTTCGTGGCCAGGGGGCCTCTCATGGCAATCACAAGAAGCATCGCTCGCCTGGCTCGATAGGAGCCTGCGCTACTCCCGCGAGAGTCTTCCGGGGAACGCGTATGGCCGGACGCAGCGGCGGTCACCAGGTGACGACTCTCAATCTCGAGGTGGTGCAGGCCGATGTCGAGCGCCAGCTGGTGCTCGTACGTGGTGCTGTTCCCGGCCCGAGAGGCGGCATAGTCATCGTCCGCGAGACGGTCAAGGGCACGGCTGGAAGAGCATCGGGTGCTGCGATGGCTCCAGGAGGTTCGGCGAAGTGAGCATTTCGGACAAGCCCGACGTGCTGCTCGAGCGCAGGAAGCAGCGCCCTGCTCCTGCGCGCATAAGCGTGTCGCGTCGCACGATGGATGGCGCCGAGCTCGGCACGGTCGAGCTCGATCCCGAGATCTTCGGGATCGTTCCTCACCAAGCCGTGCTCCACCAGGTAGTGACAGCGCAGCTTGCCGCAGCGCGTGCGGGCACCCAGTCGACCAAGACTCGCGCACAGGTGGCGGGTGGTGGCGCGAAGCCATGGCGCCAGAAGGGAACCGGCAGGGCGCGGCAGGGCTCGACGCGCTCTCCGCAGTGGGCGGGAGGTGGCGTGGCGCTCGGGCCCAAGCCACGCTCGTACCGCCAGAGGACCCCGAAGAAGATGACCCGGCTCGCGCTGTGCTCGGCGCTCTCGGATCGTGCCCAGTCGAACA
>JAJZJN010000006.1 GCA_021851165.1 Actinomycetes bacterium
GGATGACTCGGCCCGACTCGGCAAGGAGGTCTCCGTCGACGAGCATCATCCGGCCGATATAGGGACAGGACATGAGCAGATCCGGCGACCAGTCGGGCTTCAGGCGAGGCTGATGGCATCCACCGGACTCGTCCAGCTCGTCCTCGTCGCTGTAGACGATCGGCGACACCGAGGCGACCGAGGCGAGCATGGCCAGAGCATCGACCTCCAGCTCGTCGTGCTGGCCCAGGATCCCCACCATGCCGCCCCTCCTGCCGGCCAGTGCGGCGGCGACAGCCTGGGCATCGCTCGTGCCCGGATCGCAGGATATGAAGCTGACCCGGTCTGCCATGGTAGTTCCCATGACCTGCGTGACAATGGTGTCTGCTTCGGGTCCGAGCGGGCCCACGGATGCAAGGCGAAGCTCCCAGCTTCGATGTGACTGTGCGGCGAGAGATTCGAGGCAGCGCCTGAACCAGATGGGTTCGGGGTCTGCGATTACCGTCACGAGGCTCACCGACGTGTCGCTTTTCGTGGGTAGGGGCTCACTTTGGAGGCGCCGTCTACGATGCTCGGCGAGCCAGTGACGGTACCGGGCGAGGTCTGCCGCCGCGTCGGGCCCAGGTGGATCCAATGTGCTCGCGGCAAACAGGATGCGGGCATCCTCGGGCGGAGCGAAGCTCGTCATGGGCGGTACCTCTCCCTTCGACGGGCGCCTTGGCATGGCGCCGTTCTACCATCTCTGTCGTGGTTCTGGTCGATCATGTCCGTAGACGGCTCCTAAAGGGGCGATGCGAGGGGGTGGCCAGATGAGTGCGCGCCTGGCGAGAGTTGCTCCGATCGAGCTGGTAGGGCGGAGGGTGAGGCTGAGGAGCCTCTCGGAGTCGGACTACGACGCCTGGTACAGGGTCAGGTCGCGTTGCAGGGAGTGGCTGGTTCCCTGGGAGCCGAGGCCGGCCGGAGCGCCTCATGTGGCGGAGGACCGCGCCAGCTTTGCGGTGCGCTGTCTCGCTCGCGAACGCGAGCGGCAGCTGGGTGGTGGGTACGGCTTCGGGATCTTCCTCGGGGACGCGCTGGTCGGCGAGGTGACGTTGTCGTCGATCCAGCGAGGACCCTTCCAGAACGCGTTCATCGGCTACTGGGTCGACCGCGAGATGGCGGGCAACGGGATTGCACCCGAAGCGGTCGTGGTCGTGCTGAGGTTCGCGTTCGAGGAACTTGGCTTGCACAGAGTCGAGATAGCCATCGTGCCGCGGAACCGCCCGAGCCTGCGCGTGGTAGAGAAGCTCGGCATCAGGGCGGAGGGAGTCGCCGTCCGCTTCCTGGAGATCAACGGCCGCTGGGAAGACCATGTGCGCTTCGCCATAACCGCCGAGGAGTGGGAGACGGCGGGAGGGCAGCTGGTGGAGCGCTGGACGTGAAAGTCGCGCGCTGGAAGACGGTGCATTGGCTCGGGAGGTCGGTAGGCCGCCTGCCGCTGCCCGGCTAGCTTGTCGTATCCTCGCCTACCTGCTTGAACGCGTTCACGACGGCCGGCGAGTGCCGGAAGAATTGCTCCACGTCCTGCTCGTAGGTGTACGACGACGGAGCCTTGCCCACGCTGCGCCGGAGCCTGAGGGCACTGATGAAGCTGTGCACGGCTCCGGCTGTGGTGTAGCGGCAGGTGAAGCCCGCGTTCGAAAGCCTGGTGGTGTCGACGCCCCGGCCGAAGCGCATCAGGTCCTCGAGCTCGGTAGGGAGCTCGATGATGCCCATGCGCGCGAGAGGCTCCGCGAGCGCCGAGGTGCCGATGGCGGGAAGTGGCAGCGCCCGGGCTCCGCACATGGCGATCACCTCGCTCCAGGGGAGCTTCCCGGACCCGGCAACGTTGTACAGCCCAGGTATGCGGTGGTGGGTCACGTGCTCCAGGCATCTGACCACATCGGTTTCCTCGACGAACTGGACGAGCGGGTCGAAGCCCATGATCGAAGGGCACAGCGGGCGCGACAGGTTGCTCGTGATGGGAGTGATGATGTCGGGGCCGAGAACGTTGGCGAACCGGAGCAAGGTCACGATCGTGGCGGGGTTGTCCTCGGCGAAGTCCCTCACCAGGCCCTCGACGTCCAGGAGCGAACGCTCCACCCGGGTTCGGGCAGGCTTCGATCGTGCGGTTTCCTCGCGGAACCACGACGGGTCGAGCTCGGTGGCTCCGTAGACCAAGGTGGAGGACTTGACCACGACCTGGCGAACCTGGCTACCGACCTGGCCGGCTGCGGCCAGCAGGTTCATGGTCCCGATGACGTTGATCTCGTTCATCGTGCGTGGGGAGACCTGCGTGGAGTCGGTCATCAGGAACGTGTGGACGATCGTGTCCACCTGGGTGGCCCGCACTATGCGCGACAGGATGGAGTAGGTCTGGTCAGCCCGGACGAACTCCGCACGCTCCAGGGGGACCCGTGGCTCGTGTGTGCCCATTCCGAGGATCATCTCTACGTCTGGGTCCGACTCGAGGGCCTGAGCCATCCTGCCGCCCCAGAAGGTGTCGAGGCCGGTGATGAGTACACGCCGGGCCATGACGGGTCTCAGCCGAACCAAATGCTGCGCCGCTCGCGCAGCATGTCGTAGAGCGCCTCCTGCAGCGTGGTCCTGATCGATTCCGCCTCTTCCATGACCCTGCTCTTGGAGTAGCGCTCCTGGCCGCTTGGAACGTCGAACCTGACCGGGTCCAAGACCCGCAGCTTGAACTTGACAGGAAAGTACAGGACTGCCCCGAGCGGTCCGAAGGCGAGGAGGTTCGCCGTGACCGGGAAGTAGGGCACGCCCAGGACCTTGGCTACCCTCGGCAGGCGGGTGATGATCGGCATCGACTCCTCTGCTCCCACCACCGCTATAGGCACGATGGGTATGCCGGCTCGCATCGCTATCTCGACGAATCCTCCCCGGCCGAAGCGCCGGAGACGGTACCTATCGGCGTAACTCTTCGACGGCCCCTTCGTTCCCTCGGGGAACACGAGCACCAGCTGGCCCTGGTCCCGGAGGAGCCTGAGGGCGTTGTCGGGGTGAGCTGTGACCCCGCCCACGCGCGACCACATGGTGCCGACGAACGGTATCCGGCGGAAGAAGTAGTCGGCCAGGCCGTAGACGGGCCGGCCCAGCTCCTCCTCGATGCCGTGGATGATTACGGGTGCGTCGGATGGGATGGCACCTGCATGGTTGGCGACCAGCAGGGCCCCGCCTTGGCTCGGGATCTTCTCGAGGCCTTCCCACTCGACGCGGAACCAGTAGCGATAGAACGGCGAGAAGGCGGCCCTGGCAATGGAGCGCATGTGCTCGGATCGGCCCCACTCGTCGACGTCCGACAGCCGGATGTCGGAGCTCTCCGGCTCGTCTCGGCGTGCCAGGGGGACGAGTGACGCTATGGTCGCCTGCTCGGTGGATTTCCTGCTTGCCGCCACGATCCCGATGGTACTGCCTAGGGAAGCCCGGTGCCCGCCTGTCCCCGCGTTGCTTCAAAGGAGTGCTATCGCATCGTGCAGCAGATGAGTCGCGTCCTCGGTCGACAAGTGCTGTGCCCGCAAGGTCAACGTGGAGCCTGCCGAAGCCACCCTGACGGCGCCGAAGGCCACTGCAGAGCGGCCGCGGGCCACAGGATAGATCTCGAGCGAAGTGACTCCGGCAAGCTCTATCCGGCCGAAGTTGGAAAGCAGGATAGTGTCGGACAGGCGACCTGCGACAGGTGCGAGCAGGCGGATGGCCCTGGGAGCATGGACTATCTCCCAGGGTTCCTCGGGAGCTCGCAGGGCCGCCTCCACGGCGGTGGCGACCGGCTCACCCTGGTGTAGGTCGATCCTGCGGTATGACGCCACGCCGACCCCGTCGTCCAGCTCAGCCACGCTGAGGGAGATCCCGATCCGTCTGAGCGGTTGGCCTGAGCGAAGGTTGTGGGAGGTGACCGCTGCCACCAAAGCCTGCGGGAGCCTGCCGGTGCTCCCCCGGCCAATCGGTGGCAACGCTGCATGCACGAAGGTGTCACCGGCGGGTTCGGTGGGCGACGGCGCCACAGGGTCGGCAGGCCATAGCAGGCGGCGAAAGCTCGCCCATGGCGGAACGCTCCGGCGCTGGAGGACCCGCCGTGGTGCGATGGGTCTGGGGGGCAGGCCCGATAGGAGCTTGAACATGCCCATCACGCTCGCTCCGTCGATGGCGGCATGGTGGGGGACGACTGTGAGCCATTTGCCCGACTCGTGGGCGAGCAGGCGCAGGGGAGGCTCGCAGGCCAGGTTGAACGGCCTCATTATGGTGGGAGGGATCGGTTGGTCGTCCGCCGAGATCGAGGCCTTGCCGGGAGTGCCGGGGTACCACGTGACGCCGCGGAGCCTGGCACCTGCCACTGGATAGGCGGCGTGGAGCTGCGTCACGCGCTCGCCGAGGAGCTCCTGGAGCAGGCCCGGGTCTCCGCCGGCGAGTGGCGGATCGAAACGCATGACGCCGGCACCCGCCCATGTGGTCTGCCTGTCGGGGTGCCGGAGCATGTGCAAGGCGGTGGGCCGCACCGGTGCCGGAAGTCGTTCTCCGACGGGGTCATGCCATTGGTCGCTCTCCACCATGCGAGGCTAGCCTCCCCTACTTGGGGGGGCTGCCGGTTGGGACCGTCCCCGGGCGTGTCGCAGCAAGTGCCGGAGCCGGGGCAGGCCTGGCACCGACGCGGCGACGACGGCGATCAGCGCCGTGCCGGCTAGGAGCTGGGCACTGTAGCTCAGTGCGCCGAACCAGGCGTCCCACAGCGTTCCGGGGCGTACTGCCATCATCACCCCTGCCAGTAGCATCGTCCCCCCGGCAATCCACGGGAGCGGCTCTGCGGACCGCTCCGAGTCGAGCGACACCGTCCCGCCGGTGCCGAGGATCCTGTACTCGCGGCGGCGCTGCCGACGGAATGCAAGCAGCACGACTGGGACTAGGGCCACGAGCGGGCCGCCTAGGAGGAACATTCCCATGGTGAGTGCCGCGGCACCGAGCACGCCCGAGGGGAGGCGGCGCCTGGGGTGGGTATCCATGGCGGGCACGGGGATGCCGCCTGGCTTGCGCCGTTGCCACGGTGGCCTACGTCGTGGCGGCCACAGCGCCCATGCCACGAGGGCCAGCGCGAGCAACAGCCCTACCAGGAGCGCGAGGCGGAATGCTCCGGCAGGGGCGTAGTAGAGCCTGACGGTCTCCGGGGATGCCGATGGGGGGAGCATCCATCCCTGTTGCCAGCCGTCCAGGCGGACCGGGTGCAGCGTAAGGCCGCCAGCGGTGGCTGCCCAGCCGGAGTTGTAGTTCTGGCGGACGTCGAGGATGGCCGCCCTGCCCGGGCCCACAGTGAGGGTGCGGGACTGCCCGGCCCAAGTGTCGATCCGCACCGTGCGCGGGGGGCGTGTGCCAGTGCCCGATGTGCCAGTGCCCGATGTGCCAGTGCCCGATGTGCCAGTGCCCGATGTGCCAGTGCCCGATGTGTGGGGTATGGGGGCTCCAGCGAGGGTGAGGCTCGTAACCTTCATCCCGTAGCCGGCGTCGAGCGCGTCGATGCGGTTCTGCCCTGCCTGGAGGGTGAGGGTGCTGCCCGTTGGTCCGCAGAGTCGAAGGGGCATCGGTGCAAGGGAATAGATGTCGCCCATGGTGCCGTGTACCGACGTCGGCACGGTCACCCCGTTCACCGACAGGGGCGGTCCCGACCCGCATGGCAGGCTGAACGGAGCGCTAAGGCTGAACGGTGTTATCGGGAGCTTTGAAAGCGCCGGGAAGGTCAGCTCCGACAGCCCGACAGGGGTGGCCATCAGGTGCCCGGTCAGGATGTCCAGGGTCGGAAGGGCACGGATTTTCGGGAAGGTGATCACCACCCTGTGGGCTGCCAGGGGGGCGAAGCGAAGCAGGCCGCCACCTGCTGGAACTGCCACGAGCCTGCTGGCTGTGCCTGAGCGGATGAGCAGCTGCTCGGGAGCCGACGCGGCCGGGTCGGTGGCTACGTCGACGGAGTCCAGCACGTGAGTACCGGGCCAGGACATCGTGACCGCCGGGTGGGGGTCGCCCGATCCGGCCCACCAGGAGGTGAGTGTGGCGCCGTCCACGAGGTTCTGGGGGCGAAACAGCGGCAGGTCGGCGAACGTCGAGGTGGCGCTTACCTTGAGCGGGCTGTTCCCGGCGACGAGAGCGAGCAGGCCGGGACCCGGACGTGGCGTGACGGTAGCGGTCACGTGGAACGACGCCCTGGCCGGCACGGTGAAGATCCTCGACATGTGAGGCTCGTCGTCCGGCGGGCGGAGGTACTCGAAGGGATTCGGGATGGGCGACGAGAAGAAGTAGGTGGGTGCCGGGGCCCCAGGGGCGGCCGCGGCGCCGCCGTCGTCAGGCAGCTTCCAGGACTCGGAGACCTTGACGCCCGGGATGCCGATGTGAGCGAAGCCAGGCCCGGTGTCGCTTCCGGCAATTGCTGCCTTGTCGAAGGCGGTGATAGTGACGCGCAGCCGTGTGGTCGGGCCCGGTGGGGTGGGAATGGTCTGGAGACGCTGGCGCGGCACGAGGCTGCTCGTGAGCGATCCACGGTCCGTCGTGACGCGCACCTGGGTGACCACCGGACGCCATGGCCCGTCGTCCAGGGGCTCTATGGATATGTGGTCTACGGGTACCGGGTGGTCGAAGGTTATCTGTATCCAGGGATCTGGGACGTTGGTGGCGGATGCCGCCCAGGCCGCCGATTCGGGATGGGAGAGGAATGCCCCGAGGGGCTGGTAGCCCGGCAGGCGGTCGATGGGGGTGCCGTACGACGAGGACGTGACGGAGGCGGCGCCGTGGAGCACTGCGACGGTCTCGTGGGAGGCGCCCGGAACCACCTCCCATTGAGTCGGGCGTGAGGGCTTGGTACCGCCGGTAGTCCCGGCATTGGTCGGGGCCATCTCACGGGAGGTGAGCACGTAGGATGCATCGTCGTAGAGCTGGCCGAAGTTGATGTCGCGGCGTTGCTCGGTGTCTGCGACCACCCATGTCGGATGGGGGAACTTCGGGCCGAGCGGATCGCCGGCCAGGGCAGTGGCCTCGCCGCCGAGGTCGCCCGCTCCCGCCATGGCGAGCAGGGCCTGTGGGCCACCGGTCACGACCACCCCATGGCCGGCCGGGTAGGTGGTCACCGCGGGAACGCTCCCGTCCACCTTGTAGATCTCGATCGATCGGAGGCGGCTGGTCGACACCGTCGGGCTGAAGTCGATGCCCGCGGAGGCTCCCGCATCGGGTTGGGCGATCACGGGGCCGAAGCGGGCTACCCGGGTTATCCCGGGCTCCTGGGCCAGTATGGAGCGGATCACGGTTGGAGGGGGGCTCGCTACGAGGAGGGGGTTCAGGTCGTTCTCCACGAAGAGGTACTTGACGCCGCCTCGCGCAAGGTACGCGGCGAGTCCCGGCGTCGGCTCCCCTGCGGTCAGGGCCGTGTCGACGGCGTCCATGTACATGGTGTTGCCCACGGAGCCCAACGGAACGATGTTGCGCACTGCCCAGGGGACCTTCGAGAGTGGCTCCAGTGGCTGGTCGTCGGTTACTCCCCAGGTGAACCTGGCAAATGACTCACCAGGGATCACGAGTGTGGTGTCGTGTCCCCCGTGGGCGTTCAACCAGTCGATGGCCTGTGTCCAATACGATGGCAGCTTGCGGAACGACCCATCCGGGTACACCTTGCCTGTGAGCAGCGGCAGGCTTGCCACCAGCACGACCGCCAGGGCGCACATGTAGCCCGCTCGCCTGAGCCAGAGAGTGGGTAGCGCGGTCCGCGGCATCCGCACGGCGCCGAGCCCGTGGGCGAGCCCCAGGGCGATCGAGAGGGTGACGAGCGGCTCGAACTTGTTCACGTTGCGGAACGGGGCCAGAGGGCCGACGAGCAGAGCATGGACGATATGTGCCGCAGGGGAGCCGAGGTGTCCCCAGTAGCCGATGGAGGCGGCCAGCATCCCGACGAACAGGGTCACCACCACGAACACGCGCTCGGGCATGTCACGGCGTGCGATGCCATAGAGGCCCATGGCTGCCACCGCGGCGGTGGCGACTATGACCGGTGAGAAGTTCTCTATCATCCACCCGGCCGGGGTCCACAGGCCGTGGATCGCTATGAGCGACATCCACAGTCCTGCCCCGCGCAGGATCTCGGGCAGCGAGGTCCATTCCGTGGTGGTGCGGGCCGACTCGGTGTACTTGAGGAAGTCGAGACCGTACTTCCCCTGGAACAGAAGCGCCATTACGAACCATGCCGTGGCGAGCACGACAGCCACCAGCCACCATGCCACCATGTGGTTGCGCTCACGGCTGCGTCTTCGGGTGAGCATCCACAGCATTGGCATGGGAAGCACCGCCATGGTGGCGGTGGCGTTGACTCCACCCATGCCGAGCACCGCCAGGCCGGAGAGAGCGACTGCTCGCATAGGCGCGGTCTTGCCGTGGTAAGCACGCACCAGCGGAAGCACTGCCCACGGCAGGAGGGCCTCAGGGATGAGCCCAGCGGAGGCCATGGCGGCAGCCAGGACGAACGGCGAGCATGCGTACGCGAACGCCGCCAGCAAGCGCGTGTAGCGAGTGCCTATGTCCAGCTCCTCGGCAAGCTTCAGAACTCCCCAGAGCGCTCCTAGCAGCAGCAGCGACAGCCATGCTCGCTGGGTGATCCATGCCGGGACCCCCAGGACATGCCCGAGCAGGTAGAACGGTCCCATCGGGAACAGGTAACCGTCGGCCTGGTTCTGGACCTGGCCGAATGTGGAGCGGTAGTCCCACAGCTTCGTCGCGAACGAGAGGAACCGGGCGGGGTCGATCGCGAGGTCGAGCTTGGTGTCGACAACGATGCGCCCGGCAGCCTGAGAGAACGCTGCTATCGCGATTCCCAGGCTCGCCATCAGCTCCAGGGCACGGCGATTCCAGAGTGTCTGGCGTCTGATCCTGCGATGGCTGCTGGATCGCCGGCTTGCCGTGCGACGGGCAGCGTCGTCCCCGGCCTGCCGTGGGGAGGTGCCCGGCGCGCCACGAGGTGTGGAGAGGATAGTCGTCAACAGCCCTGCCTTGTCCGAAGTCCCTGGCCCTCGTCTCAGCGCTTTCTCAAGACGATGGCTGCGTTCCAGGTTGCCACTTCCCGCAGCCCTGGCCAGGTCATAAGCGGGCGGGCCCACCGTGGGTAATAGCGGGGGAAGGAGTCGAGCAGCACCACGCGTGGGTCCGAGCGGGCCCAGCCGAGCACCTGGCCGATGTGCAGCGGGAACAGGCTTGTCCCGTATAGGTTCTTCGGGGGGCCGCCCCTGTGACGCTCGTAGCGCTGTGCGGCGCGCATGCCGCCTAGGTAGTGCCACGGAGATGTCTCATGACCTCCGAACGGGGACCACCAGTTGGTGAAAGCGAGGAACGCCACTCCGCCGGGGCGCAGTACGCGCAGCATCTCGTCGAACATTGCCCGCGGGTCGCTGACGTGCTCTATCACGTTCGACGAATGGCTGATGTCGAAAGAGGAGTCGGCGAACGGCAATCTGCAACCGTCTCCGAGCACGGCCACGCCTCGAGGCCTCCCCCTGGCGTTCAGCTCGTCGGGGTCGCGCTCGACCATGACGGCCAGCGCTCCGTGGCGGGAGAAGGCTGTCGCGAAGTAGCCCGGACCGGATCCCACATCGACGATCCGTGCACCCTCCAGGCGCGCATAGCGCGAAGCGAGCCATGCCGTGTCCTCTGCGAGGAGGGTATAGAACGAGTCGGGATCATCGAGCTGATGGAGGAAGCTCCGAAACAGCTTGATCGACCGTTGGACACCCTTGCCGGCGGGGGCATCGAGGCGGGAGCTGGTGGTCTCGCCCGTGCCGACCAGCTCCCCGGCCAGCTCCAGGTAGCTGTCCACGGTGCGGTTCCAGGTGAGCCTCGATGCCCGCTCGGCTGCCGCGCGACCCATCTGCGCTCGCCGCGAAGTGTCGCTGGCCAGCGCGATCCACCGGCGTGCGAGATCGTCGGGGTCGTGGGCGAGCTCGCCTGTCGTACCGTCGACGATCGCGTCGCGGACCCCTGGTACATCCAGGGCGAGCGCAGGGGTTCCGTAGGCGGCGGCCTCGAGGATGGACATGCCCCACCCCTCATGGTGGGCGCTGTGGACGAGGAACCAGGCACGCTGGAGAAGATCGGCCTTGGTCTCTTCGCTGACATGGCCGGGAAGGTCGGCTCCCGGTGGAGCGATGCGTCTCAGGCGCTCGAGCTCCGGTCCTGATCCGGCAATTACGAGACTGCCGCCGACGACCGGCAGCACGCGCGCCCAGACATCGAGCAGCATGTCGACGCGCTTGTGAGGGACCAGGCGCCCGATTGCGACGAACAGGGGATCTGGTGACCTGGCCAGGGCCGGATCACCGGCGGGGGGTGTGTCCACGCCCGACTCGATCACGCGGATCCGGTTTCGGTCGATCCCGATGTCCTCCAGGGCGCTGGCCGTCGAAGGCGATACTGCCACGAAGGCCTGGTTGCGATAGACCGCGGGCATGAGCCTCTGTTCCACCAGGCGTGCTGCGTAGGCGACCGGTGCAGGGAAGCGTGTCCGCCACTGGTCGCTGTGCACGTGATGGACCAGGCAGACTTTCGGTCCCCGATGCCACAGCGGGGAGAAGAAGGGTATGCCGTTCTCGACGTCTACGAGCAGGTCTGCGGATCCGAGGTGTCTCATGCATTCGATAGGTGCCAGGAGATACTGCGAATAGGTGCCACCCGCGCGTATCACGCGGTAGGTATGTGGTCCGACTGGCCCGCCACAGACGACCGTCACCTCGTGTCCGCGCTCGATGAGCCCTCGGGCAAGCCTGTCGACGACTATCTCCGACCCACCTGCGAGAGGATGTGCAAGGTCACGCCAGGTGACTATTGCCAGACGCACTCGCTCAGGTTCCGGCCCGGACGAATGCAGCCATCTTCGGTAGCCCCTGGAGCTGGTCGGCGACATGAGCGAAGATCCCCGGCTCCAGAGCCGGGGTGATGGTCGGTTCGGGGCTCGGCAGGCATGCCGGAGCCCATGTCGTGAGATTGGGGACCAGGGCTGCTGCGAGCGGGCTCGCAGCGAGGATCTG
The DNA here is from genome assembly GCA_021851165.1 of Actinomycetes bacterium. Lineage (GTDB taxonomy): Bacteria > Actinomycetota > Acidimicrobiia > Acidimicrobiales > JAJZJN01 > JAJZJN01. The sequence goes on from JAJZJN010000006.1 coordinate 11,052, forward strand.
CTCGAAGGCGAGCTCCGTTGGCCGGAAACGCCATCCCGGCATCCGTTCGGCCAGGGACACGAGAACCGACTGCTGCTCCTCGGGGCCGCTTAGCGGGAGTAGAACTGCGGCACCGTGGCCCCACGGGAGGACGGCATCGCTCCGCCGTACGGCCGAGCTGAGCTCGACGGCCACCGTCCTCGAGGGCCTCCCCGGCACTGGCGACCCGGTCCGGCCGGCAGACGGTGCCACTGCCAGGACAGCGGGGAGCGGTCGTCGGTCGAGCAGGCCCACCCTGGTCCTGGTGAGGTCCGCCAGCATCGAGAGAGGGTCCAGCCAGGGGCGGATGTGGCTTCCGGGGACATGCTTCCAGCTGACGGGTACCTCGCCTATGCGCATCCCGAGGCTCTGGGCAAGAGCCAGTATCTCGACGTCGAAGGCGAAACGGTCCACTGAAGCGAAGTGGAACAGCAGTCGGGCGACCGGGGTCCGGAATGCTTTGAACCCGCACTGCGTGTCGCGCAGCTCCAATTCCGTCACGGTGGTGGCGATCCGGTTGAAGGCTCGCCCGAGCAGGGTACGGCGAACGCTCCGGCAATCGACGAACGAGCTGGCGAGAGCACGTGAGCCGATGGCCACCTCGGCAGTGTCGAGCTGCCGGAGCAGGCTGGGCAGATCAGCGGGATCGACGGCCATGTCGGCGTCGAGGAAGGCGATCACTGCCCCCTTGGCATTCGCGACCCCCGTCCTCACGGCAGCCCCCTTGCCCCGGTTGGCCGGGAGGCTCAGCACCTGCGCGAGCGGCAGGGGCCGCAGCACCTCCCTGGCTATCCTTGCGGTGCGGTCGGATGATCCGTCGTCGACGACCAGGACCTCGACCTGCTCGGCGCTGGTGTCCCCGATGAGGAGGAAGTCGATGAGCCTTTCCAGCGACTCGGGAAGTCTCCTCTCCTCGTTGAATGCCGGTATGACTATGCTCAGCGCCGGGTTACCGGAGGGTGCTGGCGCGTCAGGGATAGCTGGCGCGTCAGGGATAGGCAGGTCGGCCTCGTAGCCGCCAACATCCGAATCTGCAATGATTTGCCCCTCGCCCACCACTTCCCCCGATCTCCCCGAGCGCGCCCCCGGTGCGCTGCACTTTCGAGTATAGAGGTACCCGACCGACCTCGGCATGTTGGGATGTCGCCTACGCCACCATCCTGCCGTCGTGAGCGCGTGCGATGCACACCGGTGGAGCTCAGGGACGCCCGGCGCCCACCAGGCCGAAATAGTAGATCGGATAGAACGAGACGTTGGTCCCGGGCTCGGACGCCTGGATGATCGTGTTGGCCCCGTAGGGTCCGGAACCGACGTACATTGCGACGTGGCTTATGCCGTCACCTTCGAGGTCGTAGAACAGCAGGTCGCCGGGCCGGATCTGGCTCATCGGAACTGGCGTGCTGTCCTGGTACTGCAGCGCTGCAAGGTGCGGCAGCGAGACGCCGGCGGCTTGCCATGCAAGCATCGTGAGTCCCGAGCAGTCGACCCCGCTCATCGACGCCCCACCCCATACGTAGGGAACACCGAGGTACCGCTCGGCCGCATGCAACGCGACGGCACCGGCACCACTGGCCGGCACCGGCGCACCGGTGCCGACTGACACGGGCGCGCCCGCTGAGCCCGCTGCCTGGTTTGCAGCCGAGCCCGCGCTCTGGGCCGCAGCCGAGCCCGCTCCTATAGACTGTGCCACCACGGCTGCCTCAGCTGCCTGCCGTGCCGCTGCCTGCCTGGCTGCCTGGGTTGCCGCCGCAGCGGCTGCCGCGGCAGCAGCGGCAGCGCGCTCGGCCGCCTGTTCGGCTACCAGTTGGGCGATCCTGCCCTTCGTCTGCGAGAGCGTCGAATCGTAGGTGGCTATAGCGGCCTTGGCTCCCTGCTCAGCCAGGTGGGCAGTGGATGCCTGGGCGGCAGCCTCACGCTCGTTGACGGTGAGCCGGTTCTCGACGCCGGTCAACATCGCCTGGCTTGCGTGGAGCTGGTCGACGGCAGCGCTGATGTTGCCCATGGCAGCGTTCTGGTACTCGTCACGTGCCCCAGTCGTGGCGTTCGGAGCCGCGAACAGGGTTGCCAGGCGGCTCGCAGGGGCATCGGTTATGTACGCGTTGACGGCATCGGTTCGCAGCCGGGCCTGGGCCGCGGCCAGGTTCTGGCGGGCTGCGGCCAGCTGTGCCTCGGTTGTGGTCAGCTGTGCCTGGATCTGGTGAAGGTGCAGCATGGCCTGGTCGTACCGGTCGCTCAGGACGCCGAGGCGGGCCTGCTGTGCCTCGATCATTGACTCGATCCTCGCCGCTGTGGCCTGAGCTTGGTCGATCGAGCTTGCAGACGGGGAGCCACCTCCGGCAGATGGTGCAGCACTTGCACTCACCGGCAGTGCGACCAAAGCCACGACCGTGGTCACGATTGCCGTGACTACCGTCAAGATAGCCCGATGCCTGCTACATGAAAGCATGGGGGAGGCGGCGAGCCTCCGGGAGAACGCCGACCCTCGGTGCTGGGACCTATCTCCCAGAGTCACGCGTAGCACTCGTGCAACAGTAGTTCAACGCAGCGATGAACGGAAGCACCGCAGCCGCTTTTATTCTGGCTGGAGTGGCTTTTATTCTGGCTGGAGTGGAAGGTGTAATCGCTACTGCTGCTGGCAGGATCAGGGGCGTCCACGAGGGCGGCGTGTGGGCCTTCCGCGGCGTGCCATATGCGAGAGCGCCCGTGGCGGGCCTCAGATGGCGTCCGCCGGAGCCTCCCGCCAAGTGGTCCGGGATACGCGAAGCCCGTGCGTTCGGTCCGATTGCCCCGCAGAGCCCCCCTTCGCCTGTTACGGCGATACCCGGCGATACGGTGGAATCCGACGAGGACTGCCTGAGCCTCAACGTGTGGACTCCGGCGCTCGACGGCAGGCCGCGCCCGGTGATGGTGTGGCTTCACGGGGGTGGCTTCACCTCCGGCAATGGCGCAAGCTCTCTGTATGACCCCACTGGCCTGGTGGTACGCGGTGACGTGGTGGTGGTGAGCCTTAACTACCGGCTCGGAGCTCTTGGCTTCCTGGCTCACGAAGGTCTGGCCAGTTGCGGCGGGGAGCCATTTGCCAACTGGGGCCTTCTGGACCAGATCGCCGCATTGGAGTGGGTGCGCGACGCCATAGGCGAGCTGGGTGGGGACCCCGGTAACGTGACCATATTCGGAGAGTCGGCAGGCGCCATGAGCGTAGCCACGCTCATGGCCATGCCTGGGGCTCATGGGTTGTTCGCCCGGGCGGTGGTCCAGAGCGGTCCGCCGGTGACCGGCTCCACGACGTGGGGCGAGCGTCAGGCCGAGAAGCTCTGTGAGCTGCTCGGCCTGAACGGCTTCAAGCGGGGCTCCCTTGCAGCCGTAGCAGCGCCAGCCCTGGTGGAGGCCGGTGGGCGCCTGGCGCTGGCCTCGGCGAGATCGGGTGGCTTTCCCCTGCCGTTCCTGCCCGTCGTGGACGGTGTCTCGCTCCCGGCTCCACCGGGTGAGGCCATGGCTGAGGCGGCTCCGGTCCCGCTTCTCATTGGCACGAACCGCGACGAGTGTGCCTTCTTCACCGTAGGAGAGACCCTGGGCGAGACAGGTGCTACTCGGGGGGATGCATGCCAGGCGGGTTCGGATCGGACAGCTCCCGGTGGTGGGTCTGAAGGAATTGTCGAAGGTCGCCTGGCCCGCCTGCTATCGCCCGAGGGGCTCGATGATGCCGCAGGGTATCTGGTTGCGGCATATCGGTCGGCACGCGCAGCCAGGGGAGAATCGTGCTCGGACCATGACTTGTGGACAGCGCTGCTCACAGACCTCGTATTTCGCGTCCCGAGTCTGGAGATGGCCGCCGCTCATTCCGAGCGCCAGGCAGCGACGTTCGTATATATGTTCGACCAGGAGTCCCCAATCCTCGACGGGCTGCTCGGCTCGTGCCATGGCCTGGAGATCCCGTTCGTCTTCGGTTCCCTCGCGAATCCGGTGATATCGATATTCGCAGGCAAGGGCCCCGAGGCAGCCGCCCTGTCCTCGGCCATGGGTGAGGCTTGGGTGGCCTTCGCTCGCGACGGGGATCCTTCCTGCGATGCACTGGGTGAATGGCCTGGCTACGATGCCGCTCGGCGTTCCACCATGGTCCTGGGCCCCCATCGCGCGGTGGAGGACGATCCGCGCTCAGCAGAGAGGATGGCCTGGCATGATGCGGGAGTCGACCTGGGGGCAGGGCATCACTATCGTTGAGCACCGTTTCCATGGGCTGCCACGCGCCATCCTGACCATCGCGGGTGGTTGCTCGAGTGCCGGCAGGCATGGGGGTGTAGCCCAATAGGCAGAGGCAGGGCGCTTAAACCGCCCACAGTGAGGGTTCGATCCCCTTCACCCCCACCACATCGCTGCGCTGTATGTTCAGCGGACCGCAAGCCTCGTGGCGCAATAACCTGTTGAAGACGATCTCCGCCCGTCGGATGGCAACAAAGCTGATCGGGACGCGAGCTCAAACCCGTCAGGGCCTTCAGTTGGTCGCGACCGGCTCTATGCCGAGATCGCGGTAGGTCACGAGGGGCCGGTACGGGATGTCACGTTCGGCAAAGAAGCGGCTTGCGAGCTCCCCGCGGTCGACCAGGGCAGCGGCACCGACTACGACGGCGCCGAGCTCGCTGACGGCGCTGTGGGCCCTCTGGATCGATCCCCCGGTGGTGACCACGTCGTCGACGAGCAACACGCGCACGTCGGGGCCCAATGCGGTCCCTTCCACGAGCTTTGCCGTGCCCCTGCCCTTTGCCTCCTTGCGGACGACGAACCAGCTCTTGTGACCTAGAACGGCTACGACGTGAGCGAACTGGTCGGCGCCCATCGTGAGGCCTCCTATGCAGTCGAAGTCGATGTCGGAGAACTCGGCCAGCATCGCCCTGCACGCGAGCTCCAGATCGGCTCCGCGTGCAAGCGCGGCCTTGCCGTCGACGAACTCCCGGCTCTGTCCACCCGAGGCAAGGGTAACCGGCGCGTCGAAGCGTATGAGGCCGCGGGAACGCACCACCTCGGTCAGCTGCTCTTTCATGGTGCTCAGCGCTCAGCCCTCACGGGGGAGCTCTGGTCTGCTCCGAGCTCCTCCTCATCGCAGGCAGCGCATATCGTGTCGAACGCCGCTGCCAGGGAAGCCAGCTCATCATGGCTGAAGCGGTCCACGTAGCAGCGGCGCACACTGGCTACATGGTCAGGAGCTGCTCGCTCAAGGCATGTCCGACCGGCGGCGGTCATCACGGCATAGGCGCTCCTATGGTCCTCGGGGAACCGCTGGCGCTCCACCAAGCCCGCTTTGACGAGGCCGTCCATGCGCCGGGTCAGCCCGCTTGGCGACAGGCTCAGGCGCTGAGCGAGATCGCTCATGCGCAGGCGCTCCCCGTCCGACTCGGAGAGTCGAGCGAGGAGCTCGTAGTCTCCGAGCGAGATCCCATGACCTGCTTGAAGCTCGGCGTCGAGAGTGCTCATTAGCCGGCGTGTGGCACGGATCAGCGAGACCCACGAGCGCATCTCGGCATCGTCGAGCCACCGGGTAGCTCCCATCACGACACCCCGGGGGCAGCGGCGGCTTCGACCGTCAGAGAAGTCACGTGCTAACCCTAGTGCCGGCACGCACTGACGGTCGTCACCGGAGCTACCAGGCTGGCTAGCACCGTTCGCGCCAGCCGGGTGCCATTAGATGGCACTTAGGAGGAACGGTGCTGTTTGCCGATAGGCAGTGGGAGATGTCCCGACGCTAGTCTGGCAGCGTGTCGGGTACAGCCCCCAGCCTGCCAGAACTACTGGATGATCTCGCCTCAGAGCACGAGGCACTCGAGGGGATCATCGCCGCGATCAGCGACGAGGATTGGGACGTCCCTACTCCTGCACAGGGTTGGGTGGTTCGCGACCAGATAAGCCATCTGGCCTTCTTCGATGACGTCGCTCGGCTTGCGGTCGCAGATCCCCCCGGCTTCTCCGCGCTGGTGTCCCGGGTGCTGGAGCCGGGAGCGGACCCCATGGCAGAGCACCTGGGCCGGGGACGATCGATGTCAGGAAGGCAACTTCTCGATTGGTGGCGGGAAGCTCGTCAAGGAATGTTGTCGACCTTTGCGGGCCTCGATCCTGACAGCCGGATCGCCTGGTTCGGGCCGGCCATGGGGGTGCGCTCGTTCGTATCGGCTCGCCTGATGGAGACTTGGGCTCATGGTTACGACGTGGCGGACGCCCTTGGTATCGTTCCGGTTCCTACTGCCAGGCTGCGCCATGTAGCGCAACTGGGCGTGAGGGCTCGCGGGTTTTCCTATGCCGTGCATGGCCGTGAGTTACCAACCGCCCATGTCAGCGTCGAGCTGGAGGGCCCCGGCGGCGAGAATTGGTCGTGGGGTGGTGGTGGTGACGGTGGCTCGCATGTGATCACTGGCATGGGGCGGTCGGATCTGGTTCGCGGTCCAGCGCTCGACTTCTGCCTGGTGGTCACCCAGCGTCGCAACATCGCCGACACGGCTCTAGTCATCGAGGGTCCTGCCGCCCAGGAGTGGATGCAGATAGCTCAGGCGTTTGCTGGCCCGCCCGGCCCCGGACGACCGGCTGCCGGAGCGTCGCGCAGGATCTGAGCAGGATCGAGCGAGCCGATCCCCGCATGATGCCCACGGTCGTTTCCCTCGACGGCGCCCGCGGTGCGCTGGCGCCTCCACAGCACGAGCATCACGATCCCCCCGCCGAAGAACATCGCGAGCCCGGCAAGCTCGACCAGCTCGGCTCCGAGGTGCCCCGGCTCGGCTAGCCACAGGCGCTCCTCGTAGAAGCGCGCCAAGCCCCAAAGCGACGTCGCTGCTGCCAGGACGAAGCCGGTAGGACGCCTAGAGTACCTCCGCTCTATGAGCAGCAGGATCCCGAATATAACGAAGTAGTCGATTGCCTGGAAGATCGGAACGGGCAATCGCTTCCCCACCTGGTCTGCGTAGTACATCCCGAACCACTGTGAGGTCGGGTGTCCCCCACCGGCGACCATGAGCTGGGGTCCGAGAAGCCGGCCGAGTGCCCACGCTGCCACCAATACCGGAGCAATGAGGTCGAGCGCCGGCATAACCTTCAGTTCCGGGCAGCGCTTCTTGAGCAGGATGATGCCCGTGGGCACGGCGAACAACAGTCCGCCGAACGACGACAGTCCACCGTGCCAAACCTGCAGGATCTGGCCTGGCTGGGCAGTGTAGAACGACAGGTTGGCGAGAACGTGCATCACCCGGGCACCCACTAATGCCGACACGACCAGCCATACGAACACCCCGGTAAACCACTGCCAGGGATACCCGGCCTTGCGCAGTCGTCGCTCGAAGTAGCGGTAGCCGAACCAGAACGTGATGGCCAGCCCGATACCGTAGGTATGCACTATCAGGGGCCCTATGTGGAACGCGACAGGTATCGGTCTCATATGGTCGATCGTCTCACGGGTATCACCCTTCGCCTACCAAGCGGCCAGCCGGCCGACACCTGCACTGCCCAAGTCTACTGGCGGCGACTCGGGATTGCGCCGCAGGCAGGCCACCCACGCCGTGTAGGACACTTGTGGCAACGAGCCCGCCGGAACGGTCCGGCGATACGGAGGCAGCCATGGATGAGTTGGGTGGGAAGGTAGCGCTGGTCACAGGAGGGGCCTCCGGCATAGGTGCCGCAGTGTCCAGGCTGTTGGCCGACAGGGGAGCGCAGGTGCTGGTAGTGGATGTGGACCCGGACGGGGGGAGGCGCGTCGCAGACGAGGTTGGGGGAACCTTCATGCGGGCTGACGTGAGTAGGCCAGAGGACTTCAAGGCCGTGATCGACCTCGCGGTGAACCATCTCGGGGGGATCGACGTAGCGCATCTGAATGCCGGGGTGCTCACGGGTGAGGCCTCCATCGTGAAGCTTTCCGACACCGACTACAGGCGGATCCTCGGCGCGAATGTCGACGGGGTGGTCTTCGGCCTGCGGGCGGTCGTCCCGGTGATGGCGGAGGCAGGAGGAGGAGCGATCGTAGTGACGGCGTCCCTGGCCGGCTTGGTCCCCTTCAGCGCCGATCCGATCTATGCCATGACCAAGCATGCCGTGATCGGCCTGGTGCGCTCTCTGCCTCCGCAACTCGATCCGCTCTCGATACGGATCAACGCTGTCTGTCCCGGGCTGGTGGACACGCCGCTTGTCGATGTCCGTGCTCGCAAGCTGCTCGATGGAGCAGGGTTTCCCCTCATCACGGCCGAGGCGGTGGCTGCTGCCGTGCTCGGCTGCATCCTCGGCACCGGCCCTGCCGTCTCAACCGGCCCTGCCGCCTCAACCGGCCCTGCCGCCTCAACCGGCCCTGCCGCCTCAACCGGCCAGGCGATCGTGGTGCAGCCAGGAGCCGAGCCGGTCGTCTACCGCTTCGGCAGCGCCCCTGGTCCACGCGCGGCCGGCTCGGAGGGGCGGGTCCCACCGGAGATCGGCTTTGCTCGATGAGCCGGCGTGACCTGATCAGGATGACTCCAGATGAGGTGGAGGCCTTCCTCGGTGGTAAGCACACCATGAACGTCGCCACCCTGAGCCCCAGCGGGCAGCCGCACCTGGTGGCCATGTGGTACGGATTTATTGATGGTGCCCCGGCATTGTGGACCTATTCCCGCTCGCAGAAGGTGATGAATCTTCGCCGTGACCCTCGGATCACCTGTCTCGTCGAGACGGGAGACACCTACGACACCCTTCGCGGGGTGGAGCTGGTCGGCACCGGGACCATCCTGGAAGACGCGGCTGCGATCACGCAGGTCGGCCAGAGCGTCTACAGCCGGTACTTCGGTGTCGTGGACGAGCTCTCCCGCCCGATCGTCGAGAGGATGGGGGCAAAGCGGGTGGCAGTGAGGATCGATGTCGTGAGTGTCGTGTCATGGGACCACGCGAAGCTAGGGGGCGTCTACTGATGCCGGCGAATGCCTGCCGGCGGGGCCTAATCCGCGCGGCCGTGTGTTCCGGTAACATCTGACCCATGTCCGCACGCAGCAGGAACCTGCCGCGCCGTTCGTGCCTGTCGGTGCCCGGCTCGAACGAGCGCTTCTTGGAGAAGGCCCCGACGGTGGCGGCCGACATGACCTTCTTGGACCTGGAGGACTCGGTGGCCCCCCTTGAGAAGGTCGAGGCGAGGTCCAAGGTCGTCGAGGCGATCCGCAAGCAGCCCTGGGATGACCGGGTGCTATGCGTGAGGCTCAACGCGTGGGACACGAAGTGGACCTACGGGGACGTGATAGACGTGGTCTCGGGCAGCGGTGAGCGGCTGGACGAGGTGATGCTGCCCAAGGTCCAGTCGGCAGCCGAGGTGGTCGCGCTGGATCTGCTGCTGAGCCAGGTGGAGGCCAACTGCGGCCTTCCGGCCGGGCATGTGGGCATCGAAGCCCAGATCGAGACGACGAGGGGACTCATCAATGTCGAGGAGATATGCGCCGCATCACCGAGGCTGGAAACCATCATCTTCGGTCCTGCCGACTTTGCAGCGTCGATGGAGATGCCGGTGCTCACAGGTGGCGTTCAGATACCCGAGTATCCCGGCGATCACTTCCACTACGTCTTCTCGAAGATCCTCATGGCTGGCCGGGCCAATGGCTTGCAGGTGATTGACGGGCCCTATCTGAAGATACGCGACACCGACGGGCTGCGGGACTTCTGCCAGCGTACGCGCACGCTCGGATACGACGGCAAGTGGGCACTGAACCCTGACCAGGTAGCCGTGTTGAACGAGGTTTACTCGCCCACCCAGGAGCAGTTCGACCGGGCGTGGAGCATACTCGACGCCTATCGCGAGGCGACCGAGAACGAGCGGAAGGGCGCTGTGATGTTCGGCGACGAGATGATCGACGAGGCGAGCCGGAAGATGGCGCTCAAGTTCGTCTCCCGTGGAGTACGTGCAGGATTGCAGCGCTCGGCGGAGCGATCGTCCTGACCTAACGGTTCGGTGTCCGACTCGCGGCTAGCCTATTTTGGCGAGCCCGAGGGTGGTGGGCAGAGATAGTCGACCGTGAGCTACGCAACGGCGGGCTCGATTGGGAGGAGGAGCTGTGCTGTCGAGCCTGAAGAACATCTTCAAGGTTCCCGACCTGCGCAATAAGGTTCTTTTCACGCTAGGGGTCATAGCCCTGTACCAGATCGGTACCAATGTGATAGTTCCAGGAGTCAGCTTTGCCCAGGTGCAGGTGCTCGAGAACCAAGCCAAGCAGGCTGGCATCCTGGGGTTCTTGAACCTGTTCTCGGGTGGTGGGCTCACCCGCATGGCAGTCTTCGGGCTCGGGATCATGCCCTATATCACCAGCTCGATCATCATCCAGCTCTTGGCCACGGTGATCCCGAAGCTCGAGGAGTGGCGCGATCAGGGGGCTGTAGGCCAGAAGAAGCTGACGCAGACGACGCGCTACTTGACCGTGGGGCTTGCGCTGATGCAGTCGACTGGTCTTGCCTACCTGTTCCACAGCGGCGGCGGCGGCCTGTTCGGCAGCAGCAATATCGATCTCATTCCAAATTTCACCGTGCCTCGCGTTGCATTCATCGTGTTGACCTTGACGGCAGGCACTGCCTTCGTCATGTGGTTGGCCGAGCTGATCACCCAGCGTGGGATAGGTCAGGGCATGTCGATCTTGATCTTCGCAAACGTGGTGGCAGGCATACCTGCCGGCGGGGGGGCGGTGTTCGCCGAGGGTGGCAAGCTCAAGTTCGGGGTGATAGTGGCGCTGACGCTTGTGCTGGTGGTGGCAGTGGTGTTCATGGAGCTCGGCCAGCGCCGCATACCGGTGACCTTCGCCAAGCGCGTCGTCGGACGCCGTGTGTACGGAGGCTCGTCGACTTACATACCGCTGAAGGTGAACCAGTCAGGCGTGATCCCTATCATCTTCGCCAGCTCCCTGCTTTACATACCTGTGCTGCTCTCGAACATCCTGCCGTGGACTGGCTTCAGGCTGTTCGTGAACAATCACATCCAGCCGACGAGCCTGCTCTACGTGCTCCTGTACGGCATTCTCATATTCGGGTTCACCTTCTTCTACGTGTACGTAGCGTTCGATCCCCACCAGCAGGCCGACATCATCCGCAAGCAGGGTGGGTTCATCCCGGGCATCCGGCCCGGCCCGCCGACCGAGCGCTACCTTGCGCGCATCTTGAACCGGATAACCGTGACCGGGGGCCTTTACCTTGCGTGTGTGGCGGTGTTGCCGTCGCTGCTCATGGCACTGTGGAACCTCCATGGATATCCCTTCTACGGCACCACGCTTCTGATAGCGGTAGGGGTGTCGCTCGAAACGATGCGCCAGATCGACAGCCAGTTGATGATGCGCAACTACGAGGGATTCCTCAAGTAGCCCGGTGGTACCTGGCGCGAGGCTGGTGGTCCTCGGCAAGCAAGGGGCCGGCAAGGGGACGCAGTGCGTCCGCTTGTCTCATCACTACGTGGTCCCGCATGTCTCCACGGGCGACATGCTGCGTGCCGCAGTGAAGTCGGGGTCCGCACTGGGGGAGAAGGTGAGGCAGGTTATGGACCGCGGCGAGTTGCTCGGTGACGACTTGATCATGGAAATGGTTGCAGACCGCCTGTCCGAGCCTGACTGCCGGGCGCGCGGGTTCGTCCTGGACGGATGCCCTCGCACCATCAACCAGGCTCAGGCGCTGGCTGCCCTGCTGTCGCCTGGAGACGTGGACTTGGTGGTCGACATCGAGGTGCCAACGGCCCAGGTGCTGCGCCGCCTGGCCGGCAGGAGGGTCTGCGTCGACTGCGGCGCCAATTATTCGGTGACGTCTCCGCCGAAGGTCAACTGGACATGCGATGTCTGCGGGGGCGAGGTAGTCCAGCGGGAGGACGACACCGAGGAGGCCATTAGCCGCCGCCTCGACATCTACGAGAAGCAGACCGCTCCGCTGATCACCTGGTACACCGAGCGTGGACAGCTGGCCCGGGTGAACGGGGTCGGCTCCCCTGATGCCGTGCTGCGCCGCATCATCCGTGCAGTAGAAGATCGTCGTGAGGGATCCTCCGGCGTGGCTGCGAGGCGGTCATGATCCGTTCGTCCGACGAGATCGCCAAGATGCGCCGTGCAGGAAGGGTTGTAGCCGAGATGCACGCGGCCACGAGGGCTGCGGCAAAGCCCGGGGTAACCACTGCCGAGCTCGACCGGGTGGCCGCCGAGGTGATCGAGCGTCGTGGTGCCAGATCCAACTTCCTGCACTACAGGGGCTTCCCCGCTGTGATCTGCACATCACCCAACGACATGATCGTCCACGGCATTCCGGACGGCTACGTGCTGGCCGAAGGCGACATCCTCTCTGTGGACTGTGGCGCGATCGTCGAGGGATACCATGGCGATGCGGCTTTCACGATGGGAATCGGTGAGATCTCGCCGGAGGCGGCTCGCTTGCTGGAGGTCACCGAGCGGTCGCTGTGGGCTGGGATCGAGCAGCTCCGACCTGGAAACCGTCTCCATCGGGTCGGCGAGGCAGTCCAGAAGGTCGCCGAGGCAGCGGGCTACTCCGTGGTCAGGGAGTACGTCGGCCATGCCATCGGCACCGCGATGCACGAGGATCCTCAGGTTCCCAACTACTGGCCTGGGACCCCGGGCCCTACGCTCAAGCCGGGCATGGTGTTCGCCGTGGAGCCGATGGTGAACGCAGGTGGGCCTGCCACGGTGCTGCTGGACGACGGATGGAGCGTAGTCACGGCGGACGGGAGCCTGTCCGCTCATTTCGAGCACACCATCGCAGTGACCGCGGATGGACCGGAGGTGCTCACGGTCCTCTAGATCCGGCACCGGGTTGGGTAGGATGCCGATTGGCTGTGGATCGGCTATCATGGTTCGTCGGCTCTTGGAGCCGAGCCTGAGCAGGGTGGGCGGGAGTCCCTCTGGAAAGGTTCGGTGTGTCGCGGGAAAGTCCCGTGATGGATGGAGCCCCGCAGCTGGCTGCCGTAGCCGGTGTCCGGCGGGCCAACAGAACGGTACGCTGAGCCCTCAGGGCTTGCCGTGCAACTCAAGACGGAGGAGGATCACCTGCCCAAGCCGAAGGAGGACGCGATCGTGCTCGAGGGAACGGTCGTCGAGCCGCTCCCAAATGCCATGTTCCGGGTTGAGCTCGAGAACGGTCACAAGGTTCTGGCCCATAGCTCGGGCAAGATGCGCATGCACCGGATCCGGATCCTTCCAGGGGACAGGGTGCAGGTGGAGCTGACTCCCTACGATCTGACGCGCGGGCGGATCACCTACCGCTACAAGTAGGCCGATCAAGGATGACTGGACAGCCAAGGTGATTGCACAGGCACAGGCGATTCGAGAGTCAAGGGTGATTGGACAGCCAAGGTGAAAGTACGACCCAGCGTGAAACCTATATGTGAGAAGTGCAAGGTGATCCGCCGTCACGGGCGGGTTATGGTCATCTGCGACAACCCCCGCCACAAGCAGCGGCAGGGTTGACCAGGGCCGTCCAGGAACGAGGAAGGGGTTCATCGTGGCACGAATCGCAGGCGTGGACATCCCACGCGACAAGCGGCTGGAGACGTCGCTTACATATATTTTCGGCGTAGGCAACACAGTGGCGCAGCAGATCTGTGCTGCGACAGAGACGAACCCGGCAACCAGGGTCAGAGACCTGACTGATGAAGAGGTTGCGCGGCTACGGTCGTGGATAGACGCCAATCTGAAGGTGGAGGGCGACCTTCGCCGTGATGTCGCCCAGGACATCAAGCGCAAGATGGAGATCGGCTGTTACCAGGGGATTCGGCATCGCAAGGGGCTTCCCGTGCACGGTCAGCGCACACACACCAACGCACGTACTCGTAAGGGGCCGAAGAAGACGGTCGCCGGCAAGAAGAAGGTTCGCAAGCACTGATGGCCAAGTCAACGAAGTCCGCCAAGTCGAGCAAGCCGGCCCAGGCTCGTAGGCCCCGTCGGCGCGAGCGCAAGAATGTGGCCTACGGGGTCGCACACATCAAGAGCTCGTTCAACAACACGATCGTCTCGATCGCCGACCACGATGGTAACGTGCTGGCCTGGGCTTCGGCTGGGAACGTTGGGTTCAAAGGTTCGCGTAAGTCGACTCCCTTTGCGGCACAGATGGCAGCGGAGGCCGCTGCGAAGCGTGCGATGGAGCACGGCGTGCGGAAGGTCGACGTGCTCGTGAGGGGACCGGGCTCAGGTCGTGAGACGGCGATCCGGTCCCTCGTGTCGGCAGGCATCGAAGTGGCCGGCATCAAAGACGTCACGCCGATCCCCCATAATGGGTGCCGCCCGAAGAAGCGGCGCCGGGTCTGATCGCCGGCTCAGGGCTATCGAGGAGTACAGAGGAAAACAGCATGGCTCGTTACACAGGACCCGTTTGCCGCTTGTGCCGACGCGAACGCACGAAGCTCTTCTTGAAAGGTGAGCGCTGCTACTCGCTGAAGTGCCCGGTCTCAGAGGCGGTCACCGATCGCCATAGCCGCGCGTACCCACCAGGAGAGCACGGTCGCGACCGCATGCGCCAGGGGTCTGAGTACCTGGCGCAGCTCAGGGAGAAGCAGAAGGCACGCCGTATCTACGGCCTGCTCGAGCGGCAGTTCCACAACCTCTACGAGGAGGCCACTCACCAGGCAGGGATAACCGGCGAGAACCTTCTGCGGATGCTCGAGCTGCGGCTGGACAACGTAGCGTTCAGGGCAGCATGGGGTGCCAGTCGTGCACAGGCGCGCCAGCTCGTCCGTCACGGGCATGTTCTGGTCAACTCCAAGCGCGTGACGATCCCGAGCTACAGGGTGCGGCTCGGTGACAAGATATCGCTGGTTCCCGCTGCGCGTGAGGCATTCACTGTACGGCGCAATCTCGACACGCTCGACAGGCAGCCGCCTCTGTGGCTTGAGGCCGCCGATGGCCGTTTCGAGGTGCGCGTGGCTGCCCTGCCGGAGCGCCAGCAGATCGACGAGCCCGTGCGTGAGCAGCTGATCGTCGAGTTGTACTCCAAATAGCGCCGATCTCTCGTCTGAGAGCGGAGCACCGTGCCGCCCGATACCAATGACATCGATTTGCAACCTGAAGTACCTGTTCCAATTGCAGTTCCCTTGACAGCATTTCCCTCTACCACGCGAGGAGCGACGAGCATGCTCATCATCCAGCGGCCCACCGTCGAAGCCCTTGGCGACGAGGAGGCCAACCGGCAGCGTTTCGCCATCGGCCCGCTCGAGCCGGGTTTTGGCCACACTCTCGGTAATTCGTTGAGGCGGACGCTGCTGTCGGCAATCCCGGGCGCGGCGGTCACCCAGGTGCGCTTTGATGACGCCCTGCACGAGTTCACGACACTTCCAGGCGTGAAAGAGGACGTCACCGACATCCTGCTCAACCTGAAGGACATCGTTCTTCGGATTGACGGTGACGAGCCGGTCGAGCTTCGTTGCGACAAGCGTGGGCCCGGGGAGGTCACGGCAGGAGATCTCCTTGGAAGTTCCGCAGTCGAGATCCTGAACCCGGAGCTGCACATCGCCTCGCTCAACACCAAGGGCCGGCTCGCCATGGACGTGACAGTGGAGCGGGGTCGCGGGTATGCCTCCGCCGAGCGCAACAAGCGCTCGGCGACGATCGGGGTGATCCCGCTCGATTCGATCTTCTCCCCCGTGCGGCGCGTCGCGTTCTCGATCGATCCGGTCCGGGTAGAGCAGTCGACGAACTTCGACTCGCTCGTGCTCGACATAGAGACAGACGGCTCTCTGACCCCCCGCGAGGCGCTGGCGTCTGCCGGTGACACCCTGCGGTCGCTCATGAACCTCGTGGCGGATCTCGAGAGCGAGCCACAGGGCTTGGAGCTAGGGGAGGTTAGCGCTACCGCGAGTGGATCGCCGGATCTCGACCTGCCGATAGAGGACCTGGATCTCTCCGAGCGGCCGCGTAACTGCTTGAAGCGTGCCCAGGTGAATACGATAGGGGAGCTGGTGCAGCGTACCGGTGACGATCTCCTGGCAATCACGAACTTCGGGCAGAAGTCGCTGGACGAAGTGATCCAGCGCCTTGACGAACGCGGCCTGTCGCTGCGGGTAAAGGACTGAGGACAATGCTTGGTACGCCCAAGAAGGGAAGGCGTCTGGGCGGCGATGCCGCTCACCAGAAGGCGATGCTCGGGAACCTGGTGGCTTCCCTGATAGCAGCTGAGGCCCTCGTGACGACCGAGACGAAGGCCAAGGCGATGCGTCCCGTGATGGAGAAGTGCATCACTGCTGCACGCAAGGGTGGCGTCCACCAGCAGCGTCAAGTGGTGGCGCTGATCCGGGACAAGGACATGGCTAACAAGCTGTTCACCGAGATAGGTCCGCGTTACTCGGATCGTCCTGGTGGCTACACCCGTATCCTCAAGCTCGGGCCGCGTCAGGGCGACAACGCCCCCATGGCGCGCATAGAGCTCGTTTGAGGCTTTTCGATCCGGACAGCGACGAGGCAGCCCCGGGTGGGGCGGCGGGGCCTGCCGGGATCGGGCTTGACGATGTCCCGGGTGGGGTGGCGGGACCTGGAGCTCGGACAAGGTCAGGCGCAGCGGCACCCGAAAGCCTCCCCTCCGGAGGTCGGGTACGGCTGCGAATGGTAGTGGCCTACGACGGGAGTGGTTTCCACGGGTTCGCCTACCAGCCCGGCAAGCGTACCGTTGCCGGCTGCTTGGCAGAAGCTATAGCCACCGTTGCCCGCCACGGTGTGAGCATCGTATGTGCAGGGCGCACCGATGCCGGTGTCCACGCCCAGGGCCAGGTCATCCATGTCGACGTCGAGCATGAGGTGGACGTCGGTTCCCTGATGAGGTCCCTCAACCGCATGCTGGCTCCTGAGATCGTCGTCAGGGAAGTGGCACCGGCCGAGCGGGGCTTCGATGCCAGGCGCTCGGCTCGCTGGCGCCACTATCGCTACCTGGTCCTTCAGGCGCCCGTGGACGATCCGCTGATGGCGCATCTCGCCTGGCGTGTGGGAGATCCACTGTCGCTACGGGCGATGGCCGGTGCTGCCGATGTGTTGATCGGCGAGCACGATTTCAGCGCATTCTGCCGCCGGCCGCAGGGTGCATCTCCGGGCGCGCCGATCCTGCGCCGGGTGATGGATGCCCGCTGGGCCGAGGAGCGACTCGACTCCGGCGTTGGCTCCAACGTGTGCGCGCAGGTTGGCTCCGGCGAGCGACTGTTGCGTTTCGACATCGTGGCACAGGCGTTCTGCCACCAGATGGTGCGAAGCATCGTGGGGACACTTGTCGATGTGGGCCGAGGGAAGCGCCCTCTCGGCGACGTGGCATGGATGCTCAGGTCGGGGAGCCGGTCCCTTGTCCGAACGATCGCGCCGCCCCACGGGCTGTGCCTGGTAGAGGTCGGATATTGAGGTTGGTGACCGGGATGCACCGGCCGGTTTGCCTGGAGGGGGCATGTCGGCGTATCCTGGCTGCGATCACCCCTGTGTATCTGTCGCGGGAATGACCGGTTGGCTGCCGGATGATCCGCACGATGCAGTGATCCTGCGGATCCATGGGACAGTTTGTACCGACGACATCCACGAGGACTTCTGTGCGCACCTTTTCCCCCAAGCCAGACGACATCACCCGCGCTTGGCATCTGGTAGATGCCGATGGCATGGTCCTGGGTCGCCTTGCGACAGAGGTGGCCACGCTGCTGCGGGGCAAGCACAAGCCGATCTTTGCTCCGCACATGGACACCGGGGATCACGTAGTCGTGATCAATGCGGACAAGGTGGTGCTCACAGCCGGCAAGGTGGGATCCAAGGTTGCCTACCGCCACAGTGGATATCCAGGTGGGCTCAAGCAGCGTGGCTACACCGAGCTGCTGGCTACCAGGCCGGAGGAGGTCGTGCGTCGCGCCGTGCGCGGGATGCTGCCGAAGAACCGGCTCGGCCGTCAGCAGCTGGACAAGCTCAACGTGTATGCAGGGCCACGCCATCCCCATAGTGCCCAGAAGCCCCAGGCATTGGATCTTCCTGCTGCCAGGGCGCGGGTCTGATCGGCGCCGGCAGGCAGATGATGACTGGGTCGAGAGCGTTTCCAGATTTCCAGCAGAACCGATAACAGGAGTCACGACGTGTCGAGCAAACCGAGGAGACCGGCGCCCCTTACCCAGACGACCGGCAGGCGCAAGGCGGCAGTGGCGCGTGTACGGGTGCGACCTGGCCAGGGGGCTATAACGGTCAACCGTCGGCCAATTGACGAATACTTCCCCTCTGCCACACACCGTATGGTGGTTACAGAGCCATTGCGTGTGGCAAGCGTGGATACGGCCAAGTACGACGTCGATGCCACCATCGACGGAGGTGGGGTGTCAGGCCAGGCCGGTGCCATGCGGCTGGGCATCGCTAGGGCGCTTCTCGAGATAGACCCGGAGTCCCGGCCCGCTTTGAAGAAGGCCGGTTTGCTCACACGCGATCCTCGTGAGAAGGAGAGCAAGAAATACGGCCTCAAGAAGGCGCGCAAGGCGCCGCAGTACTCGAAGCGGTAGGCGGTGGCCACCCGGTTCGGCACGGATGGCATCCGAGGTACCGCCAACGCCGAGCTGACACCGGAGCTGGTGCTCGCTCTGGGGCGGGCGACGGCACGGGTATTGCCGGCAGACCGCTTCGTGGTAGGTCGTGACACGCGTAGGTCTGGTTCGATGTTGCAGGCTGCCCTGTCGGCTGGCATAGCCTCCGAGGGCGCCGATGTGGTCGATCTCGGAGTGCTTCCCACGCCGGGCGTGGCCTGGGTATCGGCTGCCCAGAACGTGCCTGCCGCCGTGATATCGGCATCCCATAATCCATTTGCCGACAACGGGGTCAAGCTCTTTGCCCCTGGCGGGCTGAAGCTGCCTTTGGAGGTAGAGCAGGCGATCGAGAAGGAGCTCGAGGGGCTGCTCGATGCTCCTGGGCATGGACCCCTGCCTGTAACCGGCCATGGTGTGGGCCGACTTCGATCCGACCATGAAGCGGCTGCGGGCTATCTGGATCATCTGCTCGGGTCGATCGAGGGTAGGAGCCTTACCGGCCTGCGGATCATGCTCGACTGTGCGAATGGCGCCGCGTCCTCCGTGGCACCCGAGGCTTTCGGCAGGGCCGGTGCTGAGGTCCAAGCGATCGGCTGCGAGCCTGACGGCGCGAACATCAACGACGGCTGTGGGTCCACGGCGCCCGAGCGGCTGGCGCTGGAGCTGGCGGCGTGGGGGGCTGACCTGGGCCTGGCCCTTGACGGTGACGCGGATCGTCTGGTGGCGGTCGACCATACCGGCTACGTGGCGAGTGGTGATGAGCTGCTCGCGATCTTTGCAAGGGACATGTCATCCAGGGGCCGCCTGGCTGGGAACACCGTAGTGGTGACCGTCATGTCGAACCTGGGGTTGCGCCTGGCATTGGCTGAGCTGGGCGTGTCGGTGCGCGAGACGCCTGTAGGGGATCGCAATGTCCTCGAGGCTCTGGATGCCTACGGCCTGGCGCTGGGCGGGGAGCAGTCAGGTCACCTGGTCTTCAGGAACCTGGCTACCACCGGTGATGGGATCCTGACAGGGCTGTTGCTCGCCGACCTGGTGGCACGGTCCGGCCGTTCGTTGCGGGACCTGGTCGAGGGCGCCATGCAACGGGTTCCTCAAGTCCTCGTGAACGTGGAGGTTCCGGAGCCGGAGATGGTCTTGGACGACGAGATGTTGCAGGCAGAGCTCCACAGCGTGGAGAAGGAGCTCGGAGCGGGTGGGCGCGTGCTCCTGCGCTGCAGCGGTACCGAGCCGCTCGTGAGGGTGATGGTGGAGGCATCCGATGAGACGGAGGCGCGCATAGCTGCGGAGCGCCTGCGCGACGCTGTCCAGGCAGCAGCATCCGGCGGCCTGCTCGGCTGAAGACCCGCGCGAGTCCTGTGCGTGGTATCAGGTGCTCGACCGGTGCCCTAACCTGTAGGCGTGTGCGGCATCATCGGCGCTACAGGGGGCGAAGGGGTGCTCGACGTCCTACTCGACGGTTTGGCAAGCCTGGAGTACAGGGGGTACGACTCGGCTGGGATCGCAGTAGAGGCTGGGGAGGATCTGTGGAGGGCAAGGGCGGCGACCGGAACCCGGTCGCTCGACGATCTCCGCAAGCTCGCCTCCGCAGCTCCGGCTGGTGTGTTCGCAGGCATCGGCCACACGCGTTGGGCGACCCATGGCGCTCCAGTGGAGGCCAACGCCCATCCCCACCTTGATTGCACCGGCACGGTGGCGGTAGTTCACAACGGGATCATCGAGAACTGCCGCGAGCTTTCGGAGATGCTGCTCGGAGAGGGACACGATCTGATATCGGAGACGGATACGGAGCTTCTGGCTCATCTCGTCGAGAGGGAGCTCGCCACAGGTGCCTCTCTGGCCGATGCCCTACGTGCGACATTACGGCAGGTGGAGGGAGCCTTTGCTCTTGCTGTGATGTGGCCTGGTGAGCCCGGAACCATTGTGGCTGCCCGGCGCGTCTCACCCCTGGTCCTCGGGAGGGTGGACATTGCAGGACCCCCCACCGCAGGACCCGGCACCGCAGGACCCGGCACCGCAGGACCCCCCACCGCAGGACCCGGCACCGCAGGACCCGGCACCGCAGGACCCCCCACCGCAGGACCCGAGGGCTGCCAATGGATGCTGGCCTCCGACGTGCCGGCGCTCCTTGGACGCACCAGGACCTTCTGGGTAATCGAAGACGACCAGCTGGCCGAGCTTCGTGCTGGGTCGATGAGAGTTACCACGCTGGCGGGCAAGGACGTGGAGCCCTCGGAGCTTCATGTGGAATGGGACGTCGAGGCCGCCCAGAAGGGTGGGTTCGACGATTTCATGAGCAAGGAGATGCATGAGCAGCCCCGGGCCATCGCCGATACGCTGCTCGGAAGGGCGCTGCCCGGAGGCCTTCTCGCCCTCGACCAGATGCGCATCTCCGACGAGGAGCTGCGAGAGGTGGACAAGGTGGTGGTCGTGGCATGCGGATCGAGCTACCACGCGGGGTTGGTAGCCAAGTTCGCGATTGAGCATTGGGCTCGCCTGCCTGCCGAGATCGACATAGCGTCGGAGTTCCGCTACCGCGATCCGATTCTCGATCGCCGGACACTCGTGGTGGGTGTCAGTCAATCCGGCGAGACGGTGGACACCCTCCAGGCGATGCGCGAGGCTCGCCGCTGGGATGCCAAGGTGCTGGTGATCTCAAACGTGGTTGACTCGTCGATGGCTAGGGAGGCAGACGGGGTTCTCTATACGAGGGCGGGCCCCGAGATCGGGGTGGCCGCCACGAAGACGCATCTTGCCCAGATCGTGGCCCTGGAGGTGCTGGCGCTCTACCTGGCTCAGCTCAGGGGAATCATCTATCCGACCGAAGTCGAGCGATTGCTCGACGACATAGCCCGGCTTCCCGAGCTGGTCCAGCTCGCGCTGGACCGGTCCGATTCCGTTCGTGCGGTGGCAGCCAAGTACGCCGCGACACGGGATTTCTTCTTCCTGGGCCGCAATGTGGGCTTCCCGGTGGCTCTCGAGGGTGCGCTCAAGTTGAAGGAGCTCGCATACCTACGTGCTGAGGGTTATCCAGCAGGCGAGCTCAAGCACGGCCCTATAGCGCTCATAGAGCCCGGTACCGTCGTAGTTGGTGTGGCCACCCGGACGAGGCTCTGGGAGAAGATGATGGGCAACATCGCCGAGGTGAGAAGCCGGGGTGCCACTGTCGTGCTCGTCGCAAACGATGGCGATGATCAGGCAGGCTCGGAAGCCGATGACGTGTTGTGGGTCCCCGCGACCCATCCGGTGCTTGCACCAGTGGTGGACGTGGTGCCGCTTCAGCTCTTCGCCTACCATCTGGCACGCCGGCATGGCCACGACGTCGACCGTCCTCGTAACCTGGCGAAGACGGTAACGGTGGAGTGAGCGCACATCGAGACTCGGACTCTGCCCAATTCGGCAGCGTGAGGGGCATAGGCGTCGACGCTGTCGATGTCGGACGGTTCCGGCAGGTGCTCGAGCGTCGCCCGGCACTGAAGGAACGCCTGTTCACCTCCGGCGAGCTCTCCTACGCCCTCGGCACGGCCGACCCGATAGCCCGTCTGGCGGCGCGCTTCGCTGCCAAGGAGGCGGCGATGAAGGCTCTGGGTCTGGGGATGGGCGGGGTGGACTTCGCCGAGGTGGAGGTTGTGCGCTCGCAAGCGGGGTCCCCAAGTCTGGCGCTTCACGGGAGGGCCATCACGCGCGCTGCCGAGCGAGGAGTGCGACGTTGGCATCTGTCGCTTACCCACACGGACCTCGTGGCCATCGCCAGCGTCGTCGCAGTGGCTGGCCCGTGATGGCAGATGGAGGAGAGGTGGAACTGTGAGACCGATCCTGACGATTGGGGAGATGAGAGAGGCTGATGCGATTGCACAGAGCCGGGTCCCTGTCGAGATCTTGGTGGAGCGTGCCGGTACGGCGGTTGCATCGGCAGCGCTTCGCCTCCTTGGCGGGGCCTACGGTCGCAGGGTGGTGGTGGTGGCAGGCAAGGGAAGCAATGGAGCTGACGGCCGGGTTGCCGCAGCACGGCTTTCACGCCGCGGCGCTCGGGTCGCGGTCATAGAGGCCACTGCAGCGCCTCGGCGAATCGGGGCAGCCGGAGGCGATGCCGGCCGGGTCCCGGGGCACGGTGGTGTGGACCTGGTGATCGATGCTGCTTACGGGACGGGATTCAGAGGAATCTACGACGCGCCTGAGGTACCTCCTGGAGTGCCGGTGATCGCAGTGGACATTCCCTCCGGCGTGAACGGCGATACGGGAGAGGCTTCGGGTACGCCGCTCAGGGCCGATGTGACGGTCACATTCGTGGCCATGAAGCCCGGGCTGCTCCAGGGCGATGGCGTCATGTTGGCTGGAAGGGTTGAGGTTGCCGATATCGGAATCGATCCGGGTGCTGGGTCTTCGCAGCTCATGGAGGATGCCGATGTCAGGATGATGCTTCCCGCCCGTAGCCGCGACGCGCACAAGTGGAGGTCGGCGGTAGCCGTCGTGGCAGGCTCGCCGGGGATGACCGGGGCTGCCGCCCTCTGCGTCGACGGGGCGTATCGTGCTGGTGCCGGGATGGTGCGTCTCGGGATGCCCGGAACCTCCGGCGAGGGTTTGCCTGATGGTGGAGCGGTCGGAGTGGGCCTGCCGGCTCAGGGATGGGCCGGACAAGCCCTCGAGATGGCCGAGCGCTGCCGAGCGGTGGTGGTGGGTCCGGGCCTTGGACGCGGCCTTGGCCTTGGCGACGATCTCAGGCGGCTCGTTGCGATGTCTCCGGTTCCGGTCGTGGTTGATGCCGATGCACTCGTTGCTCTCGGAGATCTTGACGGGATCGCGTCCTCCATCCGTGCCGGAGCGGCCCGCGGGCTGCCGAACTATGCGGTGGTCGTGACTCCTCATGATGGGGAGGCAGCGCGCCTAAGCGGTTCACTGCCTGGGCCTGACCGGATATCGGCAGCCCGGTCGCTCGCGCGTGCAACAGGGGCGGTAGTGCTGTTGAAGGGGCCTACTACCGCAGTTGCCACACCGCAAGGGGATGTGAGGGTTGCTGTGGCAGGATCGCCTCGCCTGGCCACGGCCGGCACGGGTGACGTGCTGGCTGGGGTGGTGGGAGCGTTCATGGCGCGGGGTTTGCCCGCGTTCGATGCCGCATCTCTAGCTGCTCATGTCCATGGCCGGGCTGCCTCCAGAGGGCTTTCCGAGGGCTTGGCGGCAGGCGATCTGGCAAGGCTGGTCGCCGGATGGCTTTCGGCAGTGCGAGATGGCTGAGAACGGTCCTACGGGCTGCGTCCTACGCCCTACGTGGGCCGAGGTAGATCTGGCTGCGGTCGAGCACAACGCTGCCCTGCTGGCTTCGATCGTGGCTCCTGGGGCGCTATGCGCGGTAGTGAAGGCGGATGCTTACGGCCATGGTGCCGTCGCGGTGGCGCGGGCTGCGCTCCGGGGGGGAGCGGCTTGGCTGGCCGTAGCACTTGTCGAGGAGGGCGTTGAGCTTCGCATGGCAGGCATCGAGGCACCGGTGCTGTTGCTGTCGGAGCCACCGCAGGCGGCGATGGGCCAAGCAGTTGCGTATCGCCTGACGCCGACCCTCTACAGCGTCGGCGGCGTGAGGGCGTTCGACATGGCGGCCCAGGCAGCCGCCGCCCCAGTCCCTGTCCATGTCAAGGTGGACACGGGCATGCACAGGGTTGGTGCCTCGCCTGAAGATCTTCCCGCAGTGGTTGAGGAGGTGATGTCGTCACGGCACCTGGCAGTGGGCGGGTTGTGGACGCATCTGGCCATGGCCGGCGAGGGGGACGGCTCGTTTACCGTCGAGCAGCTTGCCAGGTTCGACCGGGCACGGCAGCAACTGGCTCTGGGCGGACAGGGTCTGGGCTCGTCTGTGATATTGCACGTGGCCAACTCCGCAGGCACCATTGTGCACCCCGAGGCGCGCCTCGACATGGTTCGCTGTGGCATAGCCCTGTATGGCGAGCTTCCCTCGCAGGAGCTTGGGCCGGCCCTGTCGAGAGCCACCGGGGGAGGCCGCCTCCATCCGGCGCTTTCGTTGAAGTCGCGTATAGCGTTCGTCCGTGAGCTCCCGGCGGGATCGAGATTGTCCTACGGGCGTTGCACGCCTCTACCCGAACGATCGGTAGTTGCTACGGTGCCGATCGGCTACGCCGACGGCATGCCCCGGGCGCTGTTCTCGAAGGGGGCCTCTGTGCTGATAGGTGGCCGCCGGCGAAGGCTGGCGGGCATGGTCACGATGGACCAGATCATGGTGGATTGCGGGCCTGACGCGGAGGTGGCTGTGGGCGACGAGGTAGTCCTCATCGGCAAGCAGGGCGATGAGGAGGTCACAGCAGGGGAATGGGCGAGCCTGCTGGGTGGCATCTCCTACGAGGTGTTCTGCGGCATCGGCGCGCGCGTGCCGAGGATCTACCCAACTGATCGCTCGCCTCGTTCAGCCGATCCATTGGTGCCTGGCACAGTGGGCTCTGGCACAGTGGGCTCTGGCACAGTGGGCTCTGGCATGGGGGAAGCCGGCGTTGGGGGAAGCTGTGAGTAAGCCCAGTTGAGAGATCGAGACCAGGAGGAGCATCATGGCCGGTAGAGCAGGCAGTGGGTCGACCGGTGGCGCAGGTCGTTGGATACGCGGCGGGGCGCTGGTGGGCGCGGGTGTGGCGATCGGGGGAACCTGGTTGGCCCAGCATAGGATGGCGGCGCGCGCCGTGGCGGCACCTGAGGACTTGGAGGCCGAAGGCCTGGCAATGCCTGACGACCTCGTCCATCACTTCGTCGATACGGACGACGGTGGGCGTATACATGTCGTGGAGCGTGGCGACGGTCCTGCGCTTCTGCTGCTCCACGGCGTGACGCTGTCTTGCGCGACATGGGTCAATCAGCTTCGTGAGCTGGCGGCGGGATTCCGGGTCCTGGCGATGGATCAACGGGGCCATGGGAGATCATCGGTGGGATCGGACGGCTTTGGTGAGCCAGGACACTGGGCGAGTGCCCGAGTCGGCGGTGCGCCGGCCATGCGGAGCCTGGCAGCCGACGCTGCTGCTGTCATCGGAGCGCTCGACCTCGACACGGTGATCGTCGTCGGCCACTCCATGGGAGGGATGGTGACCCTGCAGCTGGCCCATGATGCCCCAGATGAGCTGCGATCGAAGATCGCGGGCTTGGCGCTGGTTGCGACAACGGCAGGTCCGTTTGCGCCGTTACCCGGTTGGACTCGTGCTGTGGGGATGATCGAGCCCTTGGCGCGCCGGTCGGTCCTGGCGATGGGGAGGCGATCGGATGGTCACTTGCTTCGCCAGGGAGATGCCGGCTACTGGGCCAGCCGCATCGCCTTCGGGCCTTCCCCGAGCGTGGCGCAGGTGCGCTACGCCGAGTCGATGATCACAGAGATGGATGCAGGCTCGATGGCCGATCTGCTGGGGGCTCTTGCCGGCTTCGACCTCTCCGGAAACCTGGCCGAGATAGAGACGCCCTCGTTGGTGGTGGTTGGTACTCATGACCGGCTTACGCCTCCTGGCCACGCCCGGCGCCTGGTAGCCGGCCTCCCTGATGCCGAGATGGTCGACCTTGCCCGCTGTGGTCATATGGTGATGCTGGAGAGGCCGCGCGAGCTCGACCGCCTTCTCGGTGAGTTCGCCGGCAAGCTTGCCGCTTGAGCCAGGCGAGGTACCATGCCGCAGTGGGCAATCTGGCGGATCTCCGCTCGGAAGCCGTCGGCTGTACCCGGTGTGCGCTTGCCGGGGGGCGGACGCAAGTCGTGTTCGGAGTTGGTGATCCGCGGGCATCGCTCATGTTCGTGGGTGAAGGGCCAGGTCGCGACGAGGACCTTGCCGGCGAGCCATTCGTCGGGCGTTCCGGCAAGTTGCTCGACAAGCTCATGGCACAGGAGATGGGACTGGACAGAAGCAGGTGCTACATAGCCAATGTCGTGAAGTGCCGTCCTCCGCTCAACCGTGACCCACTCCCGGCGGAGATACAGGCGTGCCGGCCGTTCCTCGACGCTCAGATCGAGCTGATAGACCCGGCTGTGGTGGTGACCCTGGGCAACTTCGCGACCCGCCTGCTGCTCGGAGTCACCGACGGTATCGGCACCCTGCGGGGGCGTTCCTACCGGTTCGCCAATGGGCACCTGGTGCCGACCTACCACCCGGCTGCTGCCCTGAGGGGTGGAGCGGAGATCGTAGCCGCAATGCGCGCGGACCTGGTGCGAGCCGCCTCGCTCCTGACGGCTTCGGCGCGATGAGGTCCCGGATCGAGCGCGGGATCGAGCCATCCGTTTCCGGGGTCTGTGCCCCTGACGCATCTCGGGCCAGCGCATCTCGGGCCAGCGCATGGCCGGCCAGCGTCTCTGCGGCCAGTCCACCTCCTGCGGAGCTACTGGTCTTCGCGACCTCACCAGACGCTACTTGCCAGGTGGCAGCTGCGATCGCGGGACTCGTCGAAAGCGGGGACCTTGTTTTGCTGACCGGGGAGCTGGGAGCGGGAAAGACCACCTTCTCCCAGGGGTTCGCCGCGGCGCTGGGTGTCGTGGAGGCTGTGACAAGCCCTACGTTTACCCTCATAAAGAGCTATACATGCGGTTTGGCAGCTCCAGGCGGAGTCGAGACCCTGGTCCATGCCGACTTGTACAGATTGGATCGAATCGGCGAGATCGTAGATCTTGCGATAGGCGAGATGCTCGAGGAGCGAGCGGTAGCGCTGGTCGAATGGGCAGATCGTGCGAGTGGAGCGCTCGGTGATGCGGCGGTAGAGGTGCACATGGTGATTGGCGATACGGATACCGATCGTTTGATGCACGTCAGACCCGGCAGATCGTTCATGGATCGCTGGGATCTCATGTGCGAGCGGCTGGAGGGATTCCGGGCGCCAGTGACTGCTGATCATCACGTCCCCTCGCTACTGCCAGGCGAGCTTCCCGGTGGCGAGATGCGCTCAGGCTCGGGGCCGTAGTGCTCGTCTTGGCAATCGAGTCGGCCACCGAAGCTGTCGGTGTGGCTCTCGCTGATGGCGATGGTGTGATCGCGTCGGTCTCGTTGCGCCGCGGAATGCGTCATGTCGAGGCGATCGCGCCCTCGATAGCCTTCGTGTGCCGGCGTGCCGGGGCGAGTCTCAGCGAGGTCGATGTGCTGGCCGTAGACGTGGGTCCTGGGCTGTTTGCCGGGTTGCGCGCTGGCGTGGGAACTGCCAAGGCCCTCGGTTTCGCTCTGCAGGTCGAAGTGGCTGGCCGCACGAGCCTGGACGTGCTTGCTGCAGCGGCTCTACTGGGTGCGCCCGACCTACGAGGGCAATCCTCCGGGATGCCAGTGGAAGTGGTGCCTGTCGTGGACGCCAGGCGCGGGGAGGTCTTCTCCGCTCGATTCGTAGTGGCCGATGGTCGTGAGGGCCCGCTCGACGGTTCAGGTGCGATGTTGCAGATCGGGGAAGTCCGGCTCGATGAGCCGGGAATCTTAGCGGAGCGCCTGCGGTCGAGCGAGGTGCCCGTGTGGCTGGTCGGGAACGGAGCTCTTCGCTACTCGGTGGCATTCCAGGGGATCCCCACCGTCGAGCTCGGTGGATCCGTCCTAGCCGATCCACCGGTCGAGGTGCTGTCCCTGCTCGGTGTCCAAGCTGCGATGGAGGGCAACACAGTGCTTGCCGAGGATCTTGCTCCCATGTACCTCCGTGATGCCGGAGCGCGGGCGAACTTCACCAGGCGGACGCCATCCGGTCACCAGCGTGCAGTGCTGTCCGGAATCGGGCCCGTTGTGCCAGGGCCCACCGTGCCAGGGCCCGCCGTGCCAGGGCCCGCTGTGCCAGGGGAGCAGTGCAGTCCGTGAGCGACGCTGGCGAGCGGTTGTCGGTCGTGAGAGCGCTCCGCGTGGTCCCGATGCAGCGCCGTCATCTCCGAGCCGTGATGCGCATAGAGCACGAGGCGTATCCGAGGCCATGGTCATCGACCTTGTTCTTGTCCGAGCTCTCCCAGCGGGCCTCGCGGCGCTACGCGGTGGCTGTGGTTGGTCCCAGAGTCGTCGGGTATGCGGGTCTCATGCTGGTCGAGGAGGACGGGCATGTGAACACTCTCACCGTCGACCCCGTGTGGCACCGACACGGAATCGGAACGCTGCTGCTACTGGACTTGGCGAGGGTCGCGGTTACAAGGGGAGCGCGCCACCTGACACTGGAGGTGCGTGCCGGCAACGAAGGCGCACAGGCTCTCTATCGTAAGTTCGGTTTTGCCCCGGTTGGCCTCCGGCGCAACTACTACTCCGAGACGGGGGAGGATGCGATCGTGATGTGGGCCCGTGACATCGATGATGAGCGGTACGCAGCCAGGCTGGCCCTCATCGAGCAGCAGCTACGCTCGACCAAGTGAGTCCTGTCCGCAACCCGCCGGCGAGCGATGCGAGCGACCAACCTGGCTGGCAAGCGGCTGGGTCGCGTCTGGCTGCGTCGGTTGTCCTGGGTATCGAGACATCGTGTGACGACACGGCGGCGGCTGTCGTAGCCCGGGGTGGAGCAGTGCGCTCGTCGGTGGTGTCGAGCCAAGTGGATCTGCATGCTGCCTACGGTGGGGTGGTCCCAGAGCTGGCAGGTCGCGCTCATCTCGATCTGCTGGTGCCGGTGATGCACTCGGCGCTGGCTGAGGCCGGCCTTGGCCTGGCCGGTCTGTCGGGCCCGCCAGTGGACGCCGTGGCTGCCACCATCGGCCCCGGCCTGATCGGGTCGCTGCTGGTGGGTGTGGGTGCGGCCAAGGCGCTATGCCTGGCATGGGAGGTGCCCTTTGTCGCAGTCAATCATCTGGAAGGTCATTTGTTCGCTGCCCTGCTCGATCATGACGACCTGACTTGGCCGCTGGTGGTACTGCTCGTCTCGGGAGGCCATACCATCCTGATCTCCATGGAAGGCCCTGGCAGGTACCGCCTTCTAGGCCAGACGCTGGACGACGCGGCTGGAGAGGCCTTCGACAAGGTGGCGCGGTTCCTCGGGCTCGGCTACCCCGGAGGCCCCGCAGTCGAGGGAGCCGCGGCTAGTGGGGACCCAGAGGCGTATTCGCTGCCGAGGGCGATGATAGACGAAGGGCTGGACTTCTCCTTCAGCGGGCTGAAGACGGCTGTGGTCAACCTCGTGCGGAAGCATCCTGACGCATCTAGTGAGGACGTTGCTGCATCGTTCCAGCAGGCGGTTGTGGACGTTGCGGTGGCCAAGGCCACTCGTGGGGCCCGGCAGGTGAGAGCTGGCGGCCTGTGTATCGGCGGCGGAGTGGCGGCGAACGGTCCGTTGCGAATGGCGCTCCAGGCGGCAGGCGAGGAAATGGGTATTCCGGTGTACCTGCCGAGCAGGGCGATGTGCACTGACAACGCGGCCATGGTGGCGGCAGCAGGGCTGTGGCAGCTGGAGCATCTCGGTGCCAGCGGCTTGGACACAGGTCCTGATCCTGGTTTGACCCTTGGCGTGATGCCATGATCTCGGCTTGATGGCGCCAGTTGCCGACCGGCGCGAAGACCGCTATCGTTAGCACTCGTAACGTAAGAGTGCTAACCGTCCTAACAGGAGGCTTGCCCGTCATGAAGCTCCAGCCCCTCGACGATCGGATCGTCGTCCGCCCTGGCGAATCGGAGGAAACCACGGCCTCAGGGCTTGTGATCCCCGACACTGCCAAGGAGAAGCCCCAGCAGGGAGAGGTCTTGGCCGTTGGTCCGGGTCGCCGGGCAGAGAACACTGGAGAGCTGATCCCTCTCGATGTAGCAGCCGGCGACACCGTCGTCTATTCCAAGTACGGCGGGACCGAGATCACAGTCGACGGTGAGGACCTGCTGATCCTGTCAAGCCGTGACGTGCTTGCGAAGATGGCCAAGTAGACGATCCGGCTCAGTAGCTCGACCAGCCGACAAATAGAACCAGCCGATTAGCCGAAACAGCGATTAGCAAGGACGACAACCAACGATGCCGAAGATCCTCAAGTTCGACGAGGCCGCCAGGCGCGGCCTCGAAGCCGGCGTAGACAAGCTGGCCAATACCGTGAAGGTCACCCTGGGTCCTCGCGGGCGCAATGTGGTCATTGACAAGAAGTTCGGTGCGCCCACGATCACCAACGATGGAGTCACCATAGCCAGGGAGGTCGAACTGGACGACCCGTTCGAGAACATGGGTGCCCAGCTGGTCAAGGAGGTCGCCACCAAGACCAACGACGTCGCCGGTGACGGGACG
>JAJZJN010000109.1 GCA_021851165.1 Actinomycetes bacterium
GACGAGGTGGGTCCTACCGCCACGGCCTTGGCGGCCCTCGAAGTTGCGGTTGGAGGTCGAGGCGCAGCGCTCTCCTGGCGAGAGCTTGTCGGGGTTCATGGCAAGGCACATCGAGCAACCGGGTTCACGCCACTCGAATCCCGCTGCCATGAACACCTTGTCCAGCCCTTCTCTCTCGGCCTGCGCCTTCACCCTGTGAGAACCCGGTACCACCAGGGCTCGAAGGCCCTGCCGAACACTCCGTCCTTCCAGGACCGATGCAGCGGAGCGGAGATCCTCGATACGGCTGTTGGTGCATGATCCGATGAACACCGTGTCGACCTGTATCTCACGCATGGGCGTGCCCGCCCGCAGGCCCATGTACTGCAGCGCCCGGGCGGCATTCTCACGTTCGGCAGCCGTGGCCAGGGCGGCAGGGTCGGGCACCGCTGAGTCGATGGTTGCCACCTGGGAAGGGTTAGTACCCCACGTCACGTAGGGCTTGAGCGAGGCAGCGTCGATGGACACGGTCCTGTCGAAGGTGGCACCAGGATCGGTTGCAAGCCGGCGCCAGTCATCGACTGCCTCGTCCCATGCGGACCCCTTCGGGGCATGCAGACGGCCCTGGATGTACTCGAAGGTGGTCTCGTCGGGCGCAACCATGCCAGCCCTGGCACCTGCTTCTATGGACATGTTGCATACCGTCATGCGGCCCTCCATGCTGAGTGACCGTATAGCCGACCCACGGTACTCGATCACGTGGCCGATCCCTCCTCCGGTGCCTAGCGTCCCGATGATCGCGAGTACGACATCCTTGGCGCTGACTCCGGCGGGCAGCTCGCCCTCGACCTCAACTGCCATGGTCCCGGGGCGTGGCTGGGGGAGGGTCTGGGTGGCCAGCACATGCTCCACCTCTGAGGTGCCTATGCCGAAAGCAAGCGCCCCGAACGCGCCATGAGTGGCAGTGTGGCTGTCACCGCACACGATAGTCATTCCGGGGAGCGTGAGGCCCTGCTCGGGTCCTATCACATGGACGATCCCCTGGTTGGGATCCCCGATGGAATAGCAGGCGATGCCGAACTCGCTGCAGTTGGCCGCCAAGACCTCGAGCTGGCGCGCAGATACCGGATCTGCGATCGGCCTGTCGATATCGATCGTCGGGACATTGTGATCCGCGGTGGCCACGGTGAGATCCGGACGCCGCACTCCCCTTCCAGCCAACCTGAGGCCGTCGAAGGCCTGTGGGGAGGTCACCTCATGGACAAGGTGCATATCGATGAAGAGCAGGTCAGGCTCGTCGGGAGCTGACCGGACCACGTGACGGTCCCATACCTTGTCCACCATCGTCCTCGGTGGCGCCGACCTGGTGGGTGTGTTCTCGTTGGTGGGTGTGTTCTGGCTGGTCGACATGGTCACTCCTCCTGGCTCATTCGCACTCCGAACTCGCTCGGTGGCGCAAAGAGCGGTCGCGGGTGGGCGCGTTCTGAGGGTCCGCGAACTCAGTTCCGTGAACCCACGATCTCCACGATCTCGACCCGCAGGGTACCGCCTGGGGCATCGTACTCGACGACGCTGCCAGGGGTCTGGCCGAGTAGTGCCTGGCCGAGCGGGGAGCCTGGAGACACGACGCTCACGTCCTCGCGGCGCTCCTCGATCGAGCCGACCATGAAGTGCTCCACCTCGTCGTCACCTTCATAGCGGATTGCCACCACCGAACCCGCCACCACTGTCTCGCTCGACATCTCCCGGTCCTCATCGAGGACGATTGCGCTAGCCAGAGTCGCCTGGAGCTGGCGGATACGCGCCTCCATCTTGCCCTGGGCATCCTTGGCGGCATGGTAATCGCCATTCTCGGAAAGGTCTCCGAGAGCCCTGGCGGATTCGATCGCCCGGGCGATCTCGACTCGGCCACGCGTGGTCAGATCCTCGAGCTCCGCCTCCAGACGCTCGAACGTGCCTCGCGTCAGGTGTGTCACCTCGTCCGTCATGTACACGAGGGTAGCCTGAGCTGTGGTTCTCGGTGACACGGCTCATTGCCCGATCGGCATGCTTGTCAGCCCGGCAGGCATGCAGGTTGACGACCAAGGCTATGACGCGAGAGAATAAAAGCCTGATGACCTTGCCGACCCTGTCCGTAATCATCATCCGATAGGCACGCGCCGTCTGGTGCGTGCCCTGCCGACCGTCCACCTTGTGGGCGGTTTTTCATTTGTCCGGGCGCCACGGCGCCTGTTTCGCCGAGGAGGAAGCAGCACATGAGCGAAGCCCACCGGGTCGCAGTCATCGGTGGCGACGGGATCGGTCCTGAAGTGGTCGCAGAGGCGTTGAAGGTGGTGGCGGCCTCCGGGGTGCACCTCGATACGGTCGACTACGACCTAGGAGCGGACCGTTATCTACGCACAGGTGAGGTTTTGCCGGAACCGGTGCTCGACGAGCTCAGGGGCTTCGACGCGATCCTGTTGGGAGCGGTGGGGCCGCCGGTGGGCTCGTCGGAGGTGCCGCCGGGGACGATGGAGCGCGGCCTCCTGCTCAAATTGCGCTTCGATCTCGATCTGTACATCAATCTCCGGCCCTTCGTCGGACTGCCAGGCTCCATAGCCGAGGGATGCGAGTTCGTGGTGGTGCGGGAGAACACCGAGGGAACCTACGCAGGCGAGGGCGGCTTCCTGCGAAAGGGCACTCCGAACGAGGTGGCCACTCAGGGATCTGTGAATACCAGGATGGGGGTAGAGCGCTGCGCTCGGTTTGCGTTCGAGCTCGCCGCTCGCCGCCCGCGACGCCATCTGACGCTCGTGCACAAGACGAACGTGCTCACCTTCGCCGGCGATCTATGGCAACGAACCGTCGACGAGGTGAGCCCGGATTACCCTGGAGTGAGCCGTGACTACAACCATGTCGATGCGACCTGCATATACCTCGTGGAGCAGCCCGGCCGTTACGACGTGATCACGACGGACAACCTGTTCGGCGACATCATCACTGACCTTGCCGGCGCTGTGACGGGGGGCATCGGCTTCGCCGCCTCGGCCAATCTGAATCCTGCGCGTACCGGCCCATCGCTCTTCGAACCTGTCCACGGGGCCGCCAATGACATTGCCGGCACGGGAGCAGCCAACCCTCTGGCAGCGATCCGCTCGGCTGCGCTCATGCTGGAGCATCTAGGTGAGCAGGAAGCGGCTGAGCGTGTGGCGAAGGCAGCGACCGAATACCTCGCGTCCCATCAATTCGGCACCCCGTTCCCACCAACCGTCGTCATAGGCGACGCCATCGCAGAAAGGCTCTAGGACCGTGCCAATCATCCCTACAGAGAAGATCTGGATCGACGGCGACCTCGTGGCGTGGGAAGAGGCGACGGTGCATGTGCTCACCCATTCGTTGCACTATGGCTCTGGGGTGTTCGAGGGCATACGCGCCTATCCGACATCGTCGGGGGTGGCTGTGTTCAGGCTGACTGATCACATCGACAGGCTCTTCTCCTCGGCAAAGGTATTCATGATCGACATCCCGTTCACCCCAGCCGAGCTGGTGGAGGCAACCAAGGAACTGGTGCGGGTGAACCGCCTGGACGATGGCTGCTATATACGTCCGATCGTCTTCCTCGGCTATGGGGAGATGGGACTCAATCCCCTGCCCTGCCCGGTGTCGGTGGCGGTGGCGGCCTGGCCCTGGGGAACCTACCTGGGCGACGAGGGAGTCCGTAAGGGGATTCGCCTGAAGATCTCCTCGTGGCAGCGACATGATCCGAACGCAGTGCCAACGGCGGCTAAGGGCACCGGAATGTATGTGAACTCCTCTCTCGCCAAGGTCGAAGCATTGAAGGCAGGGTACGACGAGGCTGTATTACTGGCACCCGACGGGAGCGTGTCGGAATGCACCGGAGAGAACATCTTCGTGGTCAAACGCGGATCTCTGGTGGTCCCGCCGAGCTCGGAGTCAGGCGCCCTCGAGGGAATCACCCAGCGTTCGGTGGAGAGGATAGCGGCAGACATGGGAATAGATGTCGCGCACGAGGCGATCATCCGTACGGACCTTTATACGGCGGACGAAGCGTTCCTGACCGGCACGGCCGCGGAGGTGGTGCCAATCCGTGAGGTGGATGATCGGGTTGTGGGGGAGGGTCGGCCAGGTCCTATCACCACTCAGATCCAGCAGACGTATTTCGCGGCGGTCCGCGGTGAGCTGGACCAGTACAAGGACTGGCTAGACCATGTCTGAGGTAGGTGGCACCCCCTCCACTCGCGGCCACGCTCCACACGGCCAGGGGGCTGGTGCCCATGTCCACAGCCACGAGGCGCACGGCTTCGAGCTTCCTCGTTTGCCAGAGGCTGTTGACATCTTCGACACCACCCTTCGGGACGGCTCGCAGCAGGAGGGCCTGTCGCTCAGCGTCGACGACAAGCTGCGGGTCGCCGAGCAGCTCGACCGCCTAGGCGTTGCCTACATCGAAGGCGGGTGGCCCGGTGCCAACCCGAAGGACGACGAGTTCTTCGCCCGCGCACCGGCAGAGCTGCGTCTGGGGATGTCGACGTTGGTGGCGTTCGGCTCGACCAGAAGGGCCGGCGCCAAGGCGGAGGATGACGAGGTCCTCCATCACCTGGTAGCGGCTGGCACCGAGGCGGTGTGCATAGTTGCCAAGGCATCGGAGGTCCATGTTCTCGACGCACTGCGGACCACGACGGACGAGGCCCTCGCCATGGCTTTCGACTCGGTGGACTTCCTGCGCCACCAGGGACTGCGGGTGTTCTTCGACGCCGAGCACTTCTTCGACGGCTATCGCGAGAACCCGGAGTTCAGCATGAAGGTCCTGCGGGCAGCCGAGGAAGCTGGTGCGGAGACATTGGTGCTGTGCGACACCAATGGAGGTACGCTGCCTTACGACGTAGAGCGGATCGTGGCTGAGGTCGGGCGTTCGGTCAGTTGCCAGGTGGGAGTCCACTTCCATAACGACTCAGGGTGTGCGGTGGCCAATTCCCTGGCAGCGGTGCGAGTCGGGGCGACCCATGTCCAAGGGTGCGTAAACGGTTACGGCGAGCGGACCGGCAATGCAGACCTGTCTGCAACCATCCCGAACCTGTCGCTCAAGATGCACGTCCGCACCATTCCAACCGAGCGTCTCGAGCTGCTGACCCCGGTTGCCCACCATATCTCCGAGCTGGTGAACGTAGCTCCCAACCCTCAGCAGCCCTACGTAGGAACAGCCGCGTTCGCTCACAAGGCAGGACTTCATACCTCGGCTATTGTCCGTCGGCGCGACGCGTACGAGCATGTGTCGCCCGATCTGGTAGGCAATGGGACTCGTTTCGTGGTCTCGGAGATGGCAGGTCGCTCGACTCTCACATTGAAGGCAGCCGAGCTGGGTCTTGACCTTCGTTCGGATCTGCTTGCAGGGATCCTGGAGAAGCTGAAGGACCTGGAGCATCAGGGTTACCATTTCGAGGTCGCCGATGCATCGCTCGAGCTGCTCTTGCGGCAGGCGACAGGATGGTCGCCAGCTTACTTCCAGGCAGAGTCGTTCCGGGTGATCTCGGATCACGATGGCGGGGCGATGACGGAGGCCACCGTGAAGGTACGCATAGGCGATGAGCGCGTCATCTCGACTGCCGAGGGCAACGGCCCGGTCAACGCACTCGATGCGGCCTTGCGCAAAGCCATCGGTTCCCACTACCCGGCGCTGTCCGACATACACCTGACGGACTACCGTGTGCGCGTGTTGGATACGAATCGGGGTACGGGGGCTGTGACGCGCGTTCTGATCGACAGCACCGATACGGAGCACACCTGGACGACCATAGGGGTGTCGGAGAACATCATCGAGGCGTCGTGGCAGGCGCTGTTCGACTCGATCGTCTACGGTCTGCTCCATGCCGATGCAGTGCCTGTGAGCCCAGCCAGGACGAGCACAGCTGCCACCGACCCAGCCAGGACGAGCACAGCTGCCACCGACCCAGCCATGACGAGCAGAGCTGCCACCGACCCAGCCATGACGAGCACAGGGAGCTAGAGCGCCGATGACCCAGCCGAGTTTCGTTCCCATAGCCGAGGCGGACCAGGTGCGTCCCTCGTACCGGCTGCGCACCCCAGGTGACTGGCGGCAAGATCGCCCGTCGGAGCTGCTGGCTCCTATGCGCCCACGAGGCCGCGAGCTCGGCTCGCCAGGTCCAGACCAAGGTTACGCGCTGCTACTTTTCCAGAAGCTGTTCGCCAGTCGTGTCGAGGTTCCCGAGGGCGAATCCAGCGAGGACGTGATGACCGCCAGCGCGACGGTGGCGAGTGCACGCGCAGCCCTGTTCGGCCGTGCACCAATAGGCCAAGACCTGGAGCTGGCCCTGGTCGTCCTGGGCTATATGGGCGATGCACCAGCGTCTTTGGTGGCTTGGCGCCAGAGATTGGTCCGGGGCGCTGCTCATGACTACAGGGTGCAGCGCCGCGTGGCCGACGTGATCGAAGACGATACGTTGAGAATGACGCCGGCCGAGGCCCGAGCGCGCCTTGACCAGTGGCAATCCCTGGTGCGCGCAAGAGACTGAGCGGATAACGCCAGCATCCCCGATAACGCCAGGTTAGGTCTCCTGGGGCGTTTACCAACCAGGTAATCGCGTCAGATGGGTCAGGAGGAGATGGCATGGCAGAGCGGATCTCGAGGCGAATTGCCGCCCGGCTAGTGGATACCGTGGTGGCGCTGTGTGTGGCGGTCCTCCTAGCGGTCCTCCTGGCGGTGCCCTTGACCGGACTCACCACCGGTGCCACCTCTCGCTCGGAAGGAGCAAGTGGCCTAACCGGAGCTGGAACTGCCAGATCTGTCAGCCTGCAAGGCGGACCCATCGCCGTGGTGGCTACAAGCCAGTCGGGCAACTGGTCGGGCTATGACCAGGGCTTCCTGTCGACGGGCAAGCTTTTTAGTCAGGTTGCCGGTGAATGGCGTGTGCCGGTTGCCACCCAGGCGGTAGCAGGCCAGGCGGAGGCTTCGGCGACCTGGGTAGGCGTGGGGGGTGGCTGTCTGGACACGTCGTGCACGCTGAGCGATCCCACGACGCTCATCCAGGCGGGAACGGCCCAGGACGTCAATGCCGCCGGCACTGCCAGCTATTACGCCTGGTTCGAGACCCTTCCCGAGCCTCAGGCCAGGGTGACCGCATTCAGCGTCAATCCTGGAGATCTTGTATCGGTGAACATCGTGGAGAGCCTTCCGGCCGTGTGGGACGTGTTCGTCTGGGATCACACGACCGGAGCCAAGGCGACCATCCCGCTGCTGTACCCGGCCGACATGCTCACGGCGGAATGGATAGAGGAATCCCCGCTCCTCATCTCGCCAACCGGTCAGAGCGGCGAGTCTCCGCTTCCGAACCTGGGGACGGTTGGGTTCACATGGGCTGGCGCCAATGACCAGCCGGCTGGGTTACAGGCCGACCAGTCGATCTATCTGATCAACGGCGCAGGTAGGGTTGTCGCCTATCCATCGGCTCCGTCGGGCGGAGCGGCATTCAACGTGTGCGTCGATCCCCATGGCTTTGCCGCGTCGCCGAAGTGCCCGGCTCCCTGACGCAGCGCGAGACTGGGAGTATGAATGATACGCCTCATCCCGTTTTCGCGTTGTCGGACACCCAGAGAGAGTTCCGGACCGCACTGCGCAAGATGTGCGAGGAGCGTATAGCTCCTCACGCCGCCCGAGTCGATCGGGATGCAACGTACCCCTGGGAAGGGTTCAGGGCCTGCGTCGACATGGAGTTGCCTTCCCTGGGTATTCCCACTGCCTACGGAGGGGCGGGCGCAGATCATGTGACGCAGGCTCTCATGGCCGAGGAGCTTGCCCGGGTGTGCGCCTCCACCAGCGTGACGATGCTCATCACGAAGCTCGGGATGATACCGGTGATGAACTTCGGATCAGAGGAGCTGAAGCAGCGTTACCTCCCGAGGGTCGCCTCTGGCGAGGCGCAGGCAAGCTATTGCCTCTCGGAGGCCGATGCGGGGAGTGATGTTGCGGCCATGCGCTGCCAGGCGGTGCGCGATGGGGACAGCTACGTGCTGTCGGGGACCAAGTACTGGATAACCAACGCCGGGATCTCGGACACCTATACGGTCTTTGCCAAGACCGATCCAGAAGCAGGCCATAGGGGTATCTCGTGTTTTCTGGTTGAAGCAGGCTGGGGGGTGAAGGTCCCCAAGCTCGAGGAGAAGATGGGTCTGAGGGGAAGTCCGACGGGCGAGGTGGTTTTCGACGACGTGCGGGTTCCTGTGGAGAA
This sequence comes from Actinomycetes bacterium, assembly GCA_021851165.1. Classification (GTDB taxonomy): domain Bacteria; phylum Actinomycetota; class Acidimicrobiia; order Acidimicrobiales; family JAJZJN01; genus JAJZJN01. The sequence continues at coordinate 8,220 of JAJZJN010000109.1, forward strand.
CCGGATCGGCGAGGAGGGTGAGGGCTTCAAGATAGCGATGCACACGCTGGACCGGAGTCGCCCCACTATTGGAGCTCAGGCTGTGGGTATATCACAGGGCGCTTGCGACTTGGCGTCTGGATACGTCCGCGAACGCAGAGCTTTCGGCAAGCCCATCTCCGAGCTCCAGGGGCTGCGCTTCATGCTTGCGGACATGGCCATGCGCACCGAGGCTGCTCGCACTCTCGTCTACCGGGCATGTGCTCTCATCGACACCGACGAACCAGGCGACGAGCTGTCCATGGTCGGCGCCATGGCAAAGTGCTTCGCCTCGGATGTCGCGATGGCCGTCGCAACTGACGCGGTTCAACTTCTTGGTGGTTACGGCTACACCAAGGATTTTCCTGCAGAGCGTTTCATGCGCGATGCCAAGATCACCCAGATCTACGAGGGCACCAACCAGATTCAGCGAGTGGTGATAGCGAAGAAGCTGCTCGGATAGGCTGTGTGGCCGGGAGTGACGGCGAGCGCGAGGATGTGAAGCCCGATGCTGCCTCCTAGCGCCTAGACCGAAGTTCCCCCCTGTAGAGCTGTCCAGGTGCCCCGCTATGCATCGGAGCCAGGACTTTCGCGCCGCCGGGCAGAGGAAGTTGTAGACATGTAAGAAGGAGCGGCATCCCTAGTATCTGGCTT
>JAJZJN010000110.1 GCA_021851165.1 Actinomycetes bacterium
GGCTCTAATAGACAGCTGGTCGTTCGACGTGCCGAAGACGAAGGATGCGCTGAGGGCTCTCGGGGCTCTGGGTCTGGATGGGCGGATCCTGATAGTTCTCGATGGAGACACGGTCGCAGAGCGCTCGTTCGGCAATCTCCAGCAGGTCCAGGTGCTACAGGTGCCTGAGCTCAATGCGTACGACATTCTGCGTAACGACTGGGTGGTGTTCACCGACTCCTCTCTGCCGGGCGGCTCTCCGGAGGTTCGTTCTGATCGAGGGGAGGTCGAGTGAGGGACGTCGAGCAGGTGCTTCTGCGCCCCGTTGTGTCGGAGAAGTCCTATGCATTGATGGACAACGGGGTGTACGTCTTCATAGTCGCCAATGATGCGACGAAAATAGAGGTGCGCCAGGCTGTCGAGCAGCTGTTCGGGGTCAGGGTGGCGAAGGTCAATGTCATGAATCGCAAGGGCAAGGTCAGGCACAACCGCCGGACCAATACTGTCGGTCATCGTCCTGACAGGAAGCGGGCCCTGGTGACTCTTGTCGGCGGCGATCGTATCGACCTCTTCGAGAAGAGCTGACAGGAGGTCACGATGCCACTGCGTAAGCGCAACCCAACGAGCGCGGGCCGCCGGTTCCAGACCGTATCCGACTTTGCAGAGATCACGCGCGACAAGCCGGAGAAGTCGCTTCTCGATCCGCGCCCTGCATCGGGAGGTCGCAACTCCTACGGGCGCAAGACCGCCCGTCACCGAGGCGGTGGGCACAAGCGCCGCTACCGGGTCATCGATTTCCGGCGGGACAAGGATGGGGTTCCTGCCAAGGTCGCGGCGATCGAGTACGACCCTAACCGTAACGCCAGGATCGCGCTGTTGCACTATTACGACGGCGAGAAGCGCTATATCCTCGCACCGGCCAAGGTGCAGGTTGGCGATGTGCTCTCCAGCGGCCAGGGCGCGGACATACGGCCGGGCAACGCGTTGCCTCTAAGGTATATACCGGTCGGTTCTACGATTCACAATGTTGAGCTCCGCCCTGGTGGGGGCGGGAAGCTGGCGCGCGGTGCGGGCATGAGTGCCCAGCTCGTGGCGAAGGAGGGCGCGTTCGCTACGCTTCGCCTCCCTTCGACGGAGATGCGGAGGATACCGATCGACTGCCGTGGCACGCTTGGCGAGGTGGGCAACTCGGAGGCCGAGCTCGTGTCGCTCGGCAAGGCTGGCCGGAATCGTTGGCGGGGCGTGCGTCCTCAGACTCGTGGCGTGGCCATGAATCCGGTGGATCACCCACTGGGTGGCGGTGAGGGCAAGTCTTCAGGCGGGCGCCATCCGGTATCGCCGTGGGGGAAGCCCGAAGGGCGCACGCGAGCGCGGCGCAAGGACTCCGACAAGATGATCGTTCGCCGCCGCCGTACCCGTGGTGCGCGCCGATGACTGGAACGAGGGAGCTCACAAGCAATGCCGCGTAGCCTGAAGAAGGGTCCCTTCGTGGACGACCACCTGCTCAAGAAGATCGATGCCCTGAATGCAACCGGGGAGAAGAGGGTAGTCAAGACCTGGTCGAGGCGCTCTACTGTCATACCGGACATGGTCGGCCACACATTGGCCGTCCACGACGGCCGAACGCTCGTGCCGGTCTACGTGACCGAGTGTATGGTCGGTCACAAGCTGGGCGAGTTCGCGCCGACCCGTACATTCCGCTACCACGCTGGCCAGGAGCGCCAGGGGAGGCGATGACGTGCCCGGGATGAAGACGAACGAGCAGCCCGGCACGAGGGCAGTCCTCAGGCACTACCGGATGTCGGCCTCCAAAGCACGCGAGGTCCTGGACCTGATCAGGGGCAAGGACGTCGGTCTTGCAAGGGAGATCTTGAGCTCGACACCACGCGAGGCGGGCGACGTGGTGGGAAAAGTGCTTGCGTCTGCTGTCGCTAACGCACAGAACAACGATCACCTCGATCCCGATGAGCTGTACGTCTCGGCGTGCTTTGCCGACGAGGGAACGACACTCAAGCGTTGGCGACCACGCGCCCGCGGCAGAGCCACGCGTATTCGCAAGCGGACCTGCCACATCACAGTGATCGTGAGCCGCCTACCGGAGGAGCGCTTGGAGCGGCTGGCCAAGCGTCAGGCTGCGTCCAGCACGGCGTCGCGCTCGCGCAGGGTTGCTGCATCACGTCGACCGGCAACACCAGCGGTGTCAGGTGCTACGACGGAGCTGGACACCGAGGCACCACAGGCAGGCTCGACAGGGACGGGGCAGCATCCCGAGGCCGCTTCTACGCTGGGCGAGCACGGTGACGAGGCCGGGGAGCACGGTGACGAGGCCGAGGAGACAGAGCAGGTCGCCGGCGACGCCGAGGCCGACGCGGGCACAAGAGAGCCGGTAGAGAGCGGTGATGCCGGTGATGCCGGTGATGCCGGTGATGCCGGCCAGGATGATGTATCGGCTGGCGGGCCAGAGGAGAAGGACTGAGCTATGGGCCAGAAGGTAAACCCGTACGGGTTTCGGCTCGGCATCACGACCGACTGGAAGTCACGTTGGTTCGCCGGTCGCAACTACCAGGAGTTCGTGATCGAGGACTGGAAGATCCGCGATTATCTGACCTCTCAGCTCGAGACGGCCGCAGTCAGCCGGATCGAGATAGAGCGTACCCGTGACCGTGTGAGAGTTGACATCCACACGGCCCGGCCTGGGATAGTGATCGGCAGGCGCGGTTCGGAGGCGGACCGCCTGAAGAAGAAGATCGAGGAAATAACCGGGCTTCGTAATCGCATCCAGCTGAATATCCAGGAGATCAAGCAGCCCGAGCTCGATGCCGCGCTGATTGCCCAGAGCATCGCGGACCAGCTGGTAAGGCGCATAGCGTTCCGCCGCGCCATGAAGCGGGCGATGCAGACGGTTCAGAAGGCGGGTGCGCAGGGAGTGCGGGTCCAGTGCGCAGGGAGGCTAGGCGGATCCGAGATGTCACGGAAGGAGTCGTATCGCGAAGGGCGCGTGCCACTGCACACCCTTAGAGCCGACATCGACTACGGGTTTCGCGAGGCGCGTACCACCTTCGGTCGCATCGGGGTGAAGGTCTGGATCTACAAGGGCGACGTTCTGCCGTACAAGCTCTCCTCCGAGGAGAAGATCTCACGCGAGGCTGCCATGGCCGTCGGCGCTACCTCGGGACAGGGAGGCCCGCGCCGCTTGGTGACTGCTGGAGGAGGTCGGCGCCGTGTCGAGCAGGGGGAGCCCGGCAGCACGTTCGACGGTCTGGTCGACCAGGGAGCTGAGGCGGTCCAGCCCACCTCACCGGATTCCGGGTCCTTGGCAACAGGTATTGCACAGGCGGTTTCCGGTGGCGCGGAGGCGCCCGAGCCAGGACAGGCTGTGGCATCGCGCACCGTGGGCGTCGCAGGTGAGGCCTTGGGCGCGCGCGGAGTCCCGAATGAAGACGATGCCGACACGAAGGTGGCGGTGTCGCCACTTCCAGGTTCGGTCGTTGCGCCGGGTGACGATCTCGAGCGCCTTCTTGCCGAAGAAGAGGACATCGAGCGGCGGACCCGTAGCGAGCACCACGAGACACCTCACTTCCGCAGGGAGGCCGACTGAACATGCTCATGCCCCGGAAGGTCAAGCATCGCAAGCAGCAGCGAGGCCGGATGTCGGGTTCTGCCAAGGGTGGGACGGCGATCATCTTCGGAGACTTCGGCATACAGGCGCTGGAGCCAGCGTGGCTCACGGCTCGGCAGATCGAAGCTGCACGTATAGCAATGACCCGTCACGTCCGTCGTGGAGGCAAGGTATGGATCCGGGTTTTTCCAGACCGGCCGGTCACGCAGAAGCCCGCCGAAACTCGGATGGGTTCTGGCAAGGGAAACCCCGAGCATTGGGTGGCCGTGGTGCGCCCGGGGCGTATTCTCTTCGAACTCGCAGGTGTGGACCGGGAGCTTGCTCGCGCTGCCATGGAGCGCGCGATCCAGAAGCTTCCTTTCAAGGCTCGCTTCGTGGTGCGTCCAGGAACGCACGGCGTTGCCGAGGTGGAGGTGTAGAGAGGCTCATGCCTACAGCAACTGACCTGCGTGAGCTCGATGCCGAGGAGCTCGAGTCGCGTTTGTCCGAGTACCGACGCGAGCTGCTGAGCCTGCGTTTCCAGTTGGCCACCGGGCAGCTCGACAATGCGGCGCGCCTCTCCCAGGTGCGCAAGGACATAGCGCGAACCTTGACGGTGCTGCGCGAGCGTGAGATCGCGGAGTTCGAGGTGACGGATGACTCCGTGCGTGCGAAGCCGGTATCGGCGCGGCGGCAACGTCCAAGTCTCGAGCCGATGGTGGGGTTTGCCTCGCGTGGTGCAAATGTGGGCGACACCGGGGCAGCCGATGATGCCGGTGGCGATGATGGGGACATCGTCGATGCCGAGATAATCGACGTGGACGACCCAGTCGAGGGGACGGCCGAGGACGCAGACGAGACCCGTGGACGTGACGAGGCCGAGGAGAATCCGTGATGACAGATCGCAAGGAGGCACAGAGTGCTGAGCGTGCTTCGCGTAAGGAACGCGAAGGCATCGTGGTGTCGGACAAGATGGACCAGACAGTGGTCGTTGCCGTGACCGAGAGAGTGCGCCATCCGCGCTACGGGAAGATCGTCCAGAGGACGAAGAAGCTCTACGCCGACGACAGGCATGAAGCGAAGGTCGGTGACCGCGTCCGTGTAGCCGAGACTCGACCGCTGTCGCGCACGAAGCGCTGGAGGGTCACAGAGATCATGGAGCGGGCGCGATGATCCAGCAGGAATCCAGGTTGAAGGTGGCCGATAACTCCGGTGCGCGCGAGGTCCTCTGCATCAAGGTGCTCGGTGGATCGCGACGTCGTTACGCGAGCATCGGCGACATCTTCGTGGCGACTGTGAAGGATGCCATTCCAGGTGCCGGTGTGAAGAAGGGTGACGTGGTCAAGTGCGTCGTCGTTCGCACTGCCAAGGAGAAGCGCCGCCCGGACGGGAGCTATATTCGTTTCGACGAGAATGCCGCTGTGCTGATCAACGATCAGCAGCAACCCAGGGGAACTCGTATCTTCGGCCCCGTGGGTCGTGAGCTGCGCGACAAGAAGTTCATGCGTATCGTCTCGCTTGCGCCGGAGGTGCTGTGATGCGCATCAGGAAGGGCGACCGCGTCCAGGTCTTGAGCGGCAAGCATCGGGGCAAGCAGGGTGAGGTGATGCAGGCATTTCCCGATCGTGGCAAGGTCGTGGTCGACGGGGCGAACCTGGCGAAGCGTCATACGAAGCCCAGGGGCGCCACGATGCAGGGAGGAATTATCGACAAGGACATGCCTTTACCCGTCTCGGCTGTCGCGATCCTCTGTGGCAGTTGTGGTCCGACCCGGATCGGGGTGCGTTTCGACGAGCAGGGTCGCAAGGTCCGCATATGTCGCAAGTGCGGAGGTGACCTATGACAGCCACCATCGTGAAGAGATCCAGGCCGCGCCTGCGTGAACGCTATGACGAGGAGGTGTGCAGGGCTCTTCAGAGCTCGCTCGGCCTTGGCAACATCATGGAGGTCCCGCGGCTGGACAAGGTCGTCCTGAACATCGGGGTGGGTAAAGCCACCCAGCAGGCGTCGCTGATCGAAGGCGCAGTCCGGGATCTGGAGGTGATATCGGGCCAGAAGCCCGTTGTGACGCGGGCGAGACGCTCGATAGCCGGCTTCAAGCTCCGCGAAGGCGTGCCTATAGGAGTCATGGTCACCCTACGGGGTGATCGGGCGTGGGAGTTCTTCGATCGGCTGATCTCGATGGCAATCCCGCGTATCCGGGACTTCAGAGGGTTGTCGCCCCGCTCGTTCGACGGCCGCGGCAATTACACCTTCGGGATCACCGAGCAGCTGATATTCCCCGAGATCGACTATGACCGTATCGACACGACTCGTGGCATGGACATTACGATTTGCACCACCGCCCGCAACGACACGGAGGGCCGCGCCCTCCTGGCCGCGTTCGGGTTCCCATTTCGACAGGAGAGCGTGTAGGCGCATGGCCAAGACGGCACTTATCCAGAAGCAGCAGCGCACACCCAAGTTCAAGGTCCGGGGCTATACACGCTGCCAGCGATGCGGGCGGCCTAAGGCTGTGTTCCGTAAGTTCGGCTTGTGTCGGATCTGCCTTCGCGAGATGGTGCACGCCGGGGAGATTCCCGGCGTCACCAAGGCGAGCTGGTGAGGGGAGGGGATCGCCGATGACGATGACGGACCCCGTGGCGGACATGCTCACCCGTATCCGCAATGCGAATACAGCCATGCACGACACAGTGCGCATGCCCAGTTCCAAGCTGAAGGAGTCACTCGCAGGCATCCTGACGCGCGAAGGGTACATAGCCGGGTACGACGTGGCACCAGCCACCAAGGGCCCCGGCAAGATGCTGGAGATCACCCTCAAGTACGCTTCGGACCGCAAGAGGACCATATCCGGCCTCAAGAGGGTGTCGAAGCCGGGCCTTCGTATATATGCCCAGGCCGACGGGATTCCCCGTGTCGTGGGCGGCATGGGTGTGGCGGTGGTCTCTACGAGCCGTGGGCTTCTTACCGACCGCGAGGCGCGTAAGTACCACGTAGGTGGAGAGGTGCTGTGCTATGTCTGGTGAGGATGCCATGGAATCTTCTTCTAGGGAAGCCGTGTTCGTCTGCGTCTCGGAGCGGATTGGCAGGAGGGGATTCGGATGTCGCGCATAGGTCGCTCCCCGATTCCTATTCCGAGCTCAGTGAGCGTCATAGTTGACGCGAGCCGCGTGAAGGTGGCAGGACCCCAGGGCGAGCTGTCGAGGACGCTTCCTGCAGGCATCACCGTGCGCCAAGACGAGTCGACGCTGTACGTGGAGCGTCCGGACGATCAGCGGCACCATCGGGCTCTCCACGGCCTCACGCGTTCCCTCATGGCGAATATGGTGCTCGGTGTCACGAACGGCTTTACGAAGGAGCTCGAGATAGTAGGTGTCGGGTATCGCGCAGTGGCGAAGAGCCCAGGCTCGCTCGAGCTGGCCCTGGGGTTTTCTCATCCGGTTACGGTGAATGCTCCCGACGGGGTCACATTCGAGGTGCCGGCCCCTACGCGTATCGTGGTGAAGGGGATCGACAAGGAGAAGGTGGGCCAGGTGGCAGCCGATATTCGCAAGATCCGTAAGCCCGAGCCTTACAAGGGCAAGGGGGTCCGCTACGCGGGCGAGCGTGTCCTGCGCAAGGCCGGCAAGGCGGCGAAGTAGCCATGGCCATGACAGCACGTCACAAGCGCGCACTTCGGGTACGCAGGCATGTTCGGGTTCGCAAGCGCATCTCGGGTACCTCTGCGCGGCCTCGGCTGAGCGTGTTCAGGTCTGCGCGCCACATATCGGCTCAGGTGATCGATGACACGACGGGCAGGACTGTCGCGGCAGCTTCCTCGGTGGAGCCTGCACTTCGGCAGGCTGGCACCGGTGGCAACATAGACGCGGCACGTGCTGTGGGCCGCCTGGTCGCCGAGCGCGCCACCGGCGCCGGGGTGAAGCAGGTGGTCTTTGATCGGGGCGGTTACAAGTACCACGGGCGAGTAGCCGCCATGGCTGATGCCGCCCGCCAGGCAGGACTGGAGTTCTAGAGCATGCTCGACACGCAGTTCGAGGAGCGGACCATCCGGGTCAACCGGGTGGCCAAGGTTGTGAAGGGTGGCCGCAGGTTCTCCTTCACGGCGCTCATGGTCGTAGGTGACGGTCAGGGGCGTGTCGGTCTTGGCTACGGCAAGGCCAAGGAGGCGGGCCTCGCGGTCCAGAAGGGTATCGAGGATGCTCGAAAGAACATGTTCGACGTGCCCCTTGCCGGTGCGACCATCACCCACCAGGTGATAGGCGAGGCGGGTGCAGGGCGTGTGCTGCTGAAGCCGGCAGCACCAGGGACGGGCGTGATTGCCGGTGGCGCGGCGCGGGCGATACTCGAGATGGCCGGAATCCACGACATCCTGTCGAAGTCGCTCGGCTCGTCCAACGGGATCAACGTGGCCCACGCTACGATCGCCGGGCTGAAATCCCTGAAGCGCCCCGAGGAGATCGCACGGCTACGTGGCAAGTCGGCCGACGAGGTGACGCCGAAGGGTGTGCTGCGTTCCTACCGTGAGCGCCAGCGGGCGGCCGATCTGTTCGTCGAGGTTGACAAGTGAGCGGCGCGGCGCGTGCCGTCGGAGCCGATGTCGGCGAGGCATATGTGAGGGTGACCCAGGTGCGCTCTGGCATCGGCACCAAGCCGAAGCACAGGGCTACGTTGCGCGCGCTCGGGCTGCGTGGTGTGGGGCGGGCGCGGGTCCTGCCTGACCGCCCGGAGATCCGTGGGATGATCGCAAGGGTCTCCCACCTAGTCGAGCTGTCGAGTGCCGAGCAGGTAGAGGCCGACCAGCAGCGGGCCGTCCAGTTGGCTCAGCGTGCGGCCAGGTCGGCAGCAGCCAGGAGGGAGCAGGCATGAAGCTGCACGAGCTGAAGCCGCCGGAAGGGGCGAACCGCCCGCGGCGCAGGGTGGCAAGGGGTATCGCCGGCAAGGGCGGCAAGACTGCCGGGCGGGGAACGAAGGGGCAAGGGGCTCGCGATACGATCAAGCCCGGCTTCGAGGGGGGCCAGCTCCCCCTGACACAACGCATCCCGAAGCTGAAGGGCTTCCGCAACCCCTTCAGGGTCAGCTACGCGCCGGTCAACCTGCATACGCTGGAGTCGTTCGCAGGGGATACGGCTACTCCGGCCACACTTGCGGCGGTGGGGCTGGTCCGCAAGGGCGCGATGGTGAAGGTCCTCGGCCGTGGTGAGCTGAACCGCCCGCTCAGGGTGGAGGCTCACGCCTTCTCCGCTTCGGCGCGGGCTGCCATCGAGCGTGCCGGGGGAAGTGTCGAGGTGATCCCGCCCCCC
>JAJZJN010000111.1 GCA_021851165.1 Actinomycetes bacterium
CATGGGATTCATGGCGATCCACCTGTGGGGGAAGTTCTGGATGGCAGCCTGGCGGGGGAAACGAACACTCACCTGGATGACTGGCGTGGTGGCATTCCTCGTGTCCGTGTTCGAGGGATTCACCGGCTACCTCTCCCAGACGAACTTCGACTCCCAGTGGATAGCTTTCGAGGCCAAGGATGCCATGAACTCCGGGGGCATCGGAGCCTTCTTCAACACCATGAACTTCGGCCAGGCGCTCATGCTTCACATCGTGTTCGTCCCGCTCGTGCTGGTCGTGATAGTGGCGATCCATATCGTCATGGTCCGCGTCCACGGCGTCGTACACCCCCTCGACGCGCCGATCGAGCACTCCGACCTGCCATCTGACGATGCCCAGGCAATCGCCGGACTCGTCTCAACCGGTTCGCGTGCGGGTGCCATGGGCACTGCTGAAGGTGAGACCAGCTCAGGCTCTTCGACGCTAGGAGGACATCTGTGAGTGCCAACGGCGGTCCTGCAGGTCCCAATGGTCCAGCCCAAGGAGCCGCTCGGATGCCGATGTCCCCTCGCGAGCTTCGGACGCGGCGGCGGGTAGCCGATGCCGCGCCCTGGAAGGGACCGTTGCGGCGCTACGACATAGTGAAGGAGGCCACCATAGCAGTGGTGGTGGTCGCCCTGTTCGCTGTTCTCCTAGCCGTGCTCTTCTCCTCGCCCGACGTCCCACCGGTAACCCTGCAGGCCTGGGCATCGGCCCAGCCGGTGGGGTTCACCCAGATCGCCTTGTCAGAGCTGAACGACACCAGCGACTCTGCCACGTATGGTCCTCCCTATAACCACGCATCCGGCGACGTCCAGGACCTGTTCGGCATCTCGATCCAGAATGCCCTAGGCGTCCATTACCCACTGAACCCTTCCAAGTCGTTCATCCTCGACCCGCTCCAGACGGTAACCGGGCAGCCGGCTCTCACGGCTGCATTGGCACGCTTCGAAGCCGCAAGCCCCGCCAAGCGCGCCGCTTGGGAAAAGGCGTATGGCGTGGCACTAGCCAAGGCCCACATGGTCGACAACCGTCTGGTGGTGCCGAAAGCAGCCTTCGGACCCGTTGGCAAGATGCTCGAATCCCTGCTCGGCATGGCACGCTCGGGTGCGCTCGATGCTCAGCTACTAACCCACTCGTCGTTCTACACGACCAACTACACCAAGCCGATCATGTTCCTCGGTGACTCGTGGAAGGCCCAGCACGGAGCCAGCTACTGGGGGCAGATTGTCGAAGCCCAGCATCTGTCGGGGTCTCAGTGGGGAGTGATGAGTGAGACGGGATCCTGGCCTGGCCAGCCGTGGCTGTGGCTGTACACGATGTGGTACCAGATCCCGCCCATGTCCACCTCGAGCAACGGCGATGTCGAGGTCATAGCGATCATGACCTTGTGCAGCCTGGCGCTTCTGTTCGTTCCGTTCATCCCGGGGATCAGGGACATACCACGCTGGCTACCACTTCATCGCCTGATCTGGCGTGACTACTACCGCCAGATGAACACCCGACCCGGGGGTGGCGTATCGGCCACGACCACCACAGGCACCTCGAGCACGTCAGGACCACTTCCTCCCCAGCCGGCCTGACACACCAGCCGGCCTGACACACCAGCCGGCCTGACACACCAGCCGGCCATGCCTGGCTGTCAGTCGTGGCCATGGCGTTCTGACAGGCGGGCCGCGTACACCGCTGCTTCGGTGCGGCGGGAGAAGCCCATCTTGGCAAGCAGATTCGACACGTAGTTCTTCACCGTCTTCTCAGCGAGATACAGCTCTTCGGCAATCTGACGGTTGGTCTTCCCCTCGGCGATGAGTCGCAGGATGCTGCGCTCCTGAGCGGTGAGCCGGGATAGTCGCTCATCTTCGGACGCGCCGGTCCCCGAGCGCAGGCGCTCGATGACCTGAGCTGTCAGGGTCGGGTCCAGCAGCGACTCACCCGCAGCGACGCGTCTCAGAGCGCCAACCAGGTCAGAACCGCGAATCTGCTTCAGGAGGTACCCGCCCGCTCCCGCCAGGATCGCCGAGAACAGCGCCTCGTCATCGGCAAACGAAGTGAGCATCAGGCAGCGCAGGGATGGGATCGTGGATCGTAGCTCACGACAGACCTGGACTCCGTCCCCATCCGGCAGCCTCACGTCGAGCACTGCTACGTCTGGGTGCGTCGCAGGAACCCTCGCGATGGCTTCTGCGGCAGTGGCTGCCTCACCGACCACATGCAGGTCGCCCTCAGCCTCTATGAGATCACGAAGCCCCCTGCGCACGACCTCGTGGTCGTCAAGCAGGAACACCCTGATGCCAGGCTCGTCCGAGCTCGGTCCTGCGCCCGCTCCATCCACCACCCCGCTATACCCCGGATCCATGGGTCAGCTCGTCTCGTAGTGACGCTGTCGGCATCTCCAGCTCCTCCTCCAGATCCATCTCCATACCGCCTCGAGGGTAGCCTGCCTGCAGTCGAACCCTTCTCACGACAGCCGGCGAATCTCCCACGCGAGCTCCGTGCCGCCACCGGGCCGGCGAGCCACCGAGCACGCTCCGCCGAGGAGGCGAGCTCGCTCACCCAGATTGGCAAGCCCACGACCTGGTCCGCCCAGGGCTGCGGGGTCGATCCCCACCCCGTCGTCGTATACCGTCATCCGCAGATCACTCGGCGGGTCGACCACGATCCTGACGTCGATGGTGCTCGCTCCTGCATGGCGAACTACGTTCGACACCGCCTCTCGAAGCGCCAGCAGGAGATGCTCTGCACATGCCTCGCCGACAGCAGTGTCCATCGGTCCGTCCAGGGTCACCTTGACCTCCAGACCGAGGCGACCGGCCGCCTCGTCCAGCAAGTCGAGCACCTGGGCCCTTAGGCCCTGGCCGCTTCGACGTTTAGAACGGCTGATGGCGAATATCGTGGTGCGGATCTGTCTGATGGTCTCGTCGAGATCCTCCACCGCGAGGCTGATCCTCTCCTGGGCCTCAGGCTGCTCGACGAGGCGCAACGAGCTCTGCAAGGACAAGCCCACCGCGAACAGGCGTTGGATCACGGTGTCATGGAGATTGCGTGCTATGCGCTCGCGCTCCTCGGACAGGGTCAGCTCCCTGAGCCTTGCGACGAGTCGCGCCTTGTCGACCACCAGCCCTGCAGCTAGCCCAAGGGTGCCGATGACGTCCTCGTCCTCCTGGTTGAATTCGGCCTGGCCCTGCTTGTCACACAGGTAGAGGTTGCCGTAGAGCTCGCCGCCCGCAGATATAGGTACTCCCAGGAACGAGCGCATGGGAGGATGCCCCGGCGGGAACCCCGCCGCATCCGGATGAAGCGATATGTCGGCCAAACGGATCGGGTGAGGATCCCTCACCAGGAGGCCGAGCACTCCCTTGCCCTCGGGAGGAGAGCCGATGGCGGCAATCGTGTCACCGTCCACGCCGACCGTTACAAACTCTGCCAGGCCAGTGCCCGACTCGTCGACCACGCCGAGCGCCCCGTAGCGGGCTCCGGCAAGCTCCACCGCCGACTCCACGATCTTGCGCAGGACCACGGGCAAATCCACATCGGCCTCGATCAGGAGCATCGCGTCGATGAGTGCTTGCAGACGTCGGGGATCCTCGACGCGATGGAAAGGAGAAACAGACGATGAGGCGGTGCCCGGAAGCATCACCCTAGCGATCCCTCCCCATGAGATGGCGACGGAGCAGGTCGAGCGCCGAAGTCGTGGCGTACTGCCGCACCCGTTCCCGATCACCGGGCAGGTGCAGCTCAACTGCCCCGCCGGAGCCGACCCCGGTGCCGCCTGGTTCACCGGCCAGGGCAATCATGACCGTCCCTGGAGCTCGACCCTCCTGCTCATCGGGCCCCGCGACACCGCTGAGAGCGAGGCCCACATCGGCCCGCAGGGCTCTCCTCGCTCCCTCAGCCATAGCACTGGCAGCATCGCGCGTCACGACAGGACCCTCGGGCACGCCGAGCAACTCGTATTTGACCGCGGAGTCGTATGCGACGACACCACCTCTGAACCACCTGCTGGCCCCAGGGACGGCCACGAGGCGCGACGCTACCATCCCCCCGGTCAGCGACTCCGCTACCGCCAGGGTCAGGCCCCTGTGCTCGAGCAGCCCTGCCACCACCGACTCCATCGTCTCCCCGTCTACCCCGAACACCACGTCCCCTACCAGCTGGCGTATCTCCCTCTCCTCGTTGTCGATCAGGTGCGCTGCACTGGGGCTATCCACCGCCTTGGCGGTGATCCTGACCTTGATCCCCTCCATACCGCTTGCCAGGAACGCTATGGTCGGATTGGCACCTTCCAGGTCAAGGGTGGCTATCCGCGCCTGCAGGAGCTCGGCGAGAGCCGATTCGCTGAGACCCCAGGTTCTAAGCACCCGGCTCAGCACCACCCCGGCCTCGCCGCGCTCGGTCATCCGGCGGCGCAGATCCGGCAGGACCCCCCTAGTGAACATCTCGGTCATCTCGTAGGGAACCCCCGGGAGGGCATATATCACCTTCCGGCCTACTCCACAGATCAGCCCTGGTGCTGTCCCGAGAGCCTGATCTATCACGGACGCTCCACGAGGAACGTCTGCCTGGCGCGCATTGACCTCCGGCATGGAGCGCCCGCGGCCTTCGAACATGGACCTGATGCGTGCGACGACGGCCTCATCGCGCACCAGAGGAACATTCATTACCTCAGCGATGGCTTCACGGGTTATATCGTCGTGAGTAGGTCCGAGGCCTCCGCACACAATCACCCCTTCACCACGTGCCAGAGCATCTCGCAGCGCCATCACTATGCGCGTGTGATTGTCGCCAGTGACCTGGTGGAAGTTACAGTCAGCGCCTGCTGCTGCCAGCTGATCGCCGAGCCAGGCAGCATTGGTGTTAACGATCTGGCCGAGCAGCAGCTCGGTGCCCACCGCCAGGACCTCCACCCTCATGCGAGGGGTCCCTTCCCGGCCGGTGTTGCCCTCCCGGCGGCCCTGCGTCCATCGACCATGTACTGCGCACCGCTTACGAGGGTGAACACCACCGCCACCCACAGTCCCGCTTGAAGCACCTCGCGGTGAATCGCCAGCGTCGGAAGAAGGCAGATCCCCACTGCTAGATCCTGGATCACCGTCTTCACCTTCGCCGACCGTCTCGCCGGCACCGATACCCCCCGGCGTGCGACTATCACTCGGTAGGTGCTCATCCACACTTCACGGGCACCTATGAGCATGACAGGCAGCCACCCCACTTCACCCCGGGCAGCAACCACAGCGAGCAAGCCGAGCACCACAGCCTTGTCGGCCAAAGGGTCGAGGAAGGCACCAGAGCGTGTAGTGCCCTGACGGCGAGCTATCCATCCGTCAAGCCCGTCGGTGGCGGCAACGACAAACGCCGAGAAGAACTCCAGCAGCCCCGGACCGTGCAGTGCCACTAGAGCCATGACCACAGGCGTGGCCGCCAGGCGCGCGACGGTGACGAGATTGGCCGGGGTCGCCAGGGCAGAGGGTCCGAAGGTGGCCTCACGATCTCCCATAGCTCCCGCGCCTCGCACCCCGGATGCCTCGATGCCGTCGGTACTGGTCATCCGCGCACCGGCCTGGCTCGCAGATCCGTCCCCATAGCCTCGACTACTTCCACGTCGGCAAAGGACCCCACAGGCACATCCTGAGGCACCTCTATTATCCCGTCTATCTCTGGTGCCTCGCGGTGCGATCGTGCAACGCCGGGGCTGTCCACGAGCACACGCTGGACGGTGCCGACCAGGTCCCTCCGACGGCGAGCCGTGAGAGCGTCCTGGAGCTCAGCGCATTCCCTCAGCCGTTCCAGAGCAAGTGCCTCGGGTACCCTCGCCACCTCGGAGCCGAAACCCGCTGCATGAGTGCCCGGCTCTTCGGAGAAGGTGAAGAATCCCGCCCAGTCCAGCTCAGCCTGCACGATGAACTCGAGGAGCAGGTCATGGTCCTCCTCGGTCTCGCCTGGATAGCCGAGGATGAACGAGGATCTGAGCGTGGCCTCGGGATCCGCCTTGCGTATGCTCTCTATCCTCTCCAGGAAGAGCTCCGCATTGCCAAAACGCCGCATGCGCGCCAGC
The DNA here is from genome assembly GCA_021851165.1 of Actinomycetes bacterium. Classification (GTDB taxonomy): domain Bacteria; phylum Actinomycetota; class Acidimicrobiia; order Acidimicrobiales; family JAJZJN01; genus JAJZJN01. The sequence goes on from JAJZJN010000111.1 coordinate 6,072, forward strand.
AGCGGTCGCGACACATGTTGTAAAGAGAGGTCGAAATACGGCACTCCCGTATTCAGGATCGCGGACACCAGCTCCTCGTCGAGCGACGATGGATACAGGTAAAGCAGGCGGACTCGTTCCACCCGCTCGGACAGCTCCCTCGTCAACCCCACCAGGGGACGCGAAGCGCTGTCAGCGGCAGAGCGTCCTCCCTGGTGCAAGCTGGCACGGTCCATACCCCAAGAGGCAAGATCCTGGGCCACCAAGACCACTTCACGTACCGCTCCACCTAGTTCATCCACCTCCGCGAGCACCGAATCGAGCGGGCGGGATCGCTGAGGTCCCCTGAACGACGGTATCGCGCAAAATCCGCAGCGCCTGTCACAGCCCTCCGCCACCTTCAGGTATGCCCAGGGAGCACCGACCGGAGGGCGGGGAAGCTCCAGAAGATCGAATGTGGGAACAGGCTTTGCAACACCGAGGGTTACCGGCACGCCGAAACCTGCCACCATGTCCACCTCGGGGATTGCTGCTGCCAGCTCATCCCCATAGCGCTGTGCCAGGCATCCAGTCACCACCAGGCGCGCCCCGCCGCGGCGGGTGGCAGCGAGCTCCAGTACCATATCGACCGACTCCTGGCGCGCGGCCTCGATGAACGCACACGTGTTAACTACCACCAAGTCGGCATCAGCAGGGGACTCGGCAGGAACATAGCCTTCTGCAGCAAGCGTGCCCGCGAGCTTGTCGGAGTCGACCTGGTTCTTCGGGCATCCCAGAGTCTCCAACCAGTAGTGCTCGGCCACCTTCACAATCTACCGGCAACTGCCCTGGCAACCAGTTGACTATCCCATCGCGACAGGTTCAGCCCTGGTAACCCCGAACCACGGAAAGTCAACGATATCCGCCCGGCTCATCTACTCCCAGCTCGTGTCGCATCGAGGACCGCACGCGCAGAGCGAGCATCTCCCTGATCGGGCCTCCGCATCGCCTTGGGCGCGCCGGGAGCGGCCCGCGCCACCCCTGTCCACCCGCTCGTGACGATGCTGCGACCGGCAAACCCGCCTGCGATGCCCAGCACCAGGCTTGCTGCCACCAGGGCACGCCGCAGGCGTGCACGGGGCACCGCCGGTCGCCTGGCCCTCGCATCCCTGGCATCCGATGCGGCAAGCCGGGTGGCTCGCAGCAGATGCGATGCCAGATGGACCGCCACGAAGCAGAACCAGGCTACGAAGGTCAGCTGGTGCACCCGGAACAGCAGGCGGTCCTGGGGCCCCGCGAGCCACAAGGCGATGCCCGAAGCCATGAGCACCACGGTCGATATCATGACCAATGGCCCGAGCACCCTGAGCAACGGGTGGGGGGGACCGGCACGACGGTAGCGCGGATCTCCCAGGTAGTACCGGGAGAACCTCCACAGTGTGGATCCGATCTTCACAAGGAGGGGTGGCACCAGGGCCAGCCCGATGACAATGTGCCAGGAGATCAACCGGACTATGAAGGGAATGGTCAATCCCTCCATGAACAGCAGGACCATCAGAACGAGCCCGGTGGTGCCCGTCAACCGGGAGTTAGCCTCCACCCCAGGGTCGCGCCCGCCAGGAGGCTCCCATACCCCGACCACGCGCGCTGCCTGGTCGACAAGGCTCGGGACTTTCACGGCAGAGGACTTTGCGTGTGCCGGAGCCCGGTACGCTGCCAGGCCTCGTTTCTCCCCAGATGGCGCGGCCGGTGGGTAACGACCAGGCTCGGCATGCGGGAGCGGCCCAGGCGCGCTGCGCGGACGAGATCGGGGCTGTGGGTGGAGTGGGGCCTTCCCAGCGTGGACCAGGGCCTCGTCCTGCTCGTCACGGCTCCGGGATGCTGGCTCGCGTTGATCTTCCTCCTCGACCAGTCCTGCTTTGCGCTCCGATAGGGCTGCCAGGGCGCTCATGGCCGAACCATGCCGGTCGATCGAATGGACGCCGCTACGGGTGGCCGCCTGCCTCGCTAGCCCGGCCACGACCAGGACGACCACTACAGCCACGACGAGCACCAACGCGATCACTTACCTACCTCCCACCGGTCACAGGATCCGTCCCGCCACCGGGGCAGGACACGGGCTCCATTGAACTTCACGAAGACCACCCGTGTAGCGCGGCAGGCAGTGCCTCATCCGTGGCCGATCGTCAGAGGCCCACAGTGCGTAGGTATCTCACTACTGCTCGTAGTCGCACTACTCAGTCGTAGGAAGATAAGCTCAGGTCTCACATGCCCAGCTCTGGTCACCAACGCTCATCTCGGCCATTTGTGCTGCTGCGCTGGATCGCCATGGGCGCGCTTGGCACCATGGCCCTGGGCGTCGCCCTGTCTGTGATGGACGCGTCGCCCGCAGCGGCAGCAGCGCAGTCTGCAGCCACGGTGCCGGCAGCAGCACCTTCGGCCAGCACCCCAGTTGCCAGCACCCCAGTTGCCAGCACCCCAGTTGCCAGCACCCCAGTCGCCAGGGGCTACTGGGAGACCACCTCGGCAGGTGACGTCTACTCGTTCGGAGACGCCCGCTTCTACGGCTCGACGGGCAACCTCGCCCTAGCAGATCCGATCGTCTCGATGGCGCCAACGCCCGATGGAGGAGGCTACTGGCTGGTGGCATCGGACGGCGGGGTGTTCGCCTTCGGTGACGCCCAGTTCTACGGCTCGATGCCTGGGCTGCCTGCCTCGGCGCAGCCCGGCAAGCCAGTCGTCGCTCTGGCGCCAACGCCCGACGGAAGGGGCTACT